>CAZJOP010000130.1:0-5396 GCA_964547695.1 uncultured Syntrophorhabdaceae bacterium
GAACAGAAAAAGAAATACCTGCCCCAGATAGCAAGAGGAGAAAGGCTTGCTGCCTTTGCCTTAACAGAACCCAATGCAGGTAGCGATGCCCAGGGTATAAGGACAGAGGCAAGAAAAGTAGGTGATGAATACATTCTAAACGGCACAAAGCAATGGATAACAAACGGTGGTGAGGCAGAAATCTATACGGTTATTGCCTTGACGGATAAAACAAAAGGCGGCAGAGGTGCCACGGCATTTATTGTAGAAAAAGGACAGGAAGGCTTTTTATTTGGAAAAAAGGAAAAAAAGCTCGGCATCAGGGCATCTGCCACAAGAGAGCTCATATTTCAGGATTGCAAGGTTCCTAAAGAAAATGTTATAGGAAGAGAAGGCTTGGGTTTTATCCTTGCCATGAGAACCTTTGACAGGACAAGGCCAGGGATTGGCGCACAGGCAGTAGGTGTTGCTCAGGGTGCCCTTGATGCTGCGGTGCAATATGCAAGGGAGAGAGAGCAGTTTGGAAAAAAGATTATCACCTTCCAGGCTGTGCAGCACATGCTTGCCGATATGGCAACACAGATCGAGGCAGCCAGAGCCCTTGTGTATGCTGTGGCAAGATACATAGACAGCAATCCTAAAGATACATCAAAGGTCTCTGCCATGAGTAAGGTATTTCCAAGCGATATGGCAATGAAGGTGACCGTGGATGCCATACAGATATTTGGAGGATACGGTTATATGAAGGAATATCCTGTGGAAAAGATGATGAGGGATGCAAAGATACTGCAAATCTATGAAGGGACAAACCAGATTCAGAGAAACGTCATTGCCATGGAACTTGTAAAAGAATCAATCTCAAGAAAAAGATAACAAAATATCGGAGAGGTTATATGAAAAAGATCGGTGTAGTTTTTCCAGGCCAGGGTTCACAAAAGGTGGGCATGGGAAAAAAATTATACGAAAACTTTGATTATATAAAATCCATTTATAAAAAGGCAGACGAGGTGCTGGGATTTTCCATAACCGAACTTTGCTTTAATGGTCCTGAAGATGAATTGAGAAAGACATTCAATACACAACCGGCATTGCTTCTTACAAGCTATGCAATCTGGAATGTATTAAAGGAAAAGACGGATATTAAACCTGCATTTGTGGCAGGACATAGCCTCGGTGAATGGACAGCCCTTCTCGTGAGCGGTTTTTTTACCTTTCAAGAAGCCCTTATGCTTACAAGAAAAAGGGGGCTTTTTATGGAAGAGGCATGTCCAAAAGGAAAAGGCGGGATGGTGGCTTTAATAGGTCCTGATATGGATAAGGTTATACCTGTTTTAGAAGAAATATCCCGTGATGATTATGTATGTGTGCCTGCAAATCTAAATGCCCATGATCAGGTAGTGCTTTCAGGGGATATAAATGCCCTTAAAGAGGCAGTGGAAAGATTAAAGGGTGTAGGTTACAAAAAGGCGGTATTTTTAAACGTGTCAGGGCCCTTTCACAGCCCATTAATGAAGGCTGCGGCAGATAGATTAAACGAGGAATTAAACAATATCCAGGCAAAAGAATTACAGATCCCTGTTATTTCAAATGTAGATGCAGAACCCACATATGATAAGGAAAAGATAAAGGATAAACTTTTCAGACAGATGTTTTCCCCGGTGCTCTGGGAGGATTCGGTGAAACGAATGGTCAAGGAAGGGGTGGAGGTTTTTCTTGAAGTGGGGCCACAGAGGGTGCTTACAAATCTCATAAAAAGAATAGCTCCAGATGTGTCATGTATAGGTATTGAAGAATTAGAGGATATAGAATCCATAAGGGGTGTTATTGCATGAAAGATACGGTGACAATCATAACAGGTGGCTCAAGGGGCATTGGACAGGCAATTGCCGAGTTTCTTGCAGAAAAAGGGGGTAATATTGTTATATTTGACATCATCGACGGCAATGATGTGGCAGAAAAGATAAGGGAAAAGGGTGTAAATGCAAAATTCTATAATGTGGATGTCTCGGAATATAAAGTCGTTGAAGAGGCAATAGACGATGTGGTAAAGACCTTTGGAAGGCTTAATAACCTCGTAAATAATGCAGGGATAACGGCAGATAAACTTCTAATCAGGATGAAAGAAGAAGAATGGGATAGGGTCATCAAGGTTAATTTAAAGAGCGTATTCAATTGCACAAGGGCTGCTATAAGACATATGCTCAAAACAGGGGGTAGTATTGTCAATATATCTTCCATAGCAGGGGTCATGGGTAATGCAGGCCAGGCAAACTATGCGGCAAGTAAGGCAGGTATTATAGGGTTTACAAAAAGCATTGCCAGGGAATACGGAGAAAGAGGCATAAGAATAAATGCCATTGCCCCCGGATTTATAAAAACTATGATGACTGATAGCCTCGATGAAAAGACAAAGGAAGAGATGTTTAAGGCAATTCCCTTAAAAAGATTAGGCGAACCTATGGACATTGCCCATGTTGTTTATTTTTTAGTCTCAAAATACAGTAGTTATATCACAGGGGAGGTGATAAACGTAAACGGTGGTCTTTATATGTAGTTTTAATTCAGAAATAAGATGGCGGCAAATTGCATATTATAAAAAATTCAGGAGGTAAAAAAATGACAGTAGCAGAAAAAGTTAAAGAACTCATTGTTAAGCAGCTCGAGATTAAAGAATCAGAGGTGGTGCCTGAGGCAAAATTTATAGATGACCTCGGGGCAGATTCACTAGATATAGTTGAGCTCATTATGGCCCTTGAAGATGAATACGGCATCGAGATTCCCGATGAAGATGCAGAAAAGATGGAGACAGTGGGTGATGCAATAAAATATATAGAAGAGCGTTTAGCAAATAAATAGTTAAGGGGTAGCAAATTGAAAAGAAGGGTTGTTGTAACAGGAGTCGGCCTTGTAACACCTTGTGGGATTGGCATAGATAACGTATGGCAGGACATACTTAACGGAAAATCAGGTATTTCCCTTATAACGAGATTTGACACGACAAACTTTGAAACAAAGATTGCCGGTGAGGTAAAAAATTTCAATCCAGAAGAATATATCCCTCCAAAAGATATAAAGAGGATGGACCTTTTTATCCAATACTGCCTTGCTGCCACAAAGATTGCCATGGATGATGCCGGTCTTAACATGGAAAAAGAGGATAGCGAAAGGGTGGGTGTGGTAGTAGGTACAGGCCTTGGAGGTCTGCCAACCCTTGAAAAATACCACAGCATTTTATTGGAAAGGGGTCCTGGAAGGATAAGCCCCTTCTTCATACCCATGCTTATAGCAAACTTAGCCCCAGGTCATATTGCCATGCAGCATGGCATAAAAGGTCCTAATCTCTGCATCGTAACGGCCTGCGCAACAGGTGCACACTCCATAGGGGATGCGTACAGGATCATCCAGTATGGAGATGCAGATGTGATGGTAGCAGGGGGCACAGAGGCAAACTTAACCCCCCTTACCGTAGGCGGATTTAATGCCATGAAGGCCCTCTCAAGAAGAAATGACGAACCTGAAAAGGCATCCAGACCCTTTGATAAAGACAGAGACGGCTTTGTCGTGGCGGAAGGCTCAGGGATTATCATTATGGAAGAGCTTGAGCATGCAAAGGCAAGGGGCGCAAAGATTTACGCCGAGGTAGCAGGCTATGGATATAACGGTGATGCCTATCACATCACTGCACCATGCCCTGACGGTGATGGATTTATAAGGTGCATGAAAATGGCCTTAAGGGATGCACAGCTATCTGTAGAGGATGTGGATTACATAAATGCCCACGGCACTTCAACGGATTTAAACGACCAGATAGAGACGCTGGCCATAAAAAAGGTATTTGGTGAAAGGGCATACAAGATACCTGTGAGTTCCACAAAATCCATGACCGGCCATCTCTTAGGCGCAGCAGGTGCTGTGGAGGCCATATTTACCATTCTATCCATAAGAGACCAGATATGCCCTCCCACAATAAACTATACAACCCCTGATCCTGACTGTGACCTTGATTATGTGCCCAATAAGGCAAGAAAACATGAAATTGATGTGGCACTATCCAATTCCTTTGGCTTCGGAGGAACAAACTGCACACTTATATTCAAGAGGTATGAACCTTGAAGAAGATTGCAATAGGTGCTGACCATGCTGGATACGAACTAAAGGAGCACATAAAAAATATCTTGATTGAGGCAGGTTACGATGTTTTAGACTTTGGGACTGACAGCGAGGCCTCTGTGGATTATCCTTATTTCGGTTTTGAGGTGGCAAAGGCAGTATCAGATGGAAAGGCAGAGACAGGCATACTCTTTTGCGGCACAGGTATTGGGATGAGTGTGGTGGCAAATAAGGTAAAAGGGATTAGGGCAGCCCTTGTTAACGATTTATATACTGCCATCCAGAGCCGAAGGCACAACAATGCCAATATCCTTGTTTTAGGTGGCAGGATTTTAGGAAAGGGTATTGCAGAAGAGATAGTAAAGACATGGCTTTCAACACCCTTTGACGCCGGTAGACACGAAAAGAGGTTAGAAAAGATTACAGAGTGGGAAAAAGCCCATTTTCTATGAAATGATTAAAAATGCATTTAATTAGAAAGGTAAGCAAAAATGAAGCTTGAGCAGTCAGATAGTGAAATCTATGGATTGATAAAAAAAGAAATAGAGAGGGAAGAGTATAGCCTCATAATGATTGCATCTGAAAATTACGTGTTTGAAGATATACTCGAAGCCCAGGGATGCGTTTTAACAAATAAATATGCAGAGGGCTACCCTTTTAAGAGATATTACAGTGGATGTTATTACCTTGACAGTATTGAGGAAATTGCCATAGAAAGGGCAAAAAAGCTCTTTAACGCAGAACATGCAAACGTTCAGCCCCATTCCGGTTCCTCTGCAAATATGGCCGTGTATTATGCCATCTTGAACATAGGGGATACCATACTCGGCATGGATATCGACCACGGAGGCCATCTCACCCATGGCGCAAGGGTAAGCTTTTCTGGAAAACTTTATAGAACTATTGGCTATAAGGTTTCTCAAAAAGACGAGATGCTCGATTACGATGAGATAAGAGATATTGCAAAAAAAGAAAAACCGAAATTAATCGTTGCCGGTGCCAGTGCATATTCGAAAATCATAGATTTTAAAAAATTTAGAGAGATAGCCGATGAGGTAGGTGCATATCTCATGGCAGATATTGCCCACATTGCAGGCCTCATTGTTGCAGGTTATCATCCAAGCCCCATTGAATATGCCCATTTTGTTACAACTACTACCCACAAAACCCTGCGTGGTCCAAGGGGTGGACTTATTTTATGCAAACAGGAATTTGCCAAAAAGATTGATTCAGCCGTGTTTCCAGGAATCCAGGGTGGCCCCCTCATGCATGTCATTGCTGCAAAGGCAGTGGCATTAACACATGCC
>CAZJOP010000131.1:0-510 GCA_964547695.1 uncultured Syntrophorhabdaceae bacterium
CAGACCTCAAATAGAAGGGATTGCGACCCATCTCGTCGCTGAATACCTTTCGTAGTGTTTCTATGTAGGAAACCAGACCTCAAATAGAAGGGATTGCGACACAAGATAAACTACACACTTACTCATTTTCCCTTTTGTAGGAAACCAGACCTCAAATAGAAGGGATTGCGACCCGAGGCTCTTTTCAATTTCGTCAATCCACACGAGTAGGAAACCAGACCTCAAATAGAAGGGATTGCGACGGTCAATGTCAAACCCGAATTCCTGCCACCTGTCGAGGTAGGAAACCAGACCTCAAATAGAAGGGATTGCGACTGGATCCGATTCCTGTCCAAAACCACCCCACATGTAGGAAACCAGACCTCAAATAGAAGGGATTGCGACTTTTTCCGGGGGCAAAAGTTCTTGCCATCCTGTAAGTAGGAAACCAGACCTCAAATAGAAGGGATTGCGACATTATGTTATCACAATACTCCACAGGGTCACAAGTAGGAAACAAGACCTCAAATA
>CAZJOP010000131.1:520-5330 GCA_964547695.1 uncultured Syntrophorhabdaceae bacterium
TATTTAAAAATTCACTTGTTGTTGCAAGACGAGAGGCAACAGAAACTGAATATTGGTTGCTCCTATCGTATGAACTAAATTTCATTGATTATGATTGCTACAATAGCTTTGAATCAGATTATAGAGAAATAAGGGCTATGTTGACTTCCCTTATAAAAAAACTCTTGACTCATGACTCCTGACTGTAAACTGGCGAAGCCCTGGCCTCAAATAGAAGGGATTGCGACGGCACACCTTGCGGTGTGAGTCACAAGTCACAAGTCAGGAGTGAAAAGTGAAAAACCCGTGACAAGTGACTGGTGACTGGTGACAAGTTTTTAATGCGATTCCCCATTCTCGATTCCCCATTCCCGATTATCGATTCCAGGCCTTTATCTGTCACTCTCACTGTCACTATCATTCTAACCTGTCACGTGTCACATGTAACTTGTCACCCATATTAGTTGAAAATGGCTTCCAATTCGGAAGGGATTGCGACGGCACACCTTGCGGTGTGAGTCACAAGTCACAAGTCAGGAGTGAAAAGTGAAAAACCCGTGACAAGTGACTGGTGACTGGTGACAAGTTTTTAATGCGATTCCCCATTCCCGATTATCGATTCCCGGCCCTTACCTGTCACTCTCACTGTCACTATTTACATAATCAATTTATTTCAAACACTGAATCCGAAAACATAAAAGAGTGTTCTATGGATATAAGATTATATGCTCGATGTGGGGTGTATTTTACACCCAGATCGGCCACAAAGTATTAACGGGCTATTATAAATTTAATGATTTTAATATGTCAGGAGTCGTAATGGAGGGTTCGATTCCCGCCACCTCCACCAAATTTTTTTATCGGGATGAAGAATTTCCTGTGAGATGATTTATTCAAGGCCCATAAGGATTTTAAGACGCTTAACTGCTGGTGGTAATACATCGCCAATTTTTTCGTAAAACCGCAAATGGGCATATCTGTCAAAGGGTGTATCCCCCTGATTTATAATGACAAGTTTTGCCCCGTGTTTTAATGCCTCCTGTGGCATATGTGCAGCAGGGGTTACTACAAGACTTGAGCCGATTACAACAAAAAGGTCGCTTTTTCGTGAATGTTCGTAGGCAAGGATAAGGTCTCTTTCAGGTAAGGGTTGACCAAAGTCAACAGTGCTTGAAACAAGATGGCTACCACATTTACACACAGTGAAACCCCATGAGCGGTCATAGACCATACCGCATCGAGGGCATCTCAGTTTTGTAATATTTCCATGGAGTTCGGCGATGATTTCTGGCTTGATGCCTGATTTCAAATGAAGGTTATCCACATTCTGGGTAATTAAGAATTTTAGTTTTCCTATATTCTGGAGTTCCACTATGGCATAGTGACCTGCATTCGGTTCGTATAGGTGCCACGGTTTATCTGTCTGTTTGGGCGGCAGTCCCTTTTCCATCCGTGTCCATAATCCATCAGGCCCTCTAAAATCAGGTAGTCCTGATTCTGTGCTTATACCGGCTCCGGTAAAACACACAAGATAACGGGACTTAAACATTAGCTTTGCAAGGGTTTCTATCCTGTTGGCGAGGTCTTTATCCATTTTTATCACCTTATATCAAACTATAATCATGAATTTTATACGAGACAAGGATATAAAAATCTAATAGGCCTTATAATTTCTGAAACATTGAAATATTTCTCAGGCCGAGATTCTTATAAAGCGAATGCCCATCCATATGAGCATCAATGAGAAAAGTAACCTTAAATAAAATTCCGGGATGAGATTTGCTATGGTGCCACCTAAAAGACCCCCCAGGGCAGCGCCGATAACAAGCCCGGGGACGATCCTTTTTTCCACATTGCCCAATTTGTAATGGGTATAGGCACCTATCAAACCTACAGGGACCATTGCAAAAAGTGATGTTCCCTGTGCCATCTGTTGTGGCATATGTGTTAGAATCACCATGGGTGGAATCATTATGGTTCCACCTCCAACACCCATCATGCCTGATACAAAACCTGTTAATGCGCCTGTTGCAAGAAAGATAAAAACACGTAACCACCATATTGTATGGAATGTGGTTTGAAACATATAGCCTTTGCCTAAAAGGAGAAGGGAGATGGAAACAAGAAATATACCGAAAGCCTTTTTTAACTTTTTCTCAGGTAATGTATGGGCAAAAAGTGCCCCGGATCTCGCTGTTATGGTTGCTGTGGTAGCAAGGATTACTGCTACCTTTTCATCGACTGTGCCGTTATAAAAATATGCAGTGGCACCAATGAGGCCTGTAAAAACAACGGCGATAAGGCTTGTTCCGTGGGCTTTAAGCTGATTTAGTTTCAGCCATAATACCATAAGAGGAACCATAATTACACCTCCGCCGAGACCCACAAGGCCACCAAAAAACCCTCCTGACAAACCTGTTACTAATCCCTTGAAGTTGTTCATAATTGCACAGTAACACATAACTTTTTTTATGTAAAGGTCAAAAAAATCTAAAAGAGACAAAAAATTATTGAAATAGCCTTTTACAAGGTTTATTTTAAAAATGCATTGGATTAATTTATGGAATCGAATTTTTATATACCCGTTGCCGCAGCTGTTATTGAAAAAGACGGCAAAATCCTCATTGCAAAGCGAAAGAAGGCATATATGGGCTATCTCTGGGAGTTCCCAGGAGGTAAAAAGAAGGAAAAGGAGACACTAAAAGAATGCCTTGCAAGGGAGATTAGAGAGGAACTGGGTGTAGAAATTGAGGCAGGAGAATTTATCTGTTCTGTGAAACACATCCTTAATTGCCAGTCTGCAATTGAACTCCATGCATTCAAGGCCATTTTAAAAACCGATACATTTCAACTAAAAGACCATGATGAGATAAGATGGGTAAAGAAAGAAGACCTCCATACCTATAACTTTTTTGAGCCCGACAGGGTAATTGTAAAGGCATTGACAAATACATAATACCAATAAAATGTATCAAGCCCATTATCAACATATTGTAATGGTAAAATTATCTTGTTTTTTATGGATTTACTTTAAAAAGATAGTTTTATGGTTTATATTAAATAAGAAAAAGAGTATAAGGGGGTAAATATGCAATACTCTGAAACTGTAATGGAACATTTCAGGTCACCAAAAAATGTGGGCAGGATTGAAAATCCTGACGGCATTGGTGAGGTTGGTAATCCTGTATGTGGTGATATGATGACGATTACCATTAAGGTAAAAGACGAGAGGATCGAGGATATAAAATTCGAGACCTTTGGATGCGGGGCTGCCATAGCCGTGTCGAGTATGGTTACAGAGATGGCAAAGGGCAAAACCCTTGAAGAGGCCTTAAAGATTACAAACAAATCTGTGGCAGAACAACTCGGTGGATTACCGAAGAATAAACTTCACTGTTCAAACCTCGGTGCAGATGCCCTACATAAGGCAATCATGGATTACTACGCAAAGAAAGAGGGTAGACGAAAAGAGCCGAAAAAGTTTGAAAGAGTAGAATATATCGGTGATAGGGAAGGGAAATGCTATTGTCCATACTGTGATACAGAACTCATCGAGCCTGCCCCGTTTTGTAAAAAATGCGGTAAGCCTATACCTGCTAAATAAAATTTTTTAATGCTTATTGAAAGGAGCCAAGTCATGGAGTTGATATATTTTGATCATATCTCTGGAACACCGCTACATCCTCTTGTTAAAGAAGCAATGGTTAAATATATAGAAGAGGATGGGTTTGGAAATCCATCAAGCCAGCATCACTTAGGTGATGCGGCGATAGAGACCCTGAATAATGCCAGGGAAAATGTGGCAAAGCTGATAAATGCAAAACCTGAAGAGATAGTATTTACTTCTGGTGGGACGGAATCTATCAATCATGCCATAAAAGGTGTGGCATTTGCCAAGGCAAAAAAGGGTAAACATATAATCACGTCAAATATAGAACATCAATCTGTGTCAAGGACCTTAAGGGTGCTCATGCGTATGGGTTATCAGATAACAACCATCCCGGTTGATAATTACGGTATTATAGATCCATCAGATGTTGAAAAGGCCATAAGAGACGATACGATCCTTATAACTATCATGCATGCCAATAATGAAATCGGAACTATTGAGCCTATTGATGAAATAGGAAAGATTGCAAGGGAAAGAAACATAGTATTCCACACAGATGCCGTTGCTTCGTGTGGTAACATACCCATAGATGTTAATGAATTAAATGTAGACCTTTTAAGCCTTGCTGCAAACCAGTTTTACGGGCCGCCAGGGGTTGGGGCATTGTACATTAGAGGAAAGACCCCCATATTTCCCTTGATAGACGGCGGCACCCAGGAGAACAATCAAAGGGCAGGGACTCAAAATATGATAGGCATTGTAGGTTTGGGAAAGGCCGCGGAGCTTGCAAAGGTCGAGATGCCGGAAAGGACAAGACATCTATTGAAATTGAAAGAATATTTTTTAAACAAATTAAAGACCATAGACGATATAGTTTTAAACGGACACCCTGAAAAAAGCCTTCCCGGTCTTGTATCCTTTTCCGTGGATTATGTGGAAGGTGAATCAATGATGATTATGCTTGATGAAAAGGGTATATGTGTATCTACAAGGTCTGCATGTGCCTCCGGGTCTCTCAGGGCATCCCATGTATTGATAGCCATAGGAAGAGATTATGCAACTGCACAGGGAACACTCCTTTTCTCTTTCGGGATTTTTAATACATTGGAACAGATAGACAGGGCATTTGTTGTTTTGGAAGAGACCATAAGATTTTTAAGAAATATCTCACCTTTATATCAACAGACACAGTGACATTAAAAAAGGCAGGTGTTTAAATGA
>CAZJOP010000132.1:0-5222 GCA_964547695.1 uncultured Syntrophorhabdaceae bacterium
TTTGAAATCTTGATCTGTATCTTATCCTGGGCATAAGATACAGGGCCTATAGATATGGGCACGAAGAAAAACACACTCATTAATAGGATAAACAGATTTTTTTTCATTAGACCTCCTTGTGAATTTTTTTTACAAACTTAAAAACTTTATCGATGCTGAAAACAAAAAAGCAAGTATAATGCCATAAATTGCATGAAAATAAAAATTCTATCTTTTCAATATGTTAAAAAATTCACAAATTACATTAAAAAACAATTTGTTGTGTCAGAGGGAATCAATCTGTTGCCCTCTGACACAAAATACAATATTTTATCTTAGTCTTTTTTTAAGCGTTTTATTTCTTTTTTGTCTGATCCGCGACCTGCTTTATGGCCTTTTCAACTTCCTCTGGATTACCGAGATAGAAGTGTTTTATGGGTTTCAAATTGTCATCAAGGTGATAAACAAGGGGGATTCCTGTTGGTATGTTCAAGTTCGGTATCTCTTCATCGGGTATATTGTCCAGATGCTTTACGAGAGCCCTCAGGCTATTTCCGTGGGCAACAATGATTATCCTTTTGCCTTCCAATATCTTAGGGGCTATCACATCCTGCCAGTAAGGCATGAACCTTACTACCGTATCTTTAAGACACTCACTAAGAGGTATGTCCTTTTCGTCTAAATCTTTGTATTTTGGATCATTTCCTGTATATCTCGGGTCTGATTTTTCAAGCTTTGGAGGTGGAACATCGTAACTCCTTCTCCACTGATGCACCAATTCGTTGCCGAATTTTTCTGCCATCTCTGCCTTATTTAAACCCTGTAGGGCACCGTAATGTCTCTCGTTCAGTCTCCACGATTTAAATTCAGGTATCCACATAAGGTCCATCTCTTCGAGGACAATCCACAGCGTCTTAATTGCCCTCTTCAGATAAGAAGTAAAGGCTATATCAAACACATAACCTTCTTTTTTTAATATCTGGCCCGCTGTCTTTGCCTCTTCTACGCCTTTCTCTGAGAGGTCCACATCGGTCCAGCCGGTAAATCTGTTTTCTTTATTCCATGTGCTCTCTCCGTGTCTTAAAAGAACAACTGTATACATAGCGTGCCTCCTGAATTTTTATATTAAACACCATTTTTAAACGCTATATTATATTGATTTTGGGTCTTTTTCACAACAACATCCATCAAATATGCTAAAATAATCTTGAAATGGGTATAAAAGTTGGGATATCCAGTGACATAGGATATAGAGACAAAATGGAAGACGAATATGCAATATACGAGAGAGAAAAAATACATTTTTTCAGTGCAGAGGTTTACGACGGTCATAACGGCAGAAGGGCTGCTGTTATCTGCTCCGAGATGCTTACACCACACTTTCTCCACTTAATTTCAGAAGAGATTGTTAGAGAAAATCCTGACTATTCAAGATTTCCTGAATTTATTAGAGAGTCCTGCCTTACAGTGGATAATTTCATAGTCCAAAAAGGGATAATGGCCGGCACCACTGTCTCAAATTTCTACATATTAAAGGATAGATTTTTTAGTGCCAATATCGGTGATTCGAGAACCATAATAGGCACACATAAAGGATGTGAAGTCTTGACAGAAGACCATAAACCAGACACGCCAAAAGAAAAAAGCCGTATCGAGGCAGCCGGTGGCTTTGTGATAAGATTCGGTGTTGCAAGGGTGCAGGGTGAACTTGCAATGAGTCGTGCCATAGGAGATGCCCATCTAAAGCCCTACGTTATTGCAGAACCGTTTGTCATAAGCGGTCTTCTCGGTAGAGAAAACGACTTTGTTGTGGTAGCCTGCGACGGTATTTGGGATGTGCTGTCTAATCAGGAAGCAATAGATATGACAAGGAAGGCAAAAGACGCACAGAAGGCAGCGGACATGATCTTAAATGCCGCCACCTTTAAAGGGAGCTCAGACAATAAAACTGTAATAGTTATCGATTTGAGAGACTATGAAGAAAAAAACCATAGAGAAAGTTTTGTGATTATTGACAAAAAGGATTTTGCCTTTTTGAATTAAAGCCCTTATCTTTTCATTAAAATAACAGGTGTTTTTCATTTTAAAAGCTTAGACAGGGAAAAAATTGTAATTAAGGCCTTAAAAGTTTTTCTAATTTGACTACAAATTTTCTACTGTTTTGTGTTATAATTGAACCTACTTTTGCCCCCGTAGCTCAGGCGGATAGAGCAATGGATTCCTAATCCATGTGCCGCATGTTCGAGTCATGCCGGGGGCACATCTTTTAAAAAATCTGACTTAAAATAAAACTTATTTTTGCAAAGATTGAGGTAACAAGTGAAATACCCACGAGTATCAAAAGGATACCCAATATCTTCGGCGTGAATCTCGCAACAGAGTTATATCTTTTAACAAAATCGAATATCCTGTCAAAGATAAAGGAACACAAAATAAAGGGGATGGCCATACCGGCAGAATACAAACTTAAAAGATAAATCCCATGCCATGTCTTATCAGACGACCATGCGAGCATCAAGATAGAAGACAAGGCAGGCCCAACACAAGGGGTCCAGGTTAATGAAAAGGTGATACCTATTAAAAATGAACCAAATAGACCTGTTGGTCTTTTGTTTAACTGGAACATTTTTTGTTTTTTTAGAAAGGGTATGTTAATTACATCGAGATAGTTTAACCCTATAAGAATCAGTATAATACCGCCCAGTTTAATAATGTAATCCTGATATTGAGAGAACTGGCTTGCTAAAAAAGACGATGCAAACCCTAATGATACAAAAACAAGGGAGAATCCCAGTATGAAAGAAAAAGAATGAATCAATACAATTTTTCTGTATTTCTTTCCTTGCGATTGGATATAATTATCATAGGTTATGCCACTGATAAAAATAAGATAGGAGGGCACAAGGGGCAATACACAGGGGCTGAAAAAAGAAAGTAAACCAGAACCGAATGCTATAAAACCACCTATGTCCATCTTAATTGCCTCTTTAAAAACTTCAGTGGCTATAATATTTATTTTACAGGGTAATGTCAATGAAATATGCATCTATCGATATAGGAACCAATACAGTGCTTATGCTTTTAGCAAGTGTTGATGACAAAAACACCCTCCACGAAATCATGGATATTTCAACCATAACAAGACTCGGTGAGGGATTAAAAGACACAGGTTACATTCAAGGGCATGCTATGCAAAGAACCATTATTGCCCTCGAAACATATCTAAATATTACAAAAAGTCATGGAGTGGATAAAATACTCTGCGTTGGCACAAGCGCCCTCAGGGAGGCAAAAAATAGCATTGAGTTTCTGAAAAAGGTAGAAAAAGACACAGGCTTAAACATCAAAATCATATCGGAAAAGGAAGAGGCATATTATACCTATCTTTCTGTTTTAAAAGATGAAAAAATTAGATGTGATGATTGCATAATAGTGGACATAGGCGGGGGCAGTACAGAAATCATAAGGGTAAGTAAATCAGAATTTGTCGACTATGTGTCCATCCCCATAGGCTCCGTTAAGCTCACAGAGGGCTTTATAAAACACGACCCACCATTGTAAGATGAACTCATTAACATGAAAAGGTTTATAAAGGAACATCTTAAAACAGTGTTTGATGGTTACAACTGCGTAATGATCGGCACAGGAGGCACCATAACAAATATAGCAAGCATAAAAACAGCTCTCAAGACATATAAAAAAGAGTATATCCACGGCATAAGTATAACGGATAAAGAAATCGATGAAATTATCAGGCAATTGAAGCCTTTAAATGTCTGTGAGAGGAAAAACATTATAGGCCTTGAGGCAAACAGGGAAGACATAATCCTTCAGGGCATTATACTTTTGAAAGAGATAATGGAGTATTTTTCCATCAAAGAGGTGATTGTAAGTGCCAATGGGGTCCGTTATGGTGTGCTTTTTGAAAGATTAGAAGTCGAGCTCTTTTAGCTCGGTCTTAAACCTTTCTTTAAATTTCTTCAATACCTTGTTTTCAATCTGTCTCACCCTCTCCCTTGAGATGTTAAATTTTTCTCCTATATCCTGAAGGGTAAGGGGTTCTTCAGCCATTATCCTGTTTTCAAACACATAGAGTTCTTTTTCATTAAGGGTGGTCTTAAAAAGATTTATCTTTTCTGTAAGAATGAGTTGCTTCTCTTTTTCTGCAACAATCTCTTCCACATCTTCATTGGATTTAATCGTATCAAGTATGGTGTCGTCCCCCTCATCGTAAAGTTTGGATTCAAGGGAGACATCGGTGTAAGATAGCCTTTTCTCCATGCTCTCTATGTCCCCTTCTTTTACATCAAGGGTGCTTGCCAGAAGCTGGGGCGCTGGAAATACGCCAAGTGCCTCGAGTTTCTGTTTTTCTTTGTTGAGACGATAAAACAATTTTCTCTGGCTCTGCGTGGTGCCCACCTTTACGAGACTCCATGTATCCATTATATATTTGAGAATATATGCCCTTATCCAGAAAGATGCGTATGTGGAAAACTTTGTGCCTTTATAAGGATTATATTTTTTCACGGCATGCATAAGGCCCACGTTTCCTTCCTGAATAAGGTCCAGTATATTGAGATAGGTATTGTAATATTCAAGGGCAATCTTAACCACGAGTTTAAGGTTGGAAATAATGAGCTTTTGTGCTGCCTCCTTGTCTTTATATTTGTAAACCTTTTCTGCTAATTTAAACTCCTCTTCCCTGGATAGCACCGGGTGTTTTGAGACCTCGGCGAGGTATTTTTTTAACGGATCAAAAGGTATGGGAAGGCCTTTTTCTTCTAATTCCTCTATCTTTTCCGTTTCGTTTATGTCTAATGCTTCATCTTCTAAATTCAAATTATTGCCCTTTCTTTTATTAATTCCGCTACAATGCTTATGGCAATCTCCTGGGGAGTTTCGGCGTTTATATCAAGACCTATCGGGGCATGGACCTTATTTATTAATTCTTCCCTAAAGCCCATCTGTCTTAAATTTTCCAGGATAATCTTTACCTTTCTTTTGCTTCCTATCATGCCTACATATTTAAAATCATGCCTCAAGACCTCTTGAAGGACAGAGGCATCATACTGGTGTCCCCTTGTAACTATCACCACGTATTCGTTGCCTGTAAAGCTCAACCTGTCAAAAACGGATTCAAAATCCATAACCAGTATCTCGTCTGCATCGGGAAATCTCTCTTTATTTGCAAATTCCGGCCTGTCATCGATAACAACCGTATAGAAATCAACAAGCTTTGCCAC
>CAZJOP010000133.1:0-5066 GCA_964547695.1 uncultured Syntrophorhabdaceae bacterium
TTAATTCTTCATCCACAGAAACAGGTTCTGAAAAGGGTCTCGTTGATTCTCCTCCGACATCGATGATATCCACACCCTCTTTGATCATCTCGAAGGCACGGGTTAAGGCATCTTCTACCTTAATGTATTTGCCTCCGTCGTAAAACGAATCAGGGGTAACATTGAGTATCCCCATTACAAGGGGTCTATCTTTAATTAATAGATTGTTTTTCACCCTGGGTATCTCTTATGATATGGTCTATCTCCTGACCGTCAAGAGACTCTTTTTCAAGCAATGTATTTGCTATGGCATGAAGGGTGGTGATATTTGTCGTTATAATTTCCCTTGCCTTTTCAAAACATCCGTTTATGAGGTTGCGCAGTTCCTCGTCTATTTCTTGTGCGGTCTTTTCGCTGAAATCACGGTGTCTTGCGATCTCTTTTCCGAGAAAGATGTGCTCTTCGTTTTTCCCATAGCTTAGAGGGCCTAAATTTTCACTCATACCCCATTCGCATATCATCTTTCTTGCTATCTCTGTGGCCCTTTCGATATCGTTTCCAGCGCCGGTTGTGGATTTTTTTAAAACGATCTCTTCTGCAGCCCTTCCTCCAAGAAGTATCGTTATGTTATCTATGAGGTATTCCTTTGAATATGTATGCCTGTCGTCTATGGGTAATTGCTGGGTAACACCCAGTGCCCTGCCCCTTGGGATTATGGTGACCTTGTGAATAGGGTCTGCATTGGGCAACATCTTTGCCACAAGGGCATGACCTGCCTCATGGTATGCTGCAATCTTTCTCTCTTCAAGGGGTATGATCATGCTTCTTCTCTCAACACCCATGAGCACCTTATCCTTTGCGTGCTCGAAGTCTTCCATCTCTATGGCCTTTTTACCCCTTCTTGCAGCAATTAGTGCGGCCTCATTTACAAGGTTTTCTAAATCTGCACCGGAAAAACCCGGGGTCCCCCTTGCTATAACGGTTAAGTCTACATCATCGGCAAGCACTGTTTTTCTCGTATGTACCTTAAGTATGGCCTCTCTTCCTTTCACATCTGGAGTGGATACCACAATCTGTCTGTCAAATCTGCCTGGTCTAAGTAGAGCCGGATCCAAAACATCAGGTCTATTTGTGGCGGACATGACAATAACACCTTCGTTCGATTCAAACCCGTCCATCTCCACCAGGAGCTGGTTTAGGGTCTGTTCCCTTTCATCATGACCACCACCGAGGCCAGCACCCCTGTGTCTTCCCACTGCATCTATCTCGTCTATAAATATGATGCAAGGTGCGTTCTTTTTACCTTGATTGAATAAATCCCGGACCCTTGATGCACCTACACCTACGAACATCTCCACAAAATCTGAGCCGCTTATGCTAAAAAATGGCACATTCGCCTCACCTGCTATTGCCTTTGCAAGAAGTGTCTTTCCCGTGCCCGGTGGACCCACAAGAAGCACACCCTTGGGGATCCTTCCTCCAAGCTTTGTGAACTTTTTTGGGTCTGTCAGAAATTCAATAATTTCTTGAAGCTCTTCCTTTGCCTCGTCTACACCGGCCACATCCTTGAATGTAACCTTGTTTTCTTTGCTCGTAAATAACCTTGCTCTGCTTTTGCCAAATGCCATTGCCTTACCGCCACCTGATTGCATCTGTCTCATGAAAAAGATCCATACACCGATGAGCAAAAGCATGGGAAACCACGATATGAATATGTTCTGCCAGAAACCTGATTCTTCGTCAGGTTTTGCATTGATTTTTACATTGTGTTCCCTGAGTATCTTCATCAATTCCGGGTCATCAGGGGCATAGCTTTTAAATTCCCTTCCGTCTTTATAGGTTCCGTATATGTTTTTGCCCTGAATGGTTACGGCAAGGACGCTGTTTGCCTTAACGGCTTCTACAAAATCGCTGAAAATTATCTGTTCATAAGTCTTTTTAGGTTTGTAGTAAATGTTAAAGATAAAAAGCCCTAAAAGAACAATAAAAAGCCATATAAAGATGTTTTTGTTTATTGGGTTTGTATTTGTGTTTTTTGACATATATGGGTTTTACCATAAAAACCTTTTATTTTCAATAGATTTAAAGTCACATGTTTTTTTATCATTAAATTTTTAATTAAAATTGACAAAAAATACTTTGTAGACTATGATTAACTTAAATGGCAGAATTAAGAAGAGACCCTGTTACAGGGAACTGGTGTGTGGTAGGGTATACGATTATTAAACACTCATCTTTAGGGACATGTCCATTTTGTCCAGGAAACGAAAACCTCACCCCTCCAACGATAAAGGAAATCAAAAACGAAGATGGTTCATGGGCTGTGCGATGTTTTCCTGCCTCCAATCCAATTTTTATAATAGAGGCACAGGAAAACAAAAGGGCAGAGGGCATGTATGATAAGATGGACAATGTGGGTGCCCATGAGATTATTGTGGAAAATCCAAACCACAATAAAACCATGTCGGCTTTCACAGAAAAGGAGTTGGGCAATCTTGTAGAGTTATACAAAGACAGGGTGTTAGATTTAAAGAAAGACAAGAGGTTTAAATATATCCTGATATTTAAGAACCATGGAGAGCTCGCAGGTTCATACATCTTCCATCCCCATTCCCATGTCCTTGCAACACCCATAATCCCTCAGAGATTAGAGCTCGAGTTTTCTCAATCGAGGATGCATTACAGTAAAAAAGAAAGGTGTCTGTTCTGTGACATTGTTTCACAGGAGATAAGGCAGAATATTAGGGTTGTGGCCATGAACAACAGTTTTTTAGCCTTTTGTCCCTTTGCCTCGAGATTTCCCTTTGAGGTGTGGATTATCCCGCGCTATCATAGTGCCCACTTTGAACAGCTTAACGATAAAGACAAAAAAATTGATTTTATCTCCATTTTTACTGGCATTATGAAACGCATCGAGAGATTAACCAATGCCTACACCATTGTTATCCATACATCCCCCAATATGGCAAAAACACCCTGGCAGGACGATAACCTTTTAATAGATGACTACTTTCACTGGCACGTAGAAATCTTGCCGAGAGACCTGCGTTCCTCTAAATACAAAAGAGAAGATGAATTCTATGTTGTTCCCACAACACCGGAAGAATCGGCAATGATGCTTAAGTCCGAGAGGGTGTAAATGAACAATAAAACTAACAGGATGTTTTTTTGGTTTGTCTTTGGTGTATTTTGCAGTTTATCCCTTGTCATGATCGTATTCGGCATAATAACCATAAGGGATGTGTATATAAATAGAGATCATGCCATCTTTGGTTCAGTCGTATTCGGCATAGTCCTTATACTTTTGGGTGGTGGCATTTTATCATCCACGATCGCTGAAACCATTTATAAATTAAGAGAAAAATAGCCTTTATAGAAAATTCATCAAAAATCTTTAAAAATCCCTTGACAGATTAAATCACTAAATATAGTATATATATTCAGTTAGCCTACTAAATATAGTGTTATAAAGGGGGAAGTAATGGAAACAACGGATATAAATCTCTTCGTAAGGACATCGGAAGAGACCATCTCTGATTGGAATAGAGAGAAAATAGTAAGTGCCCTTATAAGGGAGACACTCATAGACGACAAGACAGCACAGGAGATAAGTGAAGAGGTGGAACAGACCATAAGAAAGGCCGGGGTAAAGATGGTCACAGCACCCCTTATCAGAGAGATCGTGAACGCAAAACTCATAGAAAGGGGTCTTGAAACAGCAAGGAAGATGCACACAAGGCTCGGTATGCCCATATACGATGTGGATAGTTTGATACTCCATCCCAATAAAGAAAATGCCAATGTGCCACACGGGCCTGAGGCAACAAACCTTACCCTTGCAGAAAGGATTAAAAAAGAATATGCCCTTTTAGCCGTATTTTCTCAAGATGTGGCAGATGCCCACATGAACGGTGATATTCATATCCACGATTTAGGTTTTATAGATAGACCGTACTGTAGCGGTCAATCCCTGGAATACATAAAGAGATTCGGGCTTAACCTGCCCCACTCCCTCTCTATGGCAAAGCCTGCAAAACACCCTGAGGTGCTCCTTGCCCATTTAATAAAATTTGCCGCAGCCTTACAGAGTAATTTTGCCGGTGCCATTGGCTGGGATGCGGTGAATATATTTTTTGCCCCATATCTTGAAGGCATGAGCGATGAAGATGTGAAACAGCTTGCCCAGATGCTCATCTTTGAATTCTCCCAGCAGGCAGTGGCAAGAGGGGGTCAGGCCATATTCTCTGATATAAACCTATACTGGGAGGTGCCAAAACACTTTGAAAAGACACCTGCCATTGGCCCGGGTGGTAGATATACAGGTAAAACATACGGAGAATACCAAAAAGAGGCCCAGAGATTCGTATGGAAACTCTTTGAGGTCTATAAAGAGGGAGACGGTGCGGGAAGACCATTTTTCTTCCCAAAGCCCATAGTTCACATAACAGAGAAATTCTTCAAGACTGAAGGTTGGCAGGATTTTCTATACCATATCTGCGATGTGGCATCAGACAAGGGTAATACATACTTTGTCTTCGACAGAGGGGATACGGCAAAGATATCCGAATGCTGCAGGTTGAGCTTTAAACTCGAGGAAAGGGACTTAAGGGATGCGAAAGAGCCCTGGAGGATGCGTTATTGTGCACTCCAGAATGTCTCTTTAAATCTACCCAGAATTGCCTATTTGGCAAAAGGGGACGATGCAAAGTTATTTGATCTTCTCACAGACAGGTTTATCCTGGCAATCCGTGCCCATAAGGAAAAAAGGGTATTCCTTGAAAAACTCTTGGCACTGGGAGAAAACGGGCCACTTTCTCTTTTAACCATGAAACAGGATGATATGCCCTATCTGAGGTTTGACCTTGCAACGCACCTTATAGGTATGGTGGGTCTTAACGAGATGGTTCAGGTTCATTTAGGAGAGGAGCTCCATGAATCAAACAGGGCAATGAAATTTGGACTAAAGGTCATATCCCATATGAATCTCCTTACCGAGAAGATAAGGAGAAACGAAAATCTAAAGGTTGTTCTCGAACAGACCCCGGCAGAGAGCACAAGTTACAGGTTTGCAAGGCTTGATTTGAGAT
>CAZJOP010000134.1:0-5040 GCA_964547695.1 uncultured Syntrophorhabdaceae bacterium
ATGCCAGCTCCAGTCTCTGGCAAGAAGATTGGGTATAACCAGTATCAGGTTTAAAAGTCAGGTTAAAAACCTTCCCGTAGACGATTCGTCGCCATCCATTATAAGAGACCCTAATAAATGTGTCTTATGCGGTGATTGTGTCCGTATCTGTTCAGAGGTGCAGTCCGTGGGTGCCATTGATTTTGCATACAGGGGTGCAAAAACAGTGGTTGCACCCAGTTTCAATAAAGAGCTCGACAAGGTGGAATGCGTGAACTGTGGTCAATGCGCCCGTATATGCCCCACAGGTGCACTTATGCCAAAATCCGAGGTAGATGATGTGTGGAAGGCGCTTCATGATACAAAAAAGATTGTCATAGCCCAGATAGCACCAGCAGTGAGGGTGGCCATAGGTGAGATGTTCGGTCTTGAGCCAGGGCTCATCTCAACAGGTCAGACCGTGGCTGCACTCAAGGCAATGGGTTTTAGCAGGGTCTATGATACCTGCTTTACCGCTGACTTAACGGTTATCGAAGAGAGCAATGAATTTATAAGACGTATAACAAAAAATGAGTATATACCACAGTTTACATCCTGCTGTCCTGCATGGGTAAAATTCGTTGAGCAGTATTACCCTGAATTCGTCCATCACCTTT
The DNA here is from genome assembly GCA_964547695.1 of uncultured Syntrophorhabdaceae bacterium. Lineage (GTDB taxonomy): Bacteria > Desulfobacterota > Syntrophorhabdia > Syntrophorhabdales > Syntrophorhabdaceae > JAKORG01. The sequence goes on from CAZJOP010000134.1 coordinate 636, forward strand.
CAAGCTGCCGTTCACCGCAACAGATGTTCGGGGCATTAACAAAAGAGGTGCTCTCTGCACAACTGGATGTCAAAAAAGATGATATCGTTGTGGTCTCCATTATGCCCTGCACTGCAAAGAAGTTCGAGGCAAAAAGACCGGAATTTACCCACGACGGCATAAAAGATGTAGATTATGTTCTAACGACCCAGGAACTGGGCAGAATGATAGAGGAGATGGGACTGAATTTTTGCGATCTTGAACCTGAATCCTTTAATCTTCCCTTTGGTTTTAAAACCGGTGCAGGTGTTATATTCGGTAATTCCGGGGGTGTAAGCGAGGCAGTATTGAGGTATGTCACTGAAAAGCTAACAGGCCAAAAGAGAGAAAACTATGAATTCAAAAATGTAAGGGGTGAAAACGGTATAAGGGAGATAAAATTTACCCTTGCCGAGAAAGAATTCTCCATGGCTATTGTAAGTGGACTGGGCAACGCCAGATACATTCTTGAGAAGATTAAGACCAATGAGGCGAAATATGATTTTGTAGAGGTAATGGCATGCCCCGGGGGGTGCGTGGGAGGTGCCGGTCAGCCTGTTTTTGTAGATTTAGAGATAAGGAGAAAAAGGGCAAAAGGCATATACGAGAACGACAGGATGCTCGAACTCCATAAATCCCAGGACAATCCTTACATATTAGAGCTTTATAACAGTTTTCTCGGCGAGGTGGGAGGTGAGAGATCCCATGCATTGCTTCACACCCATTATAAATCGAGGAAAAGGATAGCCGATGAAGACATGCATTTAAGTTATGGAGATAAAGAAAAAGGTCTTGAGGTGAACGTCTGCTTCGGAACAAGCTGCTTTATAAGAGGTTCTCAGAAATTATTACGGGGTATACTTGATTATATCAATGCAAATGGTTTAAAAAATAAGGTAAATGTGAGTGCATCCTTTTGCTTTGAATCCTGCGAAAGGGGCCCTGTTGCCCGCATAGGAAACAGGGTGCTCGAACATTGCACTGTTGAAATGGCAGTGGAATCCATAAAGAAAGAAGTGGAGTCTTATGTATGATTCAATCTCCCGGCAGATCGTCTTTACCTTAACTGCAAGGTGTAGAGACTGCTACAGGTGTTTAAGGGCCTGCCCTGTGAAGGCCATAAGGATGGAGAGGGGGCAAGCCTATGTGGATGAAAAAAGATGTATTGCCTGCGGGACCTGTATAAGGGAATGTCCGCAAAATGCAAAATCCTTTCGCCACGATATAGATGTCGCCCAGAGACTTATAGAAAGTAGTGGCATGGTTGCCGCAAGCATTGCACCTTCTTTTGCAGCAGTTTTAAACAGATGGCAGGTATCCCGTCTTGCATCTGCCTTAAGGGCCCTTGGTTTTCGCTATATAGGACAGACATCCCACGGCGCCTATCAGGTTTCAACCCATGCCTTGAGAATCATAAAAAAGGACGGCTCAAAACCCTATATCGGCACTGCATGTCCGGCGATAGTAAATTACATTGAAAAATACAAACCCCACCTCGTAGAAAATCTCATCCCCATCGTATCACCCATGCTTGCCCACGGAAGGATGTTAAAAGAAAGGTTAGGCAAAGACACAAAGGTTATTTTCATAGGGCCGTGCGTTGCAAAAAAATCTGAGATATTAAAACCTGCCAATAAAGGGATAGTGGACTGCGTGCTTACCTTCAAAGAGCTTATGATATGGCTCAATCAGAAAGGTATAAATCTTTCAAACTGTGAGGAAAGTAGTTTTGACGAGAGACCTGTACACCTTGCCCAGTTATACCCCCTGCCGGGTGGTATGATAAAGACCGCAGGTCTCGAAGAAGATGGCTTTGATTTAAAGTTATTAAGGGTTGACGGCATAAACAATGTGAAATCGCTCATTGAAGGCCTACCGGAAGATTCATCCTATACCTTAATAGAGCCGCTTTTTTGCAGCCAGGGCTGCATAAACGGACCCGGCATCGATATTGAGAAAAACATATTTGAAAAAAGAAAGGACCTCCTCCAGTACAATAAAGAAACAGAGCATATCCATATAATCCCTGAAATAGAAGAGGAAACACTGTTTTATACCCGGTTCAACAAAGAGGAAGGGATTTTTAGAGAGGTAACAGAAGAGGAGATAGAAAAGGTTTTCGAAAAAACAGGTAAACTGGATCCACTGCAGCAGCTTAACTGCGGTGCCTGTGGATACGATAGTTGCAGGGATAAGGCCATTGCCGTTGTGCAGGGTATGGCAGAGCCTGAGATGTGTATACCCTATATGAAAAGACTTGCCGAGAGAAGAACAGACCAGATATTCAGCACCACACCTAACGGTATTGTGATCCTTGATAAAGAACTCAAGATACTTGCCGTGAACCCAGCATTTAAAAAGTTCTTTTACTGTTCCGATGCAGTATTGGGTAGACACATATCCTATCTTATGGATCCCGCACCCTTTGAAAAGTTGATCACCGGTGCCGCAGATAGTCTGGATATAGTAAGGACGCACACGCACTATAACCTCATGTGCAGGGAGCTTCTTTACATACTCAAGCAGGAACAGCAGATAGTAGGTATTTTTATCAATATAACGAGCCAGCAGGAAAACGAGAAAAAGCTCAAAGAGATAAAACTTCAAACTCTTCAGCAGGCAAGCGAACTTTTAGAACATCAGATAAAAATGGCACAAACTATTGCCCAATTTTTAGGCGAAAGTACAGCCCGGGGTGAAGAGCTTGTCAGAAAACTCATGAGTCTCACAGAAGGCGATGAATCCTGATTCAATTGAAACAAAAAAATATATTGAGATAGTAGCAGCTCAGGCACCGAAAAAACAATCACAAGTATGCGGTGACCATATCATCACGGACAGAACAGAAGAGGCCACTACCGTAATCCTATCAGACGGTATGGGCACAGGGGTAAAGGCAAATATAGCGGCGGTGATGAATGCATCGAGGCTTATGGAATTATTAAGACTCGGTTTTTCTTTAAGAGAGGCCTGCAAAAAGCTGGTGGACACCCTTCATGAGGCAAGGACCTCGAATATACCCTTTGCAGCCTTTTCTGTGTGCAGGATTTTAAGTAGTGGTCATGCTACCATTATTTCATACGAGATGCCTTCCCCCATTCTACTTAGCAAACATTTTGCCACATATCTACCCCATCAGAGATTTTTTCCTATGGGTCTTGAAATCATTTCAGAGGTAAACTGTGTCCTTGAATATGGCGATGGTATCATCATGGTGTCAGACGGTGTAAGCCAGGCAGGCATGGGAAGGCAATTTCGTCTGGGATGGGGTGTTCAAAATGTCTCATATTTTGTAGACGGTTTGCTTACCCAGGGCGTGGACATAAAAGAAATACCCAACAAGGTCCTCCAAAAGGTTAAAGAGATATCTGTCTCTGATTATGGTGATGATACAACGTGCGTGTTAATGCTGTGCAGGGAATCAAATATTTTAAATGTGCTTACAGGACCACCCTTAAAGAAAGTGGATGACGAAAAGGTAGTAAAAAGATTTATGGAGATGAAGGGTAAAAAGGTTATATGCGGTTCAACGACAGTGGAGATGGTTTCAAGGTGCCTCAAGACAAAGGCAGTCATGGAAGGAGAGCCTGAAGGTTATTACAAGCCGCCCTCTTACAGGATAGAGGGGATAGACTTTGCATCAGAAGGCGCCATCACACTCAATCAAATATACAATATTATAGAAGTGGCCCCGGATAAACTGGGAGGAAGTTCTACCGTAACTAACCTGGCAAGGATATTCCATGAATCAGATATCATAAATTTCATAGTAGGGATGGCAACGAACAGGGCACATAAGAGTTTTATCTTCCGGCAGATGGGGATCTTTCCAAGGGAAGTGATAGTGAGGCTTCTGTCAGAGAGGCTTAAAAAATTAGGTAAAATTGTAAATATCGAATATGTTTAATACTTACTTAGTCTTAATCAACCTTGCATGTTCTATCTTTATGCATCTATCCATCACAAATTTTATACCCCCTTCCTCTGCAAGCCTCTTTGCCTCCTCGTTTTTTATACCAAGCTGAAGCCAGATACATTTAGGTTTTATTTTTATAGCCTCTTTTACAAAAGGTACAACCTTTTCTGATCTCATAAAAATATCCACCACATCAACTGGTTCTTCTATATCTGATAAACCTTTAAAACACTTTTCTCCCAGAACCTCATCGTATAAGGGATTTACAGGGATTATTTTGTAAGCTTCGTTTCTGAGGTATCTTGCCACAATGTTACTGGGTCTTGTTTCATCCTTTGATATGCCTACAACGGCTATGGTTTTTATGGTCTTTAAAAGTTCTATTATCTCATCATCTGTCATCTATGTGATCCTCCCATAGTTCAATAAGCCATTAAACACCTTGATATTATCATAAAAAATAGCGATAAT
>CAZJOP010000135.1:0-4890 GCA_964547695.1 uncultured Syntrophorhabdaceae bacterium
TGGCATCGTTGGAGGATTCTATCAGGGTGCGGTAGCGCTCTTCGCTTAGTTTGAGGGCATCTATTGCTTTAATTTTTTGTGCTATCTCCTTTTCTAACTCAGCTGTCCTTTCTTTTACCCTTTTTCTAAGTATATGGTTCCATATTAACATTAAAATAACGATGAGGCCGAAGAAACCAAAACCTATTGCAACATAACGAAGATAGGCAATAAAAGGGAGGTGCTCTGTTGTGCCGAACCACTTTTTGTTGATTTCTCTTAATTCTGCCTCAGAGATTTTAGAAAAACCATCTTCCACCAATAATAACAAAGCCTTATTGCCCTTTTTCACAGCCCTGTGGAACTCACCGGTATATAATGGGTCAGTATGACGGAACATATCAAGGATACCTGCCTTATAGAGAAAGTATATGGCAGGGGGATTGTCGATAACAGCTACATTTACTTTTCGCTCTCTTGCAGCATTTATGATGGCTTCGTATGATGGAAATTCCTTAAGGGTATCAATGCCTTTACTTTTCAGATAATCGATTGCAGCGTCACCGCTTTTGACTGCCACTATAAAGCCCTGAAGAGAATGGACATCGAAAATCCCGGGGATGTCTTTATGAAAAAATATAGAGACATCTATCTTTGCATAGGGTTTTGAATAATCGAAAACCCTTGCCCTTTTTTCTGTAAAAAAAATCGTGTCGATTACATCAAAATGACCTGCCTCCATTCTGCGGAGCGCTTCTGCCCAGTCCATTGCATATATTTCCACGGAAACACCTGTTTTTTTCTCCCACAGCTTCCACTGGTCAATAAGGATTCCCTGTAGAACGCCTTTACTGTCTCGAAACACATAGGGTGGATAATTATCATCCATGACCACCTTGATCTTTTTTGGGGGATTGTTTATATCCAATATAGGTTCGGCATAAACGAAAAGACATGCTGTTTCAAAGACAAAAAAAAATAAGTAATAATATTAAAAATTTGATTGGTTTTTCTCTGCTATTTGTATGAAAGGCCTTTAGGGACATGTTTTTTTAAATCTTCTGTCCTGTCTCATCATAAATCATGTGTTCAATCATATACATGGATAATTAATAGCATGTAACCAGTTTAGAAGCTAATGTCTGACCCCCCATCAAAAGCTACTTTTTATTTAAATGTATTTAATTAAAAACTGCCATAATGGATTGATGTTGTCAATAAAAACCTATAAAAAGCATTATTTTTGGGGTTTATATTATAAAAACTGCGTAATTTCTTATAAACAGTGCCTTTTGGCACAATTTTAGCATTTAAAATGCGGATAAGACCTCTTTATTGATAAACGATGTTTTTAAATCAAGGTCTTATTATCTTTTTTGCCTTAAAGAGTGTCTCTGTTATGTCAAACATGTTTGAGACGCTACCTACCTTTAGTTTTTCTTTGAGATTGAAAAAGTTCAGACATGTGCCGCATACAAGGATCTTTACCCCCTGATGCTCAAGGGTTTCTAAATCGTGGAGTGTGTCGGAACCCTCTATGGCTAATTTTACCCCTGAATTATATAAAATCATAACATCCGGCTTTTTATCTATTTCTGTAAGGGTGTGTAAAAAAGACCTCATAAGCACTGTGCCCAGTTCATCATCTCCTATGCCCATTTTATTTGATGGAATTGCAGTAACCACAGGTCCTGTAGATGGTGCTTCCTTTTCCATATCACAGGTCATCTCGCCCATTAATATTGATTCATCTTTTATTGAGGTATCTTTAGGCTTTACTATGTGGATTGAAAAACATCCTTCTAACTCTTCTTTTACATCCACAGCACAACCTGAATTTATAGCAAATCTCTTTACATTCTCCAGGGCCGTTGTATTATCCACAAGCACCACTAAGTCATTTTTTGTCTCCAATGCCTTTTTTGTGAGGATTACAGGCTGGGGGCAGGCAAGTCCCCTTGCATCCACTACCTTATTCATTATCTTCTCCTTTCATCCATAAAATTTCTATTTTTTCTTTTTATGGCCTGAGGCAATCTTTTCAATGGCCTCTATGGCAATCTTTATCTCTTCTTCAGTATTGAATATGCCAAAGCCAAATCTGACAGTTCCTTCAGGAAAACTGCCCATTGTTCTATGGGCCGATGGTGCACAGTGTAGACCTGGTCGACTCATGATATTAAATTCCCTATCAAGGATATAAGAAATATCCGATGGTGTCATGCCTTCTATGGAAAAAGACACAACTGCTATCTTTTTATTTATGTCCTTGACCCCGTATACCTTTATGCCTTCAATGGAGGCAATTCCGTCTAAAAAGAGCCCTGTAAGATGCAACTCTTTTTTTCTTATATTGTCTATCCCCAATGCCGATACATGGCGGACGGATGCACCAAGTCCTGCTATGCCTATTGTATTGGGTGTGCCTGATTCAAACCTGTCTGGCATAAAATCAGGGTGTTCCTCGTATTCGGAGCGGCTTCCTGTACCTCCCTGTTCAAGGGGTTTAATCCTTCCTTCAATACCCTTTCTTATATAGATACCTCCTGTGCCTTGCGGGCCGTATAAGGATTTATGACCGGTAAACACAAGGATGTCGATGGGTTGTTCTTTTATATTGAAAGCCACATTGCCTACTGTTTGAGCCCCATCAACACAATAAACAATATCCCTTGAGCGGGCTATATGTCCAATCTCATCTATGGGCATGATGGTCCCTGCCACATTTGATGCATGGGTTGAAATAATCAATGTGGTATTCTTCTTTATAGCCCTTGAAATATCCTCAGGATCCACCTCTCCGTCTGATGAACACTTAATAATAGTTAATTCCACGCCTTCTTTTTCTTTTGATCTTAGTGGTCTCATCACAGAATTGTGTTCCATGCTCGTTGTAATAACATGATCCCCTGGCTTTAATAGACCGTGTATCACAATGTTTAGGCCTTCTGTGGCATTTCTTGTAAACACAATGGTGTCCGGGTCTTTTGCACCCAATAAAGATGCTATTGAATCCCTTGTGTTAAAAAGAACACGGGCAGCCTCAATGGAAAGCCTGTGGGCAGACCTGCCCGGGTTTGCACCTATATTGTTATTAAAATCTATCATGGCCTCTATCATGCAAGGAGGTTTCGGCCAGGATGTGGCTGGATTGTCAAAGTATATACAATGCATTTTTTACCCCGTAAATTTACATTAAACTTCTGTATCTTTAAAATTACTATCTGTGATGGGGGCCACACGGGCACCCTGTTAGATTAGGCCAGGAGGGACAAAATTTAAAAAAAGTTTAAGCAAGATTTAAACCTCTATAATTATTTGAAATAATAGTCAAAGAGGGTTTCCATGTCAAGATAATTCATTTTATAACCCTTTTTTTCAATAGTTTATAAGAAATCGGGGCAAGGATTGCAGATGCCACCATCAGCCATAACATATCGACGATGATGTTGTATGATTTGCCTGTCACGCAGGCCCTGCATATGTTTGTAAGATGGTATAGGGGTGTCCAGAATGCGATCTTTGAGATCACAGGGGGCAGTGTATTTAAGGGGAAAAATATGCCGGAAAACAAAAACATGGGTGTCATAAAAAGGGTGTAGAAATAATTAAAGGAATCAATGCCTGGCACAATGGCTGTGCAGATCATGGAAATTTCGGAAAACACAAGACCGCTTATAAAGAGCACGGGTATTAAAAATAATACATATGCAGAATCAACCATTTTAAAAAACGATATGGCCACAATGATTATGGTGCCGTAAAATACACTTTTTGTTGCCCCCCATATAAGCTCACCTGCCACGAGGTCTTCTATGTTTACAGGTGTGGCAAGTATGGCATCGAATGTCTTTTGAAAGGTCATCCTGACAAATGTTCCGTATGTGCACTCATATGTAGCCGCAAACATGGACGAGGAGGCAATGATTCCGGGTGCAATGTATTTTATATACGGTATGCCTTCTATCTCTTTAATGAACGCACCGAGCCCAATGCCAAAGGCAACGAGATACAGCACAGGTTCTACAAAGTTTAACACAATGCTTGTTTTATAGAGTTTTGTATAAACAGTAAAGTGTCTCTGCCAGACCCTGAATGCCCTTTTAAGATTCACTGGCTTCTCCGTTATTTTCTTTTTTAAGCCTTTTACCTGTTAGCTTCAAATACACATCTTCAAGGTTTCCGCCGTAAACTTCTATGAGGTTTTTGGGGCTATCAATGATAATGATACGGCCCCTATCCATAATGGCCACCCTGTCACACAGTCTTTCTGCCTCTTCCATATAATGGGTGGTAAGTATGAGGGTTGTGCCTTTTTCCTTTAAGTCTTTTAGTTTATTCCATACATTGCGCCTGCTGTGGGGATCGAGCCCTGTTGTTGGCTCATCGAGGATTAAGATTTCGGGGCCGTTGATTATTGCCCTTGCAAGAAGAAGTGCTCTCTGCATGCCACCGGATAGGTTTCTTATGTTTTCATGGGCTTTCTCTGTTAATCCAGCATAATCCAGTAAATCCAGGGCCAATCCTTTTGAAATTTTGTAGGGTATGTCGAAATATCTGGCATACACAATAAGGTTTTTTAATGCCGAGAGTTCTAAATCGAGGCTATTGTCCTGGGGCATAACGCCTATCTTTGATTTTATCTTAGATGCATGCCTTTTTATATCCATACCCATTATTTCAATGTGGCCCTCTGTGGGTGCATAAAGACAGTAAAACATCCGCATAATGGTGGTCTTTCCTGCCCCGTTTGGCCCTAAAAAACCAAAACACTCACCCTTTTCTATATCAAAATCCACATGGTCTACTGCCCTAATGTCTCCAAAGTCTTTTGTCAGATTTCTTGCCTTTATAATGACCATAAATCCATTTATAATAGCATATTTTTGCCAAATTTGTTTAGTTGACCAT
>CAZJOP010000136.1:0-4851 GCA_964547695.1 uncultured Syntrophorhabdaceae bacterium
TCTTTTTTTCTATCTCAATGCTGTAAATACGAAAAAAATCTGTATCGAATATGAATTTACTGTTTTTTAAAAACCCAGGTAGAGGCCTGTCTTTATAATAAAAATAGTGTATCTTTGTCCCCTTGTCTAAATAGATTTGAAAAGGTCTGATATAGACCATGTAGCGCTGATAAAAGGTATATGAAAAAAATAGTATAAAGCCAATGGATATGAAAAAAAGCATTCTTCTTCTGATTCTGTCTTTGATGATAGGCAGATAGATGAGGGCATATACCATAGCGATAGTAAAACTGTTTTTGACAGTATATTTTAACATTTCAAAAGAGTTGTCCATAAGACACATAAAAGAAAAAATAATAAATAATTCCCAGAAAAAGACCCTCCATCTGTTTTTGATAAAGGCAGTCACACCATCCGGACCTTTTGATCCTGTTAAGATATAGACTACATTGATCCCCATTAAAAAATCGTATGATAAAGGCCCACCGTCAGAGATGGTTTTAATGACAGAGCTAAAAGCAATACAGCACAAGATGGCTATACTAACTCTATATTTTTCATCCCAATTGTAAACTATATTTCTTATAAGATAAAAACTCTTAGGGATAGTTAAAATGATTGATACCAATGTGAGATAGGCATAATAGACGGGTATGGCCTCCATAAAGACCCTACCGTCATCCATATTTTTTAATAGATGATTTATGCTTAAAGCCTTTTCAGCTATGTAGAGAAATAATTTCGATGTGTGGATGTGGGGTAAAAAATTAACAGAGTTATATACCTCTTTAAAATGATAGTGATAAGTCTCTATTGATAGGCCATATCTATATATATAGTGCATGTAAGACCCAATGGATGATGCCATACCAAAAAAGACAGAAAAGAAGAAAAACCTTTTGCACCAAAGGTAAAGAATGTTTATTTTTGCCGAATCTGTCTTATTTTTAAACACAGATAGGATAAAAAATAATATGAAGGCATAGATGAGAAAAAAATATATCTTACCCCCAGAGACACCGTGGGTTATTATGGTAAAGATAGGATGAATATAAAAACGAAAAGGGAAAAAGGCAATGTATAGAACAAAAATAAAAAGGGCTATCATGCCAAAAATAAAAAATTTCATACTAATTTTGATGAATCACGGTCTTTTTTGTAAGACCTATAGATTCTACTATCCCTCCTATTATGCCAGTTATGATTTCAATACCACCCAGAAAAAGTATAATCCTTAAAGCAGTAATATATTCATTCTGTTTTGAACTCAAGATAAATAACAAAAGGCCGTCTTTGATACTGAAAATACCTGAAGAAACAGGTATAATCTGAGATAGATGAGATGCTGAACCTATGTATAAGGTCTTAATAAAATCAAGGTCAAGACCCCCTAACAATCGGAATAGATAAAAATATTTAAGAATAATTGCCATCTGGGCGGAAAAAGATAATAAAAAGGCCAAAAATAGTGTTTTTTTAGATAGATGTCTATCAAAAAATGTATGATGTAAAATGTGCCTGATTTTACCCATGTTGAACGAGGCAATGATATGGACTGGATAAATGATAAGAAAAGGCATTAATACCGAATAATTTGTGTTGTAAATTTTCATTGAAAAGATTGAAAATAAAAAGATTATAAAAAAGGTGATAAAACCCATTATTCTATCGAAGGCAACGAGAAAAAGGATATTATATTTATCCTGCAGACCCGCAAAATAGTATTTTGCAGCCCTGATGGCCTCAACAAAAATTGATGGAAGCAAGATGTTGTAAAATTTTGTTGTGATGGTGACGAAATAGATTTTTTTCAGAGTTATGTTTTCATTTAAAGTGCGGGCAATATAAAATATCCTGAAAGAGATTAAAAACAGGATAAAAAATTCGTAAGGGATGGTAAAAAGAAGGTATAAGTTAAAAAGGGGATAAAATTTGCCCCCTTTTTCCAAAATTATGTAGATAATGGCAAGCAATATGGTGAGGTTTAAAGAGACTTTTAAGATTACCCGCCATCTTTTTTTATAGATGTCTTCAACTATTGACATTATCTTTTTCATCTTAACAATTAAAGTGCGATATATCAACATGGTCGTGGCATCACTTACCTAATTTACGGCAAAAAAGATAGTGCTAAAAAGGCATCTTAAGGTGGTAATTTAAAAAATGTTTTTTAAAAGTTTGTAAGTGTTGTTTTACCTACCCTTCTCGTCCCGTATAAGATAAGCACTTTATTTGGTTTTAGCTGTTCCTTTATACACAAATTTGTTAAAAATTTTGGATTATCATTCCAAAAAAATAGCTCTTTTATTAAATAGGCTATCTATTGGCAAGATAAAGGGTATTTTAAAGTGAATTTATCTACAATTTTTGTAGGAGCCATAAAATTTTGTTGCAAAAATATGTTGAAAAAACCTGTCCCACTTATTATTTTATGAACAGTGACTGATAGTTATAAATCTATTGCTATGGCACACAAATTGCTTGGAAAATATACTGTAGTTGTGGTAACAGGATTAGGCAATAATAAATTTTAAAACTCAAGGAGGTCTAAAATGAAGACACTAAAAAATGCAAAAGGTTTTACTCTTATCGAGCTGATTATCATCATTGTGATTCTCGGTATACTTGCTGCTGTGGCAATCCCTAAGTATCTTGATATGAAGACAGAGGCAGAAAAGGCAACGGCAAATGGGGTGCTGGCAGCGCTCATGGGTGCGGAGAATATTCTCTTTGCAAAAAGTCTTCTTACAACAACGGCTACATATAGTTTAGCAGATGTAACAAATAACGCAGTTATCTCTGGTGCAACAGTTGCGGTCTCAGGGGGTGCAACAGTAGGTGCCACAGGCACCGTGACTATTACTGTCGGTAGCGGTTCTTACTCTGCCACATATTTAAGGGCAGCAACAACGGAAGCAGGTAAATTCACAAAAACAGGCACCTGGTAATCACTTTAAAAGCTATCCAAGTATAAAATAGGGGGGTAACTGCCCCCTATTTTATATCCATTCAATGCCTCTTTTCTTTTTTATATTTTTCATACTCACCTTTATATTTTTCAATAAGGCGCTATCAGCGAAATTAATATTTATAGAGCGTGATTTGGCCGGGTTTTTTATACCCCCTAAATATCTCTGGGTAAATCTTGTAAGATCCTTTCAGCTACCCCTCTGGAACCCATATAGTTATTCAGGGATACCCCTACTTGCAACACTGCAACCAGGGGTTTTTTATCCCCCCCATGTTTTTTATCTATTTTTACCCTTCCCTGTTGTGTGGAACTATCTTTTAATACTCCACTTTGTGTTTGCAGGGATTAATGTGTTTCTTTTTTTAAGATACCTTAAGGCATCCAATGCAGCCTGTTTTGTTGGTGGCATTGTGTTTATGTTCTCCGGTTATCTTTTGTCAGTCCATAATCTTTTGCCCCATCTTTTTTCCGTATCATGGTTTCCCCTTGTCCTTATGTTTTTTTTAAAATACCTTGAATCTAAGAGATTGAAATACATTGCATATACATCCCTTTGCCTTTCCATGGAATTTTTTGCCGGTGCCCCGGAAATTGTGATGATGACAGCCCTTGTGCTTTTTTTAATGGCCATATTTTATCCCCCATACCTGGAATGTAATTATAAAAATATATTCAAAAGGTGCCTGGGTCTTTTTATGGTTTTATTTATTTTTATGCTCTCATGTTCCATTCAGCTTATCCCATTCTACGAACTATCATCTCAGAGTATAAGAAAGACCGGGCTCTCATACGAAGAGGCTATTACGTGGTCTTTTGCATGGAAGGACTTTATACAGTTTTTTCTTCCCAACCCTTACGGCTATTTACAAAGCGATGCCAAATACTGGGCCAACCAGTCATGGTTAAAGACCGTGTATCTCGGTATTGCCCCTTTTATACTGTCAATCTTTTATTTTATTTCAAAGGATAGAAAAAAATGGCTGTTTATTGGCCTTATCATCATCTCTTTTATATTTGCCCTTGGTGGCAACACACCAATATATAAAATCCTGTTTTATGTCCCACCCTTTAATAGCGTGAGATACCCGGTAAAATTTCTCTTTGTGTTCTTTTTCATTATAGCAATAACAAGTGGCCTTGGTTTCGATAGATTGAAGCAGGGTATTGAAGCTATGGATGGAAAGACACGGAAGGTCATAAAGGCTGTATTTTATGTGGGCTTTATCTTTGCCCTTGCCTGGGGTTACGTGAACATTTTCAATCAGGATGTGAGAGGGTTTTTTGAAAGGCATAACATAAAACCCGATGCATTTAATGACATAGATTTTAACATACACAATATAAAGAGGTTCTTTCTCTTTTCCTTTTTTTTCTGTGTAATAGTGCTTGTCTCTTTAAGGATTAAATACAAAAGAGTTGCCTTCTTTGGCCTCATTTTTATTCTTACTGCTGATTTGTTTCTTGCAAATTACGGTTATTACCAGCTGGCTTCATGGAAGGATTATATGAAAAGACATGCCTTTGAAGAAGTTATCAGAAACAAAAACACAGAAAGATATATAGTAACACCTTTTACAAGGGAAAAATTTAAATTGTATCCAGAGGATAAGATGGCATTGAGTCCAGCCTATGCTTGTATTTCAGGGCTTTATACAGAAGGGGGTATGGAGGTGCTGCGCATTGCAGACTATGAGATATTTACCAGCATGCTCTATGCAACGAACACCATTGAAGAGGCAAAGAGGTTTTTTGACATATCCGGTATAGCATATGTCATATCCGCGAAAGAGATAAATGATGGAGATTTTGAGCTCTTAGACACCATGAAGGTAGAGATAATGAGACCAAAAAAAGATGAAAAAGACGGGTTTGTAAAAAAG
>CAZJOP010000137.1:0-4806 GCA_964547695.1 uncultured Syntrophorhabdaceae bacterium
GAAAGAAATAGACAAATTCATTCGATTAGTAGATATGATAGCAAATAAGGAAAAGAAAGAAGCCTTTTTAGTATTCGTTGCCCACGACTACCATCCAAATACAGAAAGATACCTCACTGAAAAGGGTATCAAATATTACTGGTCTTACGAGCTTGATTAAACAGTGACAGTGAGAGTGAAAGGTAAAGGCCGGGAATCGATAATCGGGAATCGATAATTGAAAATCGCATTAAAAACTTGTCACCAGTTACTTGTCACGGGTTTTTCACTTTTCACTCCTGACGATCCTTGTTTTAAACAAATAAGTTAATTCTATGAAATACAGAGGCTTTGCCATTTTCAAAAAGGAAGATACCTGAATCTGTTATCTCTCCATACGGGGTATCTACATTTTTAATTTGAAAAGGTGTCATTACGTATGAAAGATTTAAGGCACCTATTCCCTTATCTTTAAGGGGGGTAATTTTATCTTTTCCAGATTTGTCTTTTTCCCAGATAGATAGACTTGCAAAAATCACATCGTTTTCATCTATCCAGCCGTTTTTGTCTTCATCATAGTTTGTTAATTCTGATAAAGCATTATTGGTTTGCGTCCCTATTACTTCTTTGCCATCGTTGATAATACCATCGTTATTTTTATCTATTACAAGAAACCCGGAACCTTCTTTTGGAAAATGGATTGTGTCGTTGATACCATCAGCATCTATGTCGAAATCCACTGTTTTCTCAGATAACCCTGTAAACATTCCTGTCAGGTTTAATACCAGCGGGTCTTTATTCTGGGTTTTACTTATAGACAGTCCTTTTTCGTAAAGAGAGCGACTAAGCCTGAATGATACATTGAAGTCATAGGTTTTACCATCCTCAGTGGTAACAGAACCCTCCCCCTGGAAATAGACATCTTCCTTTTCAATCTTTTCTGAGAGGTCTATACTTATTGTCTCCTGGGACTGTTGGGTGTGATTTTCTTCAGGCATTTCATTGTTATTTTTGATGGTTGAAATATTAAAGATTTTTTTTCCGTATATAAATTCAATAATCAGGCGGGCAATTCTTTGTTTTTCTGTTAAATGATTCTCTTCTTTATCGTTAGAATATACGTTTTCTGTCTTTGTGCCTTGTTTTGTCTTTAAAGAGACAATGTCAGAA
Source organism: uncultured Syntrophorhabdaceae bacterium (assembly GCA_964547695.1). Classification (GTDB taxonomy): domain Bacteria; phylum Desulfobacterota; class Syntrophorhabdia; order Syntrophorhabdales; family Syntrophorhabdaceae; genus JAKORG01. Next base: position 1,150 of record CAZJOP010000137.1, read on the forward strand.
TTATTCTGTAATGCTGGCTTAGTCAATGAAATACGTGTATTTTTTTGTAGAAAAACACTATTGTATTGGGAAGATAAGTTGATTATAGAGTCCCTTATTTTCATCTTTTAAATATTATCGACTGAATAGAAAATAAATTAAATAAAAAGTTTGTAGTTTCATTGAAATCCTGTCTGGTGAATTGCGACGCGTGACAGATTAGAGTGATAGTGAGAGTGATAGTGACAGATAAAGGCCGGGAATCGATAATCGGGAATCGATAATCGGAAATCGGGAATCGGGAATGGGAAATGGGGAATGGGGAATCGGAAATAGCATTAAAAACCTGTCACCTGTCACCAGTTACTTGTTACAGGTTTTTCACTTCTAACTTGTGACTTGTGACTCACACCGCAAGGTGTGCCGTCGCAACCGCATTTATATCCGGTCTGGTTTTCTTACATTTATAAAATCCATCCATTCAGGGAAATAAGGCATGGTAGAAAAAGGATTTATATCCCCTTCAATAACCTTTTTAAGTATCCCGATCCCCTTTAAAAACTGCTTTTCACATCCTTTTCCACAAGAACCATACCGGAAAAGATATTGGAAGGGGAAGGAAAGAGGATATGCAGGGTGTTTTCCGGTCTATCGTCCACAAGACTTACGTATTCCACGAGCCTAATGAGTTTTACATCACTGCAATTTAAGGATTCGTATGCCTGTATACAGGCAGGGGGGAAATACCTATCAGGGTCATGGTGGTCAAAGTTATTTAACTCTACAAGACCAGTGCCTCCGCACTCTATACAGATAACAGAGGGATTATTAATATCTGCTTCATCTGCCTTATCTTCGACTGTAGTTATTTCGTCTTTTTCCGAAATACCGAGTATCAAAGCTGTCAGGCATGTATCAAGATCTGGTTTTTGAATTACTACCTTCATAATATTTATAACAGAACAACAGGCTGAAATCTTTCAAAAAATTTTAAATTATGGCAGGGAATTTTAAAAAGATGGGATAAGCTCAATCTATTTTTCTTGCCCTTGAAGAAGCGATGTTGAGTATTTCCCGGTATTTTGCCACTGTTCTTCTTGCAATATTGATGCCCTTTTCCTCCTTCAGTATTGCCACTATCTCATCGTCTGTAAGGGGATTGCGCCTGTCCTCTTTTTCAATAAGTTCTTTTATCAAATCCTTAACCACATTAGTGGAGAGCATATCGCCCTGGTCTTTGTTTATCCCGGAAGGAAAGAAAAACTTCATCTCGTATATGCCATGAGGGGTGCTCATGTATTTGTTCGTGGTTATACGACTTACAGTGGATTCGTGGATATTCAATTCTTTAGCTATATCCTTCAGGTTTAAGGGTCGTAAAAATTTTAACCCTTTTTCAAAAAAAGAAAGTTGATGCTCTACGATGCTTTTTGCCACCAGATAAAGCGTCTTTTGCCGCTGCTTTAAGCTTTTAATAAACCATTCGGCCTGTTTTATCTTGTTTTTTATATATTTTTTTGTCTCACTGTTTATGTTTTTGTCGAAATTTAATTCCATGTAATATCTGTTTAGTTGTAATTCCGGTATGTCTTCCTCATTTAAAAATACCTCAAAACCCTCTTCAGTCTTCACCACATAGACATCGGGGATTATGTAAGGGGCCTGCTCATCGCTATAGTTTCTGCCCGGTTTTGGATCGAAGGTCTTAATCAAATCGAAAACCTCTTTAATCTTTTCTATGGCATAGCCTGACTTTTTTGCCACTGCTTTAAAGTTGTTTTCCTGAAGCATGGAAAAAAAATTTTTTACGATGTCTATAAAGATCGGGTCCGGTTCTTTCTTCAACTCTTCCTGCTTCATCTCGTATTGAATTAATATGCACTCTTTCACATCCCTTGCCCCTACCCCTGGTGGATCAAACCTCTGAATCTTTTTAAGGACTGCCTCAAGTTCAGTTACCTGGTAATTAGAGACCTTGCTTATTTCATCGAGGGTATATGCAAGATAACCGTTATCGTTTATGTTTTCTATGATCCATTCTGCAATCAACCTCTCGTTTATGCTGAAGTCCGAAAGCCCTGCCTGCCAGCGCAAATAATCTCTCAAATTAGAGGTCTTTCTCACTATGTTTTCGTAATTTATGGATTCTTTCTCTTCCCTCTCACTTGTATCATCGGATGGTGAATATCTTTCGAGAAATTCCTCTATGTCATCTTTTTCAAAGGCTGCTTCCTCTGTTTCCGACTGTAACTCTGTGTCTTTAGATTCCTGTTCCTCATCTGCAGGTTTTTCTTCTGCGATCTCGAGCATGGGGTTTTCTTTTAATTCCTGCTCAATTGCCTCGATGAGCTCCAGCTGTGACATCTGGAGAAGTTTTATGGCCTGCTGCAGCTGAGGCGTGAGAACTGCCTGAAGCTTCTGTGTCTGTTTAAGCTCCAACATCTATAAAAAACTCCTCACCGAGATAGACTTCTCTTACCATTTTGTCCTTTGACACAACATCAGGTGTTCCTTCAAGGAGGATCCTGCCATTGTTTACGATATAGGCCCTATCACATAAAGGCAAAGAATCTCTCACATTGTGGTCTGAGATAAGTATGCCTATGCCTCTTTTTTTAAGATTCAGGATAATCTTCTTAAGGTCGGAGATTGAGATAGGGTCTATACCGGAAAAGGGTTCATCCAGCAACATGAATTTAGGGGCTATCATCAATGCCCTGGCTATCTCAAGCCTTCTTCTCTCACCGCCTGAAAGAGAGTCGGCATTATTTTTTGCAAGGTGATCAAGCTTGAAGGCCTCAAGGAGTTCAGCCACCTTATGGTTTATGTTTATTCCATCTTCATTTTGAAATTCAAGGATTGCCCTCAGGTTATCTTCAACGCTCATCTTTTTAAAAACAGAGGGTTCCTGTGGCAGATACGTAATGCCTTTTCTTGCCCTTAAAAACATGGGGAAGGTGGTTATATCTTCTGAATCGAGAAAAATAGAGCCTTTATCGGGCTTTATAAAACCTATGATCATGTAGAAGGTCGTTGTCTTTCCTGCACCGTTGGGACCGAAAAGTCCTATAATCTCCCCTGTTTTTATGCTCACACTCACATCTTCCACGACCTTTCTTGCACCGTAGGACTTGGATATGTCCTTTGCATATAATGTAGAATGTGAAGTTGTATGTTCGCTCATTGTCTCTCTATCCTTACCTTTGGCATGTCAACGGCGAATTTACCTTTTTTCATGTCGTATTTTATCATATTCCCTTCCATTTCCACTTTGTCTTTCACAAGTTTAGGGGCGCCCGTTAATGTTACAATATCGTCTTTAAAATAATATACTGCCTTTTCTCCTTTGGCAATACTTCCTTTTGAAATTAATCTTACATTGCCTTCTGCGGTGGCCATATCAATCTGATTATCTTTGACCTTTACAATAACTTTGTTGCATAAGAGGTTGAGGTTTTCACTTTTCATCACAACCCTGCCGTCTAAAACAAACTGGTTTTCTTTGAACATATACATAAAATTATCTGATTGAAATTTAAACCTCCCTTTGTCGGTCTGGACAAAGCCTGATATATCCTTTTTAATCCTCACCGTTTCTTCCTTTGTTTTTGCAATAAGGCCTATGCCTTTTAATGTGAGTTTTTTCCCATGTATATCAACAGGTGCCTCTGTGGTGGT
>CAZJOP010000138.1:0-4784 GCA_964547695.1 uncultured Syntrophorhabdaceae bacterium
CATCTATGAACTTCATTATGGCGGAGGGAGTAGGATTCGAACCCACGGGGCGCGTGAACGCCCAACGGTTTTCAAGACCGCCGCTTTCGGCCGCTCAGCCATCCCTCCACTATGTTCCTACCATCTTATCAAAGAACTGCCCCAGGTGAGCCCGCCACCAAAGGCAGTAAGTAAAACAAGCTTACCTTTTTTGATTGTGCCATCCCTTACTGCCTCATCAAGGGCAATGGGCACAGTTGCTGATGATATATTACCATATTTTTTAATGGTCATGTATACCTTTTCTTCAGGGACCTTTAACTTTTTTGCCATACCCTGAATGATCCGCAAATTTGCCTGATGGGGAACTATGACATCAACATCATTAATGGTGTAATTATTTGCACTGACAGCCTCCTCGCAGGCCTCGGCAAATCTGTTTACTGCTACCTTAAACGATTTGTTTGCCTCAATCATTTTTAGATAGTGTAATCCTTTATCTACACTTTCGTATGAAATGGGTGTTGTCTTTGAACCTCCGCCGGGCATAAGTAACGTATCTCCGTTTGCGCCATCTGTATGAATGTGCGTGGAGAGCACTTCTGCCCCCATCGACGTCTCTGTTAATACAACGGCACCTGCTCCGTCACCCCATAATATACAGCTTTCCCTTTCCTTCCAGTTTACAACCCTGCTCATAATCTCGCCAGCAACTACAAGGGCAGTTTTGTTAACCCCGGATTTTATCATCTTATCGGCAACATGAAGGGCAAATATAAAACCTGTGCAGGCAGCTGTTATATCAAAAGATACGGCATTGTGGCAACCTAATTTTGCCTCCAGCCAATTTGCCCCAGCAGGACAGTGGGTATCAGGGGTTATTGTGGCGAGTATTATAAGGTCAATATCGTCAGGACTTATCCCTGCTGCCTCAATAGCCCTCTCAGATGCAATCTTACATAAATCAGATGTGGCCTGATTGCTCTCGGCTATCCTTCTTTCCTTAATCCCTGTTCTTGTATAAATCCATTCATCGGATGTATCGAGAAATTTCTCAATATCAAAATTCGTCATAACTTTTTCAGGTAGATAAGAACCTGTTCCAATAATACCGGTCTTTTTCATCTAAATCTTATCCCTCCTATTTTTAAGTGATTTAATAGAACAAAAAAGGTATAAGATTGTCAAGGAAAACGTTGGGATTAAGTAATGCCTGAAGAACATGCAAATGGAAAGGGGCGTATAGTTATTCTAATCCAAAGTATGCTATGGGGATTAAATTTTTATGCCATAAAACTCTCAGATGTAGGGCTCTCAGATGTATTTACAGCATCTATGAGTTCACTCATTGCATCCTTTCCTGGAATAATATATTGTTTTATAACAAAACAGTCTGTGCTATCCCTGACAGCTGTTTTTGGTGTATTTTTTTGGGTTCTACTATCAAAAGGACTATTGACCATAGGATTAACAGGAGGTCATATACTTATAAGTATCGGCATTTACTTTACTAACATACAGTCAGAGATGTATCTTAATACAAAAAATTTAGAGGCAAAGGATGAACAAAAATAGAATTATAACAATACTCGGCTTTTTGATAAGTATCATATTGCTTTATTTTTCTTTAAAGGACATACGATTTAAAGACATTTACATAATCCTTAAAAATGCAGATTACAGGCTCGTTTTAATCCCTACGTGTTTTATTCTCCTTGCAGCCCTTTTCTCCTCGTTTAAGTGGTCAAGGATAGCAGGCGGAAATGTGCGCATTAAAAATACCTTTGTGGCATTAATCATCGGTCTTTTTATAAACAATGTCCTTCCTGCAAGGATTGGAGAGATAGTGAGGGGATATGTCTTATCGAAAAAAGAAGGGCTTTCCTTTTCCTTTGCATTATCTACTGTTTTGATAGACAGGCTATTTGACCTGATAGGGCTTCTTATCATAACTTTTGTCTTTTTTCCCAAACAGAACCTGCCGCACCAGATTTCAAACGCCATATATTTGCTCATTATGTTACTGATAATCTGCGTAGCCGTCTTTATTTTGTTCAGCAACAAAAGGGCAGCAAAAATAATATCAGATAAGCTATGCAAGGCCCAAAAGCCTATTTTTGCAAAAATAGGTAGGAGGCTTTATGAGATTCAAGAAAACCTCAATCGAATTAGATCTCCTTTGACCATTATATACTACATTATTATTGCCTTTATACAATGGCTTTGCATGAGCTGCGCCCTTTATTTTGTAACTTTGGTTATAGGATTGTCTTTAGATTTCTTTTATATCCCTTTTATCTGTGCACTTTTAAATATGGGTATAGCAGTTCCATCTTCACCGGGCTATATAGGTGTATATCAATTCATCCTCGTTTATCTCCTTGCGATTTTCGGTATTTCTAAATCCCAGGGATTTACCACCTCCATTTTATTTCACGCCTCATGGTATATTCCATACAACATTATGGGGTTTTTCTTTTTGTTGAAAGAACACATAAAAATTAAAGAACTGAAAAAAATAAAAAATAACTCATAAAAAAATTTTATTTTTTTAAATAATTTGATACTATTTGACAGGTATCGGGGGTAAAACGTGCAACATGAAAAAGTCAAATCTTATAAACTATACGATTTAATTAATATGGATGACCCCATAGAGGTTATTAATGAAACAAAAAAGATCATATCTTTGATGTATGAAAATTTTGATTATCCTTTGTATGAAAAAGTATGCAACGACGTAATAAGATTGTTTAACGGAGAGTATCCGGGGTATCGCAGGTGTAACACGGCATACCACGACCTCAACCACACCATGAACACTTTACTTGCAATGATCAGACTTATTCACGGTTATTCAATAAAAAAAGGTATGCTTTCTAAGCATAAGGTTCTCATCGGTCTATTTGCTGCGCTTTTTCATGACACAGGGTATATTCAAAAATCAGGTGATAAAAAAGGCACAGGTGCAAAATATACCAAAAAACATGTAGATAGAAGTATAAGATTTGCAAGGGCATATCTTTATCAAAACGGGGCAACAAAAAGGGATGTATATGATTGCACAAGTATAATAAAATGCACACAGTTAAATAGAAATGTGGATACGATAAAATTTGGCTCTTCTGAGGCAATGATGATCGGAAAGACACTGGGGACAGCAGATTGCATCGGGCAAATGGCAGATAGAATTTAAATTGAAGAGCTTTTATTTCTTTTTAAAGAATTTAATGAAGGCAATATCTCTGAGTTTGAAAACGAATTTGACCTTTTAAAAAAAACCACTTTGTTTTATAAATTTATCCAGAATAGATGCGAAAAACAGTTAGGGGGCATGAACCATTACATGGTACATCACTTTAAGGCCAGATGGGGAATCAACGAGGATCTCTATCAAAAGGCAATAGATAACAATATCCAATATTTAACCAAAATTGCAAATGATATTTCTAAAAACTACCTATCATATTTAAAAAGGGGTAATATACTAAAAAAGCTGGATGATAAGCTATAAACTGCATAATCAAACATCTATTTCCTGCGGATAAACATATAAAGAGGCATTGTGGCAATGGTAATTAAGGCCATAAATATATAAAGCCCTCGATATCCCATGAAAGAGAGCAATGAACCAAATATATAAGGCCCTACCCCAAAACCTATATCGAGGAAAATATAATAAGTGGCTGTGGCAAGACCCAATCTGTTTGACGGTGCATACTTGATTGAGATTGCCTGTCCGCATGAGAGAAAATTTCCATACCCGAGGCCGATTAATATCGCTGATAGCAAAAAGGTTAAGCCCCTTTCTGCTATGCCCAAAAAAGACAATCCGATTGCAAACAATAACAGACAGGGAAATACAACAAAATTTGCCCCCTTTATATCAAGTAAACGACCTGAAATGGGCCTGGAAAAGATAACCACTATGGAATAGACAATGAAGAAAAAACTTGCAATTTTTTCAAGGTGGAGTTCCCTGCTGTATAAAGAAATAAACGTGAGTATTGAAGAATAATTAAAACCCAGTATCATTATTAAAATAGAGATGGGGATGGCAGTAACTTCTATGAAGTTTGAAACACTGAATTTTTTAATTGCCCCAGTTTTTGATTGGACATTTTTTGTTTCTGGCAAAACAGGCTGTCTTATAAAGATTGATATCCCGAAACTCAATACGGCAATTAAAGAGGTGATGATAAAGATTGTATTAAAGTTGAAATAGCGGATTAATGCTATCCCTAAAAAAGGACCCAATGCTGTAGCCAGTATCTGGCTCATACTGTAATAACCAATGCCCTCCCCTCGCCTGCTCATTGGTATAACCTGTGCTACAATAGTTCCCGTTGCAGTGCCTGCAATGCCGTAAGCAAATCCGTGCAAGAATCTTATAAAGATTAATAAAGGGATGTTTATTGCTGAAATGTATAAGGCTGAAGTAACTGCATAGGACAAGGTTCCAATGATTAAAATCTTTTTACTGCCTGTGCCTTCGATTATATGTCCTGATATTAACCTTCCAAATAATATACCTATTATAAATATCCCTGAAGCGAGACCTGCTATACTCGTTGAGGCTTTAAAGTTATCTATCGCATAAGATGCGATGGATGCCATCAAAAGATAAAAAACAATGTAGATAAAAAAGTTTATGATCGTTACTATTAAAAAATCCTTTGTCCATAATTTTTGTTTATCGTTCATAGCAGTTTAGAAATTTTTAAAAAATTTTTTTGACTATGTCAAAGATAATATGAACCTTCCCCCATTGTCAAGACAAAAATCAGCCATTTTTAAGTTTGGTT
>CAZJOP010000139.1:0-4758 GCA_964547695.1 uncultured Syntrophorhabdaceae bacterium
GCAGGACAACGGACTCTGACTCCGTGAATTGGGGTTCAAATCCCTATCCCCCAGTTTAAGATTATTTTAAACCATCTCCATCCTTGATTTAAGATACTTTTTGGCAAGCTCCACATAAAGATTAATAGAATATTCAAGATATTGCCTATCTTTATCTGAGACTTCCCTTATCTTCTTTGCAGGGTTTCCTGCTACGATTGTGTTTTTATCAATCTTGTAATTCCTTCTCACCACGGCACCTTCAGCTATAAATACTCCTGATTCAATCTCCACACCGAGGCTTATCACAGCACCCATACCTATTAGCACCGAATCGGAGATGTTTTTTGCATGGATTATGGCACCATGGCCTATGATGACATTGCTACCGATATGGCATGCATCATCAGGTGGTGCATGTATTACAACGCCCTCTTCAATACTTGTTCTATTCCCGATTATAATTGTTCCGTAATCGCCCCTTAAGATTGCACCGTGACCTACATAGCAGTTGTTTCCTATTTTCACATCCCCTATTATAATTGCCTGCTCGCTTACATATGTCTCTTTCCCTATTACTGGTTCTTTTCCATCGAATCGATATAGCATGGATTAATCCTTATCTTGCTGTGTATATTTTACAAAATAGTCTACGATTGCCTTATGAAGGCCACTTGCTGCCAGAGCTGAGCAGTGAATCTTAAATTCCGGCAGACCATCAAGTTCATTTACTATGTCTTCATCTGTAATCATCATGGCATCGTCGAGATTTTTGCCTATAACCATCTCTGTCATGGCGCTGGCACATGCGATAGAGGCAGGGCATCCCCTTATCTGATACTTAACATCCTTTACAATATCGTCTTCCACCTTTATAAAAACCCTCAAAAAGTCACCGCAATCAGGGTCACCTATCTCTCCAATCCCGTCCGCTTTATCCATAAAACCTGCATTTTTAGGATTTTTAAAATGCTCAATTACCTTTTTGCTGTATATGGCCTTCACAGAAATGAACCTCCTTTTATGTTTTAGTGGTCACAGGTATTGGCCCCTGTTGTAAGTGTCCCTCTAATATAGTTTTGCACTATTTCTTTTGGATCTTCTCCTATGGCACCTGTTATTACCATTACGCCTTTTTGTGCAAAAAGCTGCTGAGCCCTTGAACCCATGCCACCAGCAATAACACAGTTTACACCCATCTTGGATAACCATTCAGGAAGAACACCAGGCTCATGGGGAGGGGGAGTCTCAAGGGTTTCTTTTATAATCCTTCCATCGCCATCTGTGTCTATAATGGCAAAGGCTTCACAATGACCAAAGTGGGCACATAGTTTCCCACCATAAGTAGGAACTGCAAATTTCATAATTCTGTCTACCTCCTTTTTTTGACTTAAATTATTTTCCAAATCTTTATTTCCACTGTCGTCTTTTTCATTATCTGACTTTATTACATCCTGCTTTACATTTTTCTGCACTGCCTCAATTTCATTATCTTTTAAACTGAGGATACGCTCCACAATTTCTTCAAACTTCTGGGCAGTTTTTGAATCAGGATAGGCGTATACATAAGGCCTTTCCAGGTCACCGCTTTTTACCAGATCAGGGTCAATGGGAATACTCCCGAGAAATTTGATACCATAGGCATTGGCAAGCTGTTTGCCACCGTCTGACGAGAAGATGTAAGTCTCTTTTCCACAGTGAGGGCATATAAAACCACTCATGTTTTCAATTATCCCTGCGATAGGGAGATTTAGCTGTCTGCAAAATGTTATACACTTCTCCACGTCTATTGTGGCGACCTGCTGTGGTGTGGTAACGATTATTGCCTTTGCCTTAGTGCCAGCAAGTTGTGCAATGGACAGAGGTTCATCTCCTGTGCCAGGAGGACAATCCACGACAAGGGCATCCAATTCTCCCCAGGCTACATTTTGAATAAATTGCCTGATAACGCTTGCCTTGAGTGGTCCTCTCCAGATTATGGCCTGTTCGTTACTGGATATTAAAAGGCCGATGGATATGACCTTAATCTGACCATAAATTTCAAAGGGTATAATCTCGTCATTGGAAACGCCTGCCCTTACTCCAGTTAACCCCAGAAGCTTTGGAACGCTCGGACCATGGATATCCACATCGAGTATACCTGTCCTTAACCCTCTTAAGGCAAGGCTTAAGGCAAAATTGACGGCCACTGTGCTTTTTCCAACACCGCCCTTACCAGATAGAACAATAAATACCTGTTTTATCTTTTCAAGTCTTTGTTCAAGCAGGATGTCTTCGTTTGTGGGTTTTTCTGTATTCATATCTCCTCCATAATTGATTTTAATTTTTTATATATGCTTATTATCGCTTTACTTGCTTCGCAATCGGGCGCAAATTCAATGATAGTCTTCATCTGTTTCTGTGCCAGTGTAATGGTAGTATCATAGGGAATCTCACCTAAAAAGATCAGGTTCTCCATTATGGCAATTCCTTTTATCTCGTTAAGACGAAACGGGTTTATATCACTTTTGTTTACCACAATGGCAGTCTTAATATTAAAATGTTTTGTAAGGTCTGTTATCCTTTTTAAATCGTGTATCCCGCTCGGTGTGGGTTCTGTGACAGTAATGGCAAGCTGTGTGCCCGTAACAGAAGATATTACAGGGCAGCCAATTCCAGGAGGTCCGTCTATCAAGATTGTATATTTGTTTGCCTTTATCGCCTCTTCTTTTGCTTCGTTTCTCACCATTGCCACAAGTTTACCGGAGTTTTCCTCCCCGGGCAAAAGTTCAGCAAACACAAATGTTGAACCATCTAAAGTGGTTGAAGTATAGCAAAAACCTGCCTTTTGCGGTTCAAAGAAAACTGCCTTTGCAGGGCATAAAAAGTAACATGCACCACAACCTTCACATAAGACAGGATCAATGATAAAATCTTCGCTAATGGCATCATAATTACAAGCATCCCTGCATATATTACACTGGGTGCAATGTTTTAGATCTATGGCTGCCTTTTTCCCGCCTATAAATTCTTTCCTGGAAATAATCTTTTGAGGGGTAACGATGAGGTGGAGATTTGCCGCATCCACATCACAGTCCGCTACGACCTTATCCTTTATTAAGGAGCATAAGGCCCCGGTAAGGGATGTCTTGCCGGTTCCACCCTTTCCGCTCACCACTACTATCTCTTTTAATTTATTATCACTTTTCGCACTCCCGTAAACCAAGAAGCCTCCCGATATTTTTTGATAATTCTAAAAAGTTTTTTTTGTATCCCGTCAATGCCTCTATGATAATTTCACCTTTAGAATATGTTTTTGCAATTTCTACGTCTTCCGGCAGTTTCATAAGTATGGGGATTTCATTTTTATCTAAAAACTCCATTAAAGGTTTAAAATCTTCTTTTTCCCTGTCCCTGTTTATCACAACACCAATTAGCTTGTTTAGATTTTTTGCTACAGAGACGGCGATCTTAAGATCGTGTAAGCCAAAGGGTGTTGGTTCTGTTACCATGATAACAAAATCAACATCTATAATCGTTTTTACTACAGGGCAGGAGGTCCCGGGCGGGGCATCTATGATTTTAATACAATCAGCCTTGTAAAACCCTTTTACCTGCTGGATAATAGGGCCTGCCATTGGTTCACCTATGTTTAATACCCCGTGAACAAAGTCTATACCAGTTGTTGTAGTGCCGTGTTCTAAATAACCAACCTCCCTCTCACTTTCCAAAATGGCGCCTTCCGGGCAGATTTTCACACATAAACCACAGCTGTGACATAATTCTGGAAAAATTAAGACATTGTTTGGTAAAACAACAAGGGCATTAAACTGACAGTGTGTGCTGCATTCACCACAGGATGTGCACTTTTTATTATCCACATAGGGAACCATAACCTTAACGGCCATCTTTTCTTCCATCCGTGGTTTTAAAAAAAGATGGCCGTTAGGTTCTTCCACATCACAATCGAGATACTGTATCTTCTGTTTATATGTGGAAAGAAAATATGCAAGGTTCGTGGCAACGGTTGTCTTGCCTGTTCCGCCCTTTCCACTTGCAATTGCTATCTTTAATCTCTCCATGTTACAGCCTTTTTAACCCCTTGTCATGGTGGTTCCACAATTTGGACACTTCATTTTATAACAGGGGATACCTCTTTCATGGGGGGCAGTGGTGCCGCAGCTGGGACATACGCATGTGCCTGCCGGTCCTAAACCTCTACCACCCATCCTGCCTTTGTTTGCATTTTGAGCCCTGCCCGAACATCTACCACCTTGACCCCTTCCTTGGCCTATTGGCCCTGTTCCATCTCCTCTTGGCATTTTGCCCTCCTTATTTGCTTACCAGTGACCCTCTACATCGGGACCTGTAAGCTTATTTAGTCTACCTTCTTTAAAGGCAGTGATTGCATCAGACACCTTCATATTACTTGCCGTATAAACATTGACATCTGCTGAGGTCAACACTCGGTATGCCTTCGGGCCTAAATGTCCACTTATTACTATAGATGCACCGGCATTTATGACATTCTGGGCAGTTTGAATCCCTGCACCCTGGGGTGAATTGAAATTAATAGCATTATCCACAACAGACCATGTGTTTTTCTCCATATCGTATATAATTATCTTTTTTGCCCTTCCGAATCTTTCATCTACCATGCCTTCCATTGTGCCGTCTGCACTTGTAATGGCTATCTTCATGTTAGCCTCCTCTTTTTTTAAGTTTTTATTATCAGTCTTCTCTGATTTATAATAATCTTCTCTGCACATCCATTTTTTACCCATGCCGCATGGAATTATT
>CAZJOP010000140.1:0-4745 GCA_964547695.1 uncultured Syntrophorhabdaceae bacterium
GGTTGTTATGGCGACGGCGGGATGATAACCACAGATTCAGAAGACATATATAAAAATGCCAGGATGTTGAGGATATACGGTCAGTCTTCAAAGCACGTCCACGACATTGAGGGGTTTAATTCAAGGCTTGATGAAGTTCAGGCAGCCCTTCTATCTGTAAAACTTAAACACCTCGATGCATGGAATAAAAAAAGAAGGCACATTGCATGGCTTTACAGAAAAGAACTGGAAGACACGCCGGTTATACTGCCTGATGAGGCACCATGGGCATACCATGTCTATCACCTTTATGTGATAAGGGTAACACAGAGGGATGAGCTCATGAGTTTTTTAAAAGAAAGAGGCATAACAACCTTAATCCATTATCCTATCCCCATACATCTTCAGGGTGTTTATAAAAGACTGGGGTACAAAAAGGGTGCATTTCCAAATGCTGAAAGGGTAGCCTCTGAAATAATTTCCCTTCCCATATTCCCATCCATGAAAGAGGATGAGGTCTTATATGTCACCCGATGCATCAGAGAATTCTATGGCATGAAGGCATAAATGGGATGAAAATATTACAGCTTTTAAGTGACTGGAAATGGACAGGTCCTGCCGAACCAGTAGTGTCACTGTGCGAGGCCTTAAAAGATGAAGGGGCGGACGTTACAATCGCCTATAGAAAAACACCGATTGATTTTCCAGAAAGAACTGTGGAGAAGGAGGTTAAAAAAAGGGGTATTAAATACCATGAAGGCCTTAAGTTAAATAGATATTTCTCTATAAAAGACTGGTTGACTGATATAAAGGCAATAAAAGAATACGTATCAGATACAGGTGTTGATATAGTGCATACGAATCTCTCCCATGACCACACAATTGCTGTCATCTCTTTGATGTTTGGTAAAAAAAGACCCATCATTGTAAGAACAGACCATAAAAGAGACGGTATGCCACAAAATACCCTTATGAGGCAACTTATGGAAAAAACAGATGGTCTTGTTACATACAGCAAAAAGATCATGGAGAGGGATGTGGGCTATTTTCAAATACCTGTGGAAAAGACATGTATCATACCACCGGGCATTAAAATATATAGCGGCCCTGTAAAAGACCTGAGGGACAAATGGGGTATAGGTCCTGAAGAAAAGGTCATAGGCGTTATTGGAAGGCTTAAACCTGACAGGGGCTATGATGTGATATTAAAGGCATTTAAGATTATCCGCTCAAACATTGAGCATGTGAAGCTTGTAATTATGGGTAGAAGCTCCCAGATAGAAAAGAGCATTAAAGAACCCCTTATAAAACTCGGCATAGAACAGGATGTTATCCTTGCTGGCTACATAATCGAAGATTATTTCTCTGCCATATCAACCTTTGATGTGTTTGTCATGATGAGGGCAGGCAGTGATGGAACGGCAAGGGCGTTAAGGGAGGTCATGTCCATGGCGGTGCCTGCTGTTGTATCTGATTCAGGGATGTTGCCTGAACTTGTTAAAGATGGTGTAGATGGTTATGTGGTCTTAGATGAATATGAGCTATCAGAAAAGGTCATTATGATTTTAAAAAATGATGAATTAAGGCATAACCTGGGTGCAATGGCAAAACAAAAGGCCATAGACGAATGGGATTATAAAAAACAGGCAAAAAGGTTGCTCGATTTTTACGAAAGACTCTTAAGGAAAAAAGATAAAAAAGAAAGGTAGTTTATGGTAAAAAAGTGGAGGCTGATAGATGAAAAAGTAGACAGAGATTACAGGGTGTTTAAGGTAAATACACTTAAGGCACTTTCACCCAGGACAAATGCCATAAGCGAATTTTACACCATTGAGACAAAAGACTGGGTAAATGTGATACCTGTTACAGAAAAAAGGGAAGTGGTAATGATTAAACAGTACAGGCACGGCTCAAAAGAAATCACCCTTGAAATCCCTGGAGGTCTTGTGGATAATGAGCACCATAAGGAGGCAGCCTTAAGGGAGCTTTTAGAGGAAACAGGTTATACAGGTGAGAAGATTGTCTATTTAGGTGCGGTGAATCCAAATCCTGCCATATTCAACAATCTCTGCCATACATATCTTGTGGAAGATGCCAAAAAGATAGGCGAAAAAAACCTTGACCCCGATGAAGATATAGAGGTGGTGCTCATCCCGATATCTGAGATACATAGCCTTATCCACAGTGGAAAGATAAACCATGCCCTTGTGGTGGTTGCCTTCTATCTATACTTTGCAAAGACTGAGGTGCCTTGATGAACACGCCACCTCTCATTGGGATCGCAGGCACTTCTAAGGTAGGAAAAACTACACTTATAGAACGTCTAATACCTGTTTTTATTGAAAAGGGGTTAAATGTGGCGGTGATTAAACATCACCCCCATGACTTTGATATAGACATCCCGGGAAAGGATACACACAGATTAAAGACCGCGGGGGCAAAAACAACCATCATCTCGTCACCTAAAAAGATTGCCATGGTCTCGGATGTAAAAAAAGAGCTTATGCCAAAAGACATTGCATCGAGGTTTATTACTGATGTGGACCTTATTATCGTTGAAGGCTATAAAAGGGAAAGGATACCGAAAATCGAGGTATTCAGACATAAAAAAGACGCAAAACCTGTTTGTGCAAACGACGAGTTTCTTATTGCCTATGTTAGTGATAGTTATTTCTCATCGGATAAGCCTGTTTTTTTGTTGGACGAGATAGATAAGATTGCCGATTTTATAATAGATTATCTCAGTAAAAACGGGCCTTAAGCTCCCTTACGAGGGCTATATTTTCCATATGGCCTGTCATTTGCGCCATCACCCTTCCAACAATGGGTCTATTTAAAAGATAAAGATCCCCTATCAAGTCCAGTATCTTGTGTCTTACAAATTCATCGGGGTATCTCAATTTTGTATTCACAACCCCTTCATCGCTTAAAAGTATCACATTATTCACCCTGCCCCCTGAACCAAGACCCATCTGGTTTAATCTTTCAAAATCCTTCAAAAAACCAAATGTCCTTGCCGGGGCAATGTCTGTCCTGAATGCGTTGTAGTCACCACTGAATCTATATTCCTGGGTGCCGATGGGCTCAGGGTGTATGAGCCTGTATTCCACCTCGAATCTTTCTGAAGGTTCTATCTTTAAATACCTGTCCTGAGGGAGGTTGCTAAGGGCAATATCTTCTTCTATCTTTAGGGGCTCAATGCCTTCTTTTTGCTCCACTATGCCTGCCTCCTCAATCTTTTTGCAGAGCTCTATAGCAGAGCCGTCAAGGATGGGCACCTCCTCACTTACCTTTATTAGTAGATTTGTTATGCCCAGCATATGGCAGGTGGCCATAAGGTGTTCTATGGTTCTTACCACACAGGTTTTTCCTTTCACCGATGATGCATAACCTATGGAATACACGTAATCAATAAATGCAGGTATCCGTTCTCCTTCAGGCACATGTTCAAATATAATGCCTGTATCTTCTGGCATGGGAAGCAATATCATCCCTGTCTTTACCCCGGAATGGAGCCCTACGCCATAAACGACAATGCTCTTGCCTATGGTCTTCTGTTTTAAAATGTTTAAACCTTTTGAAATACCTATCTTGGGCTCATTATATGCTTCTTTCTGTTTTTCTCTCCCTGCAAGCCCCCTAAAAATAACCTCCAGTATCTTCTCTATTGTAAGGGGTTTTTCAAGAAAGTCATAGGCGCCCATCTTCACTGCCTCCACGGCAGTGGATATAGTTCCGTGACCTGAAATCACAATCACTATTGAATCATTTCCATGGGCCTTTATCTCCCTTAATACCTCTAAGCCGTCCATCTCAGGCATCCATATATCGAGTAACACCACATCCGGCTTTTCTGTATTAAAAATTGATATGCCTTTTTTTCCGTCCAGTGCCTTAAATACCTTAAACCCTTCATCTTCGAGCATAGGGGTTAAGGCATCCACTATATTTTTCTCATCATCGATTATAAGAACCTTTTTCATATAAAAGTATTCTACTTTAAACTAAAGTCATTTACAAACAAAAATATGGGTAGATTTTTTAAGGTCTTATATATAATTTCCTTGACTTTACTGGCGATTATTTTTATTTTTACATTAAAATTAGAAGATTTGGGGGCAATAATGAAAAAAACTTATCCTTTATCTGTGTTTTCTGGCATCATATTTTTTCTATTTTTCTTTTTACCATTTATTGCCTTGGCAGAAACCGCACTGGAAAAAGGTATAAAGGAATTTCAAGAAGAAAACTACGAGGAGGCACTTATTTTCTTTCAAGATGCGAGAAAGACTGATCCAAAATCCACTACCGCTGCCTTTTATCTGGGGCTTACATATAAAATCCTTGAAGACCCGGCATCTGCCATACCCCATTTAAGGGATGCAGTAAGCTATACGCCAAGGATTAAAGAGGCCCTCGTGGAATTAATTGATGTATTGATTCAAACCGATAGATTCGAAGAGGCAAAAAAGTGGATTGAGGTCGCAGAAAAGGAGCAGATATCTCCGGCACGGGTGCAATTTTTAAAAGGCATCGGGCTTCTAAAAGAAAATAAAAACGATGAGGCAATAGTAGCCTTTGAGAAGGCAAAGGAACTGGATAAGACCTTAACACAGGCAGCAGATTTTCAGATTGCCAATGCTTATATGAGGCTGGGCATGCTTAAAGAATCAAAAAAACGCTTTCAGTCACTGATTACAATAGACCCTAAATCAGATTTAGCAGGTTATGCAAGAGATTATGAAAAGGCAATAACCGATAAACTC
>CAZJOP010000141.1:0-4744 GCA_964547695.1 uncultured Syntrophorhabdaceae bacterium
CACCTCACCTTGATTTATGGGTCTATTTTTAAGATTCCTTGCCTGCAAATCCTTTTTTATCATATCTTTTGCATCTTCATCGGTTAAACCTTTTGCCCCACCCACAGTCAATCCTGCTGCCGCACCTATGGCTGCACCTTTCCCTGCAGATTCTAATACGTTCTGGCCAGTAACAATGCCGATTGCAGCGCCTATTGCACTTCCTGCTATACCAGCAAGGACTGCACCTTTTGCCCCCTCTTTCATCACAGGACCGTATTTTGTCTTAGAGTGGATCCTTTCATAGGCCATGTTTGAATCAAGGACAGGCCAGAGATTATCTTCAATGTCTACAAGAAAGGTCTGATTTGGGGCAATACTGATTTTATGGGGGCCTTTGTTATCAAAGATAATCTGAACAGGTAACACGCCGGCATCGAGAATATCAAAGCCGAATGCATTTTCTGCCTCTTCTTTATTGTCAAATACACGGGCTGCAATATCTGCCCCTGACACATTTATCATATTAGGATAATTAGACGGGAGCTTAAAGGGCACCACCTGTGTTTTATAGCTCTGGCATCCAGAGATACATATGCAAAACAAACATAACGCAAAGACCATTAAAAATTTTTTCATTGCATTTTACTCCTTTAAAGGATTTTAATTGAGACATTGCCTTATGTCAATAAAAGTTTATATTAGCCCGTCTCTATAAACAATCTCACCGTCCACTATGGTGAGCAGGTTCTTTCCTTTTAGCCTGTAGCCGTCAAAGGGTGTATTTTTCCCTTTTGACAAAAATGTATTTTTGTCCACAATCCATTCTAAATAAGGATTGAACACAATCACATCAGCAGCCTTACCTTCCTTTAACTCACCGTAAGGGAGTTTTAAAAGCATAGCTGGATTTACTGTAAATTTTTTTATAAGTTCTGCTAAGGTCAATACGCCTTCATGAACGAGTGCAAGGGATAGACCTAAGGCTGTTTCAAGGCCTGAGATACCAGATGACGCTAAATTGAATTCCACATCCTTTGATGATAAATCATGAGGTGCATGGTCTGTTGCTATTATATCAATGATATTGTTTTTTAGACCTTCCTTGATCGCCTCCACATCTTTTTTTGAGCGAAGGGGAGGATTTACCTTTGTATTTGTATCAAAGTTAAGGGTTGACTCTTCTGTTAATGTAAAATAGTGGGGACAAGTATCACAGGTGATATTTTTATATTGCCTTTTCTCCCTGGCTATGATATCAACGCTGCCGGCCGATGATATGTGGGTGAGATGAATACTTGCATTAACATACCTCGCAATCATGATGTCTCTCTGGACTATTATCTCTTCTGCAATGGTGGGCACCGTATCAAGGCCTGATAACAATGATGCAATACCTTCGTTTATAAAACCCTGGGATAAATCACTATCCTCACAGTGGGAGATTACAGGTATGCCGAATATCTTTGAATATTCAAGGGCTTTTCTAAATACACCTGAGTGTTTTACAGATTTTCCATCGTCGGAGATAGCAACTATCCCTGCCTTGAACATGTCTCCTATCTCTGAGAGTTCTTCTCCCTTTAATCCCTTTGTTATGGCGCCACAGGGAAATACCCTGCATGAACCTTCCAACCTTGCCTTTTTTAGTATAAACTCTGTAACGCTCCTATTATCGTTTACAGGATCTGTATTGGCCATACATACAACAGATGTGAATCCACCTTTTGCAGCAGCCATAGTCCCTGTTTTTATGGTTTCTTTATATTCGTAGCCTGGCTCCCTTAAATGCACATGCACATCTATAAAACCCGGTGCCACTATATGGTCTGTGGCATCTATGACAAAATCCTCGTGAGATTTTGGTCTTATATTTTTGTCTATTTTTTCTATCACATTGCCGTTTATATAGACATCGAGTGTTTTATCTATATTATTCTTTGGGTCTATAACCCTGCCTTTTTTTATTAAAATCTTCATTGATTGCGCCCTGTAAGAAGATAAAGTATTGCCATCCTTACTGCAACACCATTTTCCACCTGATCCAGTATAACAGAATATTCACCATCAGCCACCTCATCTGATATTTCTACACCTCTATTCATAGGTCCAGGATGCATAACTATCACATCTTTTTTTGCCTTTTCGAGATGTGCCTTCTTCAGACCGTATAAAACCGCATACTCCCTGATGGATGGTATAAACGATATACCACCCCTTTCTTTCTGTATTCTGAGCATCATGATTACATCTGCATCCTTCACTGCCCTGTTTATGTCATATTCAACGGTAACACCGAGATGTTCAATGTATGGGGGTATCATGGTTGCCGGTCCACAGCATACAATTTCTGTATCAAAGTGTTTTAATGCAAATATGTTAGATCTCGCCACCCTGCTGTGCATAATATCACCTATTATTACAATCTTGATCCCGTCTATTTTTCCTTTTTTTTCTTTTATGGTAAAAAGATCGAGTAAGGCCTGGGTTGGGTGTTCGTGGGCTCCATCCCCTGCATTGATGATGGATGATTTTAATGTCCGTGCCAGTATGTGGGGCGCCCCGGGCATACTGTGTCTTATTACAATAACATCAGGTTTCATGGATTCCAGATTTCTTCCTGTATCTTTCAGTGTCTCTCCTTTTACAAAGCTACTTGTGCTTGCAGAGATGTTTATTGTGTCCGCACTTAACCTTTTTGCAGCAATCTCAAAAGATGTCCTTGTTCTTGTGCTCGGTTCATAAAATAGGGTAATAATAGTCTTTCCCCTTAGTGTGGGCACCTTTTTAATCTCCCTTAAGGATATCTCTTTAAACGATTCAGCTGTTTCAAGGATGAGAAGGATCTCTTCTTTTGTCAGTCCTTTTATCTCGAGAAGGTCTTTTTTTGTCCAGATCATTGTGTCCCCACTATAACAACCTCATCTTTACCGTCTACCTCTTTTAATTTTACAAGGATCTCTTCCCCTGTGTCTATTGTATAAAAGATGCCGGCATAATCGGGATGTATGGGCAATTCCCTGTTTCCTCTATCTATAAGCACTGCAAGTTGAATTTTCTGGGGTCTACCAAGGTCCATAAGGGCATCTATGGCTGCCCTTGTTGTCCTTCCTGTGTGCATCACATCATCTATAAGCACCACAATCTTGTTGTTTATATCAAAGGATATATCGGTTTTTTTTACAACAGGCAGTTTAATTTTGAATAGGTCATCCCTATACATGGTAATATCGAGTATCCCCAGCGGCAATTCCTTTTTCTCTATTTTTTTTATCTTTTCCTGGATCCTCTTTGCAAGAAAAACACCCCTTGTCCTGATGCCAATGAGACATAAATCCTCACAGCCTTCATTTTTTTCGAGTATTTCGTGGGTAATCCTCGTGAGGGTTCTATCAATGGCCTTTTTGTCCAAAAAAACCCTTTTTTTCATCAATCACCCATATAAATGGCATTTTTACTGCACATATCAATACAGGTCATACATTCAATACAGTCTTCAGGGGATGAGACGACCACTCTGTTTTCAACAAATCCAAAGACGTCATTAGGGCAGGCGTCAATGCAATCACGGCAGAAGTCACATCTGTCCGTATCTATTGTCGGCTTCATTTTTTTATTAACTATACCAATGTTTGATGAAAAAAATCAAATATAAATTGTTTTAGCAATTTTTTCTTGACAAAAATCGAAGATGGTTATAACTTTGTATGTTTTTTTTCGCACAAAGATTCTAAAAAATTAATTTGGGGTATATAGGTGTTTAAGTCAATAAAATTAAGGTTCATACTTGTATTAATCTTTTTGATAGTTTCTGTAATATTTTGCATTCCCAATGTGCTGGAGCCTAAGGGCAAGTGGAAAGAGTATCTTCCATCAGATAAGATCCATCTTGGCCTTGATTTAAAAGGAGGCATGCATCTACTCTTAGAGATGGATACATTAAAGATGATGGATAATGTCCTCGATAGGAGATTCAATCATATTAAAGATGCCATGATAAGGGAAGGTATACGCTTTCTCGATATCATTAAGAAGGATAATGGCCTATCCATAGTGATTAAGCAGGAGCAGAAAGACAAACTCTACAATCTTATTGGTAAAGACTTTACTGATTTTAAGGCAGGCGGACAGAAGGCAGAAGGAGAAAATTTAATAGTTGATTTTATTCTATCAGAAAAGGATATAGCCCACATCAAAGATAACGCCTTAAACCAGGCCCTCGAGACAATAAGAAACAGGATTGACCAGTTCGGTGTAACAGAGCCTGTGATTGTCAAACAGGGTGATAATCAGATACTCGTCCAGTTGCCCGGTATTAAGGATCCTCAAAGGGCACTGGAGCTTATTGGAAGGACTGCCCAGCTTGAGTTTAAACTTGTAGATGAAGAAAATATGAGTCGATACACCGGAGGTCCTCCACCGGAAGGGGATGAGGTTTTATCTTTGAAAACAAAGAATCGGGAAACAGGTATAGTAACAACAGCGCCTATCCTGCTAAAAAAGCAGAGCCTACTTACAGGGGATTTTTTAACTGATGCAAAGGTGAAAATAGGCGGGGAGTTTAATAATGAACCCTATGTTGCCATTGAGTTTAATTCAGAAGGGGCAAGGATTTTTGATAAGATTACCGCAGAGAATGTGGGAAAAAGGATAGCCATAATACTGGATAATACTGTATATTCGGCACCTGTTGTAAAGGAAAGGATTTCTGGCGGAAAGGCATCTATAACAGGTGGTTTCACAATGGATGAGGCAAAAGACCTTG
>CAZJOP010000142.1:0-4731 GCA_964547695.1 uncultured Syntrophorhabdaceae bacterium
TTCTGTTTTTGGGGTTATGGAGACCCTTAAATGTATATTCAGAATGTATAAGTGGCGATTGTGAGAACGGAAAGGGCACGTTTTTGATTTCTCCTAAAAGCAAATATACAGGATATTTTAAAAACGGAAAGTATCACGGTCACGGGACGTGTTATTTTTCCAATGGTGCAAAATATGTAGGACAATGGAAAGAAGGTAAGATGCATGGGAAAGGTGTATACACTTTATCAACAAAGAGCAAATATGTGGGAGAATTTAAAGATAATATGTTCCATGGTAAAGGCACATTATACAGTGAAGACGGAAAGGTGGTCTTCAGCGGCAGATGGGAAAGAGATAAACCGATAAGATCGTCAAGATAAAAATAAAAAAAATTAAAAAAATTTAATTTTTTTCTTGACAATTTTTTTCAGTTATTATAACATCGCAACTTAGAATAGTGCCGATTTTACATGAGGAGATAGATGGAAGAATTAGCAACAATAGAACGGGAAATAGAAGAGCTTAAATCAAAATCTAAAAGTGTTTACTGGAACGATGAGATCATTTTAAAGACTTTAAATGATTGCGCCAACTGTTTCTTTGATTTAATAGGTGGAGAGAGCTGCTATTTCCATCTTGCACCGGCCAGAGGCAAAGAAATTGAATACGAATACGTAATATCCCGTAAGATAAGGTCAGGTCTTATAAAAAATACAGATCAGATACCAAACAAGGTCATATCTTCCTATCTGGGAAAAGATAAACAAAATTCAATAGGCTGGGTCAGGTTAACCTACAGCGATGCAAATGGTTTTAGTTTTACACCGGCAGATAAAAAACGCCTGTCTGATATGGCTCAGATCGCTGCCCTCGCCATAGAAGATTCTATAAAGTATGCCAACAATGCCTTAGTTGCAGAATGCAATCAACTGGCAGTAATCCTTGCCTTTGTGAGGATCATTGAGGCAAAGAGCAAATGGACATTAGGTCATAGCGAAAGGGTTACAAATATAGGTGTGAGGTTGCTTGAGGCAGCTTTAGGTGATCAGGAATGGGTTATGTCCATTGATCAGGATGAGGTATATAAACTGGAAAGATGGTTCAAGTTTGCTGGATTGCTCCATGACCTCGGTAAGGTGGGGATAAGCGATGCATTGATAGACAAACCTGGAAGGTTAACAGACGAAGAATTTGAAAAGATAAAGCTACATCCCGGTATTGGCGGTTCTCTCATGGATGTCTTAGGGCTTGAATGCACAAAGGCAATAGTCCCTATGATTGAACACCATCATGAAAATTATGATGGAACAGGTTATCCTTCAGGATTAAAGGGTGAGGAAATCCCACCAGGTTCGAGAATACTGAAGATTGCAGATGTATATTGTGCAATAACAGAGGAAAGGCCTTACAGGAGACCATTAGCACACTGGGATGCCATAGAAGAGATAAAAAGACACAGTGGAAGGTTTTTTGATCCAAAACTCGTAGAGATCTTCTGCAAGTTACCCCTTGAGGGTCTGGATAAAAAGGATGAACCCATGACATCAGAGGGTGAACCTGCCGAGGAAGGCCAAACTGAAGAGAGATATGCCGAAGATCCGTATCATATACCATCTATAAGAAAATATTCGGTCTATACAAAGAAATAAATCTAAAAAGGTATCCAATAGATAATCAAACGCAAACCAACCTCACCACAAACTCAATTTTTGCACTTGATGTATCTTGAGTGACAATGAAATATGCAATTTATTAAATAATTAAAATGATAAATAATTATCCTTTTAAATATTTTATTTAAAAAGTTTGGTAAGTATGTTAAAATTACAGTCCTAAAAGAGGCAAACGGGCATATGAAATTGCTTTTAAATAAACAAAACATATTTGGAGGTCATAAATGATTCACGGAGAAACAGGAGAATTTTTTAACGTTGCCGACTATTTTATCGACAGAAATATAAGGCAGGGAAGAGGCCATAAGGTTGCAGTGTATACCGAACACAGGAATTACACATATAACGATATCCAGAAAATGGTAAACAAAACTGCGAATGCATTTAGAGAATTAGGGGTGAGGGTCGATGACAGGATAATTATAATTATGCTTGATGTGCCCCAATTTTACGCTGTTTTTTACGGTGCCATAAAAATTGGTGCAGTTCCAATTCCTTTGAATACAATGCTTACACCTGATGATTACGAATATTATCTTAACGATAGCAGGGCAAGGTGTCTTGTGGTGTCAGAAGAGCTTTTGCCTGTTATTACAAATATTAAAGGAGACTTGAGATATTTAAGAGATATGGTGGTGATCTCTGAAAAAAGTGGTGCCCATATCCCCTTTAAGCAGAAATATAAACATGCACCAGAGACCATAAAGACTGAATACACGACAAGGGACGATGTGGCTTTCTGGCTTTATAGTTCTGGCTCCACAGGTTCTCCAAAGGGTGCAATACATTCTCAGAATGATATGCTCGTTGTGTCCCAATCATATGGCCAGGGTATTCTGGAGCTAAAAGAGGATGACATATTATTCTCTGCTGCCAGACTCTTTTTTGCATATGGGCTTGGTAATTCAGGTTATTTACCTTTTTCTGTTGGGGCCTCTGTTGTTTTAAATCCTGAGCCACCAAAACCAGAAAATATCTTCAGGCACCTTGTTCGTTTTAGACCCACCGTATTTTTTGGTGTGCCAACACTATACGGTCAAATACTTGATTATGCAGAAAAATTAGATGCTGAAAAGGGGACAAAACCCAACCCCAATCAGAATCATGAGTTTTCATCGGTCAGAATCTGCGTCTCAGCTGGTGAGGCCCTACCACCTGATATCTACTATAGATTCAAGAAGCGCTACGGCATTGATATACTTGACGGTATCGGTTCAACGGAGATGCTACACATATTTATTTCAAATAGACCGGGTGAGATAAAGCCAGGTTCAACTGGTAAGCCTGTACCTGGGTACGAGTTAAAGCTTGTAGACGATGAAGGCAAAGAGGTTCCTCAGGGTGAAATAGGCACGCTCCTTGTAAAGGGCGGGAGCGCAGCCCAGCAATACTGGAGAAAAAGGGAAAAGACAAGACTTACCATGCAGGGCGAATGGATAAATACAGGTGATAAATATTACGTTGACAGCGATGGATTCTACTGGTTTGCCGGTAGAGGGGATGATATGCTAAAGGTAGGTGGAATATGGGTCTCTCCCATTGAGGTGGAAAATTGCATAATGGAACACCCTGCAGTTTTTGAAGTTGCTGTTGTGGGACACAAAGACGAAAAAAATCTTATAAAACCAAAGGCATTTGTTGTCTTAAAAGAAGGTTATAGCCCCTCAGAGGCATTAAAGAAGGAAATACAGCAATGGGTATTGGATCGTATGGCAAAATATAAGTATCCGAGATGGGTTGAATTCGTTAAAGAATTACCCAAAAGTTCAACAGGAAAGATCCAGAGGTCTAAACTAAGGGGCTAAAAATTAAAAAAATAAAGTGACAACAAAAGAGAACAGGCTGTTTACTGAATGCCTAAAATTTGATAAGTTAAATATTTGTGGATTGGATTTTAGTAAAAGGTGCAAGGCAGCATAATCTAAAGAATATAGATGTAAAGATTCCCAGGAATAAGATGGTGGTGATCACAGGCCCCAGTGGCTCTGGTAAATCCACCCTTGCCTTTGATACCATCTATGCAGAAGGTCAGAGAAGATATGTAGAATCATTGTCTTCCTATGCAAGGCAGTTCCTCGAACTCATGGATAAGCCCGATGTGGATTACATTGAGGGCTTATCCCCTGCAATAAGTATTGAACAAAAGACATTAAGTAAAAATCCAAGAAGCACTGTCGGTACCGTTACAGAAATATATGACTATATGAGGCTACTTTTTGCAAGGATAGGCCATGTATACTGCTACAGTTGCGGTAAAGAGATAAAGAGTCAGCACGCACCTCAGATAGTTGATGCCATCCTATCATACAAGGCAGGTACCATGCTTACAATACTTGCCCCAATAGTAAGGGGTAGAAAAGGGGAATACAGAAAAGAATTAGATGAGTTGAGAAAACAGGGGTTTACTAAAATAAAATTAAACGGAGAAGTAGTTGACCTCTCAGAGGAGATTGTCCTTGATAAAAATAAAAAACACGAGATAGATGTCATCATAGATAGGATAAAGTTAAGAGACGGCATCGAGAGAAGGCTTTTTGAGGCAGTAGAGCTTGCCCTGAACAAGGCAGATGGTCTTGTAAAGGTGGAAATAGACAATAAGACCCATATATTTAGTGAAAAATTTGCCTGCCCAGAATGCGGTATAAGCTATCCTGAGATTACACCCAGGATGTTTTCTTTTAACAATCCTTATGGTGCGTGTCCTGCATGTTATGGTCTGGGTGTTAAAGAATACTTTGACCCTGACTTAATAGTGCCCAATCCCGACCTTTCTTTAAGGGAAGGTGCGGTTATTCCGTGGAGCGAAAAAAACCCCATTCAATTTCTTCCTTTTATCGAAGGGTTTGTAAAACATTACAAGATTGATATAAGACAACCCTTTAAGGCCTTGCCCAAGCATGTAAGGGATGCCATTTTTTACGGCACCGGTAGCGAAGAAATAGAGTTTTATTATGACAGAGGTTCAACAAGGGTGGTTGTAAAAAGACCGTACGAAGGCGTGATAAAAGAACTGGAAAGGGAATACCAGCATGCAAGTTCATATGAAAAAGACAGATACGAAAGGTTTATAAATCTT
>CAZJOP010000143.1:0-4674 GCA_964547695.1 uncultured Syntrophorhabdaceae bacterium
TTTGTTTATTTCCTTTTCATATGCCTCTAATACATTGGACTCTATCTTTTTTCTTGTCTCGTTATTCAAGGGATGTACAGTATCCCTGTATGTCCCATCCTTCATCTTTTTACTCGGCATAGCAACAAAGAGCTTATTTTCACCGTGTATGATCTTCAGGTCTCTGATTATAAAGCAATCGTCAAATACTATGGACGCATAAGCCTTAACCCTTTTTTCGTTTACGGGAAATATTTTTATATCTGTAATCTCCATAAACCCTTTCCCCTCCTAAAATAAACTTGTAGCAAGAAATGTGCTACCTAAATTACCCAAATTTTTCATCGCCGTCTCTGCCATTTTAATATCTTTAAATATACCGAATACCGAAGACCCGCTTCCACTCATAACTGACCCCATCGCCCCTTCTTTGATTAAATTTTCTTTTATGCTTGTTAGTTCGGGAAACATGTCTATGGCAGCCTTCTCGAGGTCATTATGGAGAATTCTTATCACATCTTCGGTAGTTTTGAATTTATCACTCAATTTAATATCATTTTCATTTTTTGTCAACATGATTTTAACATTCCCGTAAACATCCTTTGTGCTCAATGACTTTTTTGGGTAAACCACCACATAGATTAATTTAGGAATCTCGATGGGTGTTATGATATCTCCAATACCTTCCATTTTACATGGTTTTCCGTATAGAAAAAGCGGACAGTCGGCGCCTATTTGTTTTGCCAGATCATAAAGTTCGTCTTTATCTGAATCTACATCCCATAAATCAACGAGACCTTTCATGGTGGATACGGCATTGCTGCTTGGTCCACCGAGTCCACTGCCTATGGGAATTCTTTTTTCAACAAAGATAGATGCCCCCTTTTTGATACCGTATCTTTCCTTCAGCATCATTGCTGCCCTGTATATGGTGTTATTGTCTCCCTTTGGCAGCTGGGATTTATCGTCTTCCACCATTATACTGTCAGAAGGCAATGACTTTATCGTTATGGTGTCATATAGGGATATGATGTCTACTATACTCACAATGTTGTGGTATCCATCATCTCTTCTTGAAATCACCTTAAGGAATAGATTAACCTTTGCATGGGAAAGGATCGTAATAATCTTGTTGTTCTCTCTCATATGATGGTCTCTACATGAAATTCTTCTACACTGTAGTCAGGATTTGCAATGATGTTTATTTTTGTTTTGAAGCTATTTTCCAGATATTCAAGGGATGACCTCTCCTCTTCGTAGAGAAGCCTTGCAACCTCTGGAGAAAGATAAACATTGTATGCCTTATTGCCATCTTTTTTACATAGACTTTTTAATTCTCTTAACACCTCATAGCATACGGTGTATTTTGATTTTAAATATCCTGCACCGTCGCAGGTGGGACACACATCTGTTAAAATATTTACGATATTGTGTCTGGTCCTTTTTCTTGTAATCTGGACCAATCCAAGCTCACTTATGGGGTAGACGTATGTCTTTATCCTGTCCTTTTTTAATGCCTCTATTAGTGCCTGGAAGACCATTTCTTTGGATTCTCTTTTCTCCATATCTATAAAATCAACGATTATTATACCGCCTATGTTTCTCAATCGAATCTGATAGGCTATTTCCTTTACTGCCTCCAGGTTTGTCCTGAGTATTGTGTCTTCCAGGTCTTTCTTGCCGAGATATTTCCCTGTATTTACATCTATGACCGTTAGCGCCTCAGTATAATCAAAGACTATGTATCCCCCTGATTTCAACCATATCTTTTTCTGGGATAGCTTGGCTATGTCGATTTCAATACCGTAGACCTCGAATATGGGGTCTTTTTCGTCAAAATAAACCACCTCACAATTGCCGTCCGGCAGGTATTCATCTATAAATTGTTTAACATTTTCAGCAACTAACTGGTCATCAATAATAATTCTTCTTAAGTTGTGAGAATAAATATCTCTTATTACACGAAAAATTATTCCAAGGTCCTGATGGAGTATACTCGGTGCCCTTGTGTGTCTTGCCTTTTCCTGAATGCTTTCCCAGATCCTTTTGAGAAAATTTAAATCATTTCTCAGTTCTTCTTCTGTTTTTCCTTCTGATGCAGTTCTTGCAATCAATCCAAAACCTTTTGGACATATTTCCTTTAAAAGATGGGCCAATCTTTTCCTTTCCGATTCGTCCCCAATCCTTCTCGATACGCCTATATGCTGGATTGATGGCATAAGCACGAGCAACCTACCGGGAAGGGTAATCTTTGAAGTAACCCTTGTCCCTTTGTGACCGATGGGCTCCCTTGATACCTGGACGATAATCTCCTGGCCTTCTTCGAGCACTCCTTCAATCCTTTCGCTCAATTCAATCACAGGGACAGCGTCGAGGTCGTCGAATTCCTCATACATTGTCCTGTCGAGAATTATGTCCCCTACATATAAAAAGGCAGATTTATCAAGGCCTATATCAATAAATGCTGCGTCCATACCCGGGACGATCCTTGAAACCCTTCCTTTATATATATTTCCCACAATATTCTTTTCGTGTTTTCTTTCAATGAAGAATTCTACGGGTACGCTGTTTTCAAGAAATGCCATCCTTATTTCATTAAAGGTTACATTAATTATGAGTTCTGAGTGCATTTATCCTTCTTTCTTCTAATTTTATGATTCTTATAATTTTATCATATTTTAGAAAATCTTTAATCCTGTTTGTTTTCAAGGCATAAAATATCTTGTCCTTTGTTTTAAAAAGTAAATCAGCTTCTTCGTTTTTATAGTCTTTATCGCATACGAGCAAGTATGCAAAGTCTCTTTTTATATTCTTCATCGTTGTGTTGTATGATTCATAAATCTTCATACCCCTTGGAAGTGCCCTGTTTATGTTTTTAATCAATGCCCTATCGATTATGTTATTTATGCCTGCCTCTATCTCTATGAATTCGTAAGCGCTTTCTACCCCCACCGGCAATGCCTCTGACATGGTGATATTTGGTATTGGATGAAATTTTCCATGGGTTTTGATGATTATTCCCCATGCCTTAAATGCCCTTAAAAGGATATTCATGGTATCGAGGTGTCCGATGTACTTTGCGCATCCAAATTTTCCATATCTAAAACTCACTTTTAAGTAAGTTTCACAGTTTTTTGGTGTTAAACGGATAACCTCAATTGATAATCCCTTTTGGTTATCTTTTTCTGTCCTGAGATGTTTTTCACACTCAAGCCCGCAAGAGGCGCAGTGGGTGTAACAGTTTTTGGTATATACGCCTTTTTCAGCATGGATAAACTCTTTAATCAAAAAGGATTTGTCAATACCTGTGTCTATAAAATCCCAGGGCAGCGGGGCATTTGGGTCTTTTCCCTTTAAGAATATGTCCATGTCCAGACTTTGTTTTTCAAACCATTTTTTATAATTTTCAAAATCAAAGTATTCACTCCATGCCTCGAGCCTTACATGATTCTCTGCAAGATATTCAAACAAACTTGTAAGCCTTTTGTCACCCCTTGATATTATCCCTTCTATATAGCTTACCTTTATGTCCCTGTATTTTATTTTCACGGCCTCTTTCTTTAACAATCTCTTTATAAAGTCTATCTTTTCTTTAATGGAGCTTTCTTTATCCATGGCAAGCCATTGAAATGGTGTATGAGGCTTGGGGACAAAGGGCGATATGGCAAGGTTTATGTGTATTCCGTAACCTTTAAATGCCTTTATCAAATCTTTTAAGGCCATTAAATCTTCTTCTGTTTCCCATGGAAAGCCTATCATGAGATATAATTTTATATTTCTCCAGCCGCATCTTTTGAGCACATGCAACTGGTTTAAAAACCTTTCCAAACCAATGTCTTTGTTTAATCTCTTCCTCAATGTTTCCGTTGATGCCTCGAGGGCAAAAGTAAAGCCGGTCCTGGCAATGCCGGCAATGGTGATGATCTCTTCTTCGGATAGGGAACCTATCTTTAGAGAAGGAAGGGACACGGATGTGTTTTTGTGGGCGTCTTTCACGTAATTGATTGCATCGTACAGGTGAGAATAATTGCCTGAACTTAAGGATAAAAAGGATATCTCCTCGTATCCTGTATTTTTTAGGCCATAATGGATGATCTCCTTTAGCCTTTCAAGAGAGCGCTCTCTATAGGGCCTATATCCAAAGCCCGCCATGCAGAATCGACAACCATTACCACATCCCCTTGATATTTCAATGTTTAATCTATTGTGAATACTACCTGCCACAGGAATGGGTGCTTTTATGGGATGGAATGATTTATCCAGGTCTTTTATATAAAGCCTTTTTACAGATCTCTTTTTAAACAGGGGTGAATATACACCTTCTTTCATGGAAATCCTTTTAATGATCTCCCATCTGTCTTCATCCTTAATTTCTTTAAACAATTCCAGTATATCCACAATCACCTCTTCTGCCTCACCTACAACGATCAAATCAAAAAAATCTTCAAAGGGCAGGGGATTGAGCATTAAAGCCCCTCCACCGATGATAAGAGGCAATCCCTTTCTCTCTCGTGCCCTGATGGGGATGAGGGAGAGTTTTAGCATATTTAAAACATTAGTAATGTTTAGTTCATAGGTTAATGAAAATCCCACCATATCCATCCTGTTTAGGGGGGTGGCTGATTCAAGGGTAAAAAGGGGGATATTGTGTTTTATTAAATAGTGTTCCATATCGGTCCACGGGGCAAAACACCG
>CAZJOP010000144.1:0-4632 GCA_964547695.1 uncultured Syntrophorhabdaceae bacterium
CCTTTATAGAATATGTATCCTCCAGGGATCTTAAGGAGAGGAATTTTTCGAGAAAACCCTTCAGGCTCTTCTTCAATGTGCTATCCGGTATAGTGGTGGCGAGCCTTAAGGCAAGACAGAAGGCCATTAATTCATCCCCTGAAAACCAGACAGGAGGGAGTTCATAGCCTGACTCCTTATATTCATATCCCCTTTTCATCCCGTTGTATCTTAAAGGGGCACCTAATCTGTCACGAATGAATTCAATGTCGCGCTGTGCCTGCTTTTGTGAAATTTCGAATTGCTTTGCAAGAATACTGGCATTGGGATAGCGGGATTGTTTTATCTGGCCGTGAAACCAGTGATATCGTTCATATGCCAGTTTGCCCGCCATAAAACCCTGTAAGCTATATTCTTACTCCATGATATTAAAAGGCCTGTCTTATGTCAAGCCCAAAAATTCCCATACAGAACATAAATGCATGAAGTCAATGGGGCTAAATAATAAGCTGTTTGCAGGATATAATTGGATCATGGGCAATTCTAATGGGAAATCCAAATTTATAGGATCCTTATCGCTGTCTTTAGTATACTATTTAAAAATGGATTGTCAGCTTCTTTAAGTTCATTAAACTCTTCCACCGTGTAGACAAGGGGCTCAATGGGCAGATCAGTCAAACCCAGTACCTTTCCAATCCTGTCAAAAAACCTTTCCTCAAACTGACCGATTATCAAAAGATCAATATCACTGCCCTCGTGTATCTCACCTTTTGCAAATGAGCCAAAGAGATATACCTCTTTTTACCGTAAGAATTTCTTTGAGCCTTACAGCAAATCTCTTTATCTCTTCAATAAGCTCATTACGACTTTCAGGATTGACTCTGCAGAGTTTATACACCTTTCTGCATCCTCTTTTTCGTAAAATTCTGCTGGGGCAAGGTCCCCACCCAAGCCATTTGGATATCTTGTAGGTATGTAATACATATCAAGATTTTTTGCCTCTCCGAGAATTGTGCTAAAGGCCTCTTCGTGTTTTACACACTCCCTTGCAAGCTCCTTCAATAGATGTGTCATTATAGATGTATAACCTTTTTGGCCTGTTTCAACCACTTAAACGCCATATTCCTCATAATTTCCTCATAGTGAACTTTTACATTTTATCAGATCATGCGGTTAAAGGTAACCAAAATTTTATTGAGGATCACCGGTTTTGTTCTGTAAAAACATCTTCCTGATCTGCAATATTAAATCGTCTATTTTAAACGGTTTTTGTATAAAAGGTATCTTTTCTCTATCCTTTAAGCCATGTCTTATTATGGCATCATCAGTATATCCGGACATATAAATTATTTTGAGTGAAGGTATTATCTCTTTCACACGTTCCACAAGGGCAGTCCCGCTCATCCCTGGCATAACCATATCGGTTATCAAAAGGTCAGGTTTTATGTTCTGTCTTTCCACGAGTTCTAAGGCCTCATTTCCGTTGGTAGCGGTAGTTACCTTAAAGCCTGCCTGGTTTAGCACAGCCTTTATTAGATTTCTCACCGTTTCCTCATCCTCTACCACCATTATATGCTTTTCTTCCCCTTCAGGTATTTCCTGTCTTTCCTCAACCGGTTCCAAATTCTTCATTTCTTTGGCCGGAGGCAAATAGATTTTAAAGGTAGTCCCTACCCCTTCCTTTGATTCTACAAAGATATTGCCGCCTGATTGCTTTACTATCCCGTATACTGTTGCAAGTCCGAGACCAGTTCCCATCTCTTTGGTTGTATAGAAAGGCTCAAAGATATTTTCCAAATCCTTTTCCGATATACCCGCACCTGTATCTGAAACAATAAGCAATACATATCTCCCCGGTTTTAACCAGATGTATTCTTCAGCATGATTCTCGTTAACTTCGATGAGTGAGGTCTCTATGGTCAACCTTCCTCCTTGTGGCATGGCATCCCTTGCATTTACAGCAAGGTTCATTAATATCTGTTCCATCTGTGTCGAATCTGCATAGATATCAGGAAGATTATCGGATAATGCCAATTTTAACTCTATATCTTCACCTATCATTCTTTTCAGCATCTTTTCTAAATTTTTGATAAGGTCATTCAAATCTATCAACTTTGGCTTTAGAATCTGTTTTCTACTGAATGCAAGGAGTTGATTTGTAAGACCCGCTGCCCTCTTCCCTGCATCCACTATTTGTTTTACATAATCTCTAATAGGGTCGCTCTGTTCCAGTTTGTTAAAAATAATCTCACCGTAGCCAATTATGACGCTTAGAATATTATTAAAATCGTGGGCTACCCCACCTGCAAGCCTTCCTATGGATTCAAGTTTTTGAGCCTGAAGAAACTGCATCTCCAATCTCTTCTTTTCTTCTTCTGCCTTTTTCCTCTCTGTGATATCTCTTATAACAGCTATTCCATGCCAGCTACCTTTGATTTGAACGGAAGAAAGAGAAAGCTCTATTGGAATCTCCTCGCCTGTCCTTGTTAAAGCTGTAAGCTCGAGTATCTTACCTACTGCCGAACCCTCTCCTGTTTTTGTAAATTCGGGAAACTTCATGGAATAGACCTTATAATGCTCATTCGGGGCAATAAGTTCATGAACATCCTTTCCCATAGCCTCTTTTTCTAAATAACCGAACATACGCTCAGACGCTGGATTCCAGAACGTAACCTTCCCATCCTGGTCTATCATTATGATTGCATCCTGTGCGGCATCGGTCACTGCCTTTAATTTGCTCTCACTCTCCCTGTAGGCCTCTTCTTTTAATCGTGTCTCTGTCACATCTGTTATAAACCCCTCAAGACATATCAAACTGCCTGTTTCATCGTATACCCCTCTGCCTTTTTCCCAGACCCATTTCGTATTGCCTGATTTTGTTAATATGGGATAGCTTAATTCATATGGGCTTTTAATTTTTAGGGCCTCGTCTACTTTTATCCTCACATATTCTCTGAAGTCTGGGTGGATTATGTCATTATAAGAAATCCTGCTGTTGCCCAGCATTTCATTTACTTTATATCCTGTTATGGTCTCCACCTGCTCGCTAAGATAG
The DNA here is from genome assembly GCA_964547695.1 of uncultured Syntrophorhabdaceae bacterium. Lineage (GTDB taxonomy): Bacteria > Desulfobacterota > Syntrophorhabdia > Syntrophorhabdales > Syntrophorhabdaceae > JAKORG01. The sequence goes on from CAZJOP010000144.1 coordinate 3,035, forward strand.
AGCATTGTCCATTCACTATCGTTTTCACACCTGTATATGAAGCCAGGGAGATTCTCTATGACCGTAGTGAGAAACCTCTCTCCCTCTTTTATCTTATCTTCCATGAGCTTTCTCTCGCTTATATCGATATGGGAACCAAACATGATAAGGGGCTTGCCATCTTCATCCTTTTTTATGATCCTTCCCCTGTCGAGTATCCAAATCCAATGACCTTCTTTATGTCTCAGACGGCACTCACACTCGTAAAAATCTATCTCACCTCTGAAATGCCTTTCCAGCATTTCATTCGATTTCTTTAAGTCATCGGGGTGGACAAACCTTGCCCATGTATCGAAATTGGTGGGGGAAATCTCTTCAAGGGAATAGCCAATCATCTCAGCCCACCTTTTATTAAATACCGTCTTTCCTGTCTTTACATTCCATTCCCATGTCCCTATCCCTGTGGCCTCGATGATATTTTCGAGCCTTGTTTTCTCTGATTCCAGTTCAAGATTCAGTTTTTTTATCTTTTCCTGTGATAGATCTCGTTCTTCCTCTATCGTTATCTTCATCTCCTCATTTCTCAAGAAAAGACCAATAAGGGTTGTGGCCAGAGGGAACACTATCATAACAGGAAGCCATATCTCTTGAATTATCTTTAGGCCTAAAGAAAATGGCTGGATCAGCATTTGCGAGGTAAGCATGATAATATGGGCACAAATGCCAAAAAGATACAGTATCCATATGTTTACTTTTTCAGGCTTCCCTTTTAATAGTTCTCTAAAGATAACCCCGGCGAGGGCACAGAAAAAAATCGTTCCCACCCCTGCAAATACGCCTGAACCTCCAATATAAATTCTATAAATGGCAGATATAATCACGGCAATTGATGCAGAAGCCCAACCACCAAAAAGACCTGCTAATGACATAACTATTGACCTGCCGTCATATATTATGCCTTTGTTGTAATAAAATGGCAGGTTCATACCTGCTATTGTCACCACACCAAAAAGAATACCCATGACAAAAATTGTCTTTATATTCTGTCTTCCTCTCCTTCTGATTAGGCTATATAGATGCATTAGGGCGATCAGATCAAAAGGCTTGCATTAAGAACAAGGTTTAAATAGATTTGCTTCACAGGTTTTCTCTTTCTTTAAAATCAATCTTTACAGTCAATCCTGTACCAGCCACTGCCAAATACGGCATCCTCGCCCACATGTATGTATTCACCCAGGACAAGTAATGGTAGAAATTCTTTGATATCCCCCTCAAAGGTGATTTTCCCTGTAAAGCCGCTTTTTATGTGTATGGCATGTCTTCCTGAACGATCAAGCTGGGTCCTGCTTATCCTTTTTGCCTCCTCCCATCTTATATCCATATCCACAACCCTTACACCCATTGCCCTTTCAATGATACCTCTAAAATCCATATCCAGCTGCACATCAAGATAGGCTGATGAAAGGGCACTTACCCTCGTAATGAGTCTTCTTATGATGTGATGGAATTCAGGTTCCTTAACAACTATACTACCCCCTTTTATTCCCGATGGATTGAATCTTATCCTTGTGGGGGTTAAAAACTCAAGGACGATGCGATTTCCTGTAAACCTCTCTGTT
>CAZJOP010000145.1:0-4622 GCA_964547695.1 uncultured Syntrophorhabdaceae bacterium
CTGTTGTTTATTGCCTGGGCTGTCATGGGAATTTCAAGATGAAAATTCCGGGAGAGGAATGATTAAAAAGGCATTTAAAAAGACTGGATAGATTTAATAAGCTTTTTTGGATTTATTTACAAAATATCACCGGAAAATTTCTTGATTGCACAGTTTTTAAAATCTCTTTCCTGATTATGGGTTTTTTCTAACAGATATCTCTCTCAGAATTTTCTCTGCCTCTTCTATTAAATGCCTGTTTTTTGGGTTCTTATACTGGATTAATGCACGATGCATCTTACGCTCCTTAAACGTCTTTGCTACATACATCTTCTCACCCGTAAAAGGATCTGATTCGGTATAATACATACAATTAGCGGCCGTCATGGGGATAGGGATAAAATCCTGTATTTGCTCAGGGTAAATATTTCTCTTTTTAAGATATGTGGACATGACATAAGCATCCTCAAGGGTTGATCCCGGATGAGCAGTGATAAAATAGTGGACAAGGTACTGGTCTTTTTTTAGCACACTGTTTATCTTTTTAAACCTTTCAGCAAATTTCTCATAACACTCAATGGGTGGTTTATTCATAAATTTTAATACACGATTTATGCAGTGTTCAGGGGCAACCTTCATCTGCCCGCTGATATGATTTTTACATATCGCCATCAGATAATCTTCGGTGTCTTTCTCGGATATCAAGTCATATCTTATGCCACTTTCGATAAATACATGCTTCACCTTCGGGATTTTTAATATCTCACTATACAAATCAATACTTTCGCTCAGGCCCAATATTAGATTATCACATTTTTTAGGTATAAGACATTTTCTATGGACGCAGGCACCTTTTTTATCCCATTTTGCGCACTTTGCACCATATAGATTTGCCGTAGGTCCTCCCACATCAGTTATTGTTCCTTTAAAGTCCTTTCTCTCTGAAATGAGTTTTGCCTCTTTTAGAATGGATAGTTTGCTTCTTGACTGGATGATTCTTCCTTGGTGCATATAAAGTCCGCAAAAACTGCATTCACCGCAACAACCCCTGTGAGAGATAATGGAAAACTTAACGGTTTCAAACCCTGGTATACCACCTGAAGCCTCATAAGATGGATGGGGATTTCGCGCATAAGGTAGCCCGAATATTTCATCCATTTCCCTTTCACTTAAAGGTAGTTGTGGTGGATACTGGACAAGGTAGCGTTCACCGTGTTTCTGGATAATGGTCTTACCTTTAAAAGGGTCCTGATTTCTGTATATGAGCGTAAATGCGTCATTGAATTTTTCCTTATCAGCCCTTACATCCTCATATGATGGAATTTCTATAAAGTCTGCATCCTCTCTTATGGCATCTTCGATGCTTCTTGCAATAATCGCGGTACCTCTGATATCTTTAAGTCCCCTACCCTTTTTTAACCTATCAGCAATTTCTATGACCTGTCTTTCACCCATTCCATATACAAGAATATCTGCACGGGCATCAAAAATAATGGACCTTCTGACCGTATTATCCCACCAGTCATAATGGGCAAACCTGCGAAGGCTCGCCTCAATACCACCTATTACTAAAGTGATATCACCAAAGGCCTCTCTAACCCTGTTGGAATACACAATAACAGCCCTGTCTGGTCTTAAACATGGCTGTCCTTTAGGAGAGTAATCATCTTTTCTTCTTGGTTTTTTATTTGCCGTATAATTGGCCACCATTGAATCCATGTTTCCGGCAGATATCCCAAAAAAGAGTCTGGGTTTACCGAGTTTTTTAAAGTCTTTGGTGTCCCTCCAGTCAGGCTGTGAGATAACACCTACCCTGTAACCCCTGTTTTCTAATATCCTCCCTATAACTGCTGTGCCGTAGGAAGGATGGTCAACATAGGCGTCACCTGTGATGAGTATTACATCCAGTGCGTCCCAGCCTCTTTCCTTTATTTCTTTTATCGATACAGGGAGAAATCTTTTTTCCATATCACTGTCAGCGACTAATCAAAAGACCTTTGGATTAATAGATGTCACCAGGGGCTATAATATTATCTCTATAAGATAAGGTCCTTTTTTTTCTAATGCCTTTTCAAATTCAATAACCAGATCTTCAGCAGTTTCAACAGATTTTGCTTCTATACCAAAACCTCTGGCAATTTCAACCCAATTTACTGGAGGATTGTCGAGTTCAATAAGGGATAATGAATTTTTGCCCATTGTTTTAATATCTGCCCTTGCCAGTTCTATTTTTAATATGTTGTATGACCTGTTTGAACATATGAGGGTTTTAACATTTAAGGATTCATGTGCCTGGGTCCACAGGGCCTGTACAGTATACATGGCACTTCCATCTGCCTCTACGTTTATAACAGGCCTTTCAGGACAAGCCAGAGCAGCACCTACCGCACAGGGCATTCCATATCCTATTGACCCGCCGGTTATTGTTAAAAGTGAATGGGGTGGTGCATCTGCACTCATCTGATAGTATGGGAAAAAAGATGTTAAACCTTCATCCACGATGATGGCATCCTCTGGCTGAAGTGCTGCTACAATATAAGATAATTTTTCAGGGGTCAGTCTTCCTTCAGGCATATTAGATTTTAAATCCTTTATATCTTTTTGTTTTCTAATGCTCTTTCTTTTGAAAGCACCAAGCATCTGGTCAAGGCAATCAAGGGCAGAATAAAGGTCATGGTCTTTTTCGCACAGATATAATCTTTGCTGGTCTTTATTCATTAAATAACTGTCTATACCTTCATACCCGAAGAATGTCACAGGTTCTCTTGTTCCGGCTATTACAAATAGTTCATATTTCTCTAAGTATTTTTTTGCCTCTTCTGGAAAATAGGGTATCTTTTCCACATAAGGCAGTCCACCACCTCTGTCGATATAACCCGGAAAAGTCTCTGTAAATACAGCACATCCTGTTTTTTTCTGAATTCTGGATATTATTTCAAGCCCCTTCTTTCTTAAGGCCTTGCTACCTATAAAAAGAGCCACTTTATTCGTCTTTTTTATTTTTTCAGCAATGGATTCAATATGATGTAAGTCAACGGGTTCATAATTAATTTCCGTTCTGGTTTCTAAATCACGGTAATCTATTTCTGCTATCTGATGGTTATAGGGGATTATAAGACTTGCTATTTGACTTTTTATAGCTGCATTTATTGCATCTTTTGTATCTTTTATGAGTCTGATGGGTTCTTTATTCGTTTTATACCAGTGAGAAACGGTTTTAACTAAATTTTTTATATCCATATTCAACGGCGGGTCTGCAGGAATATGCCAGGTTGCATGCTCTCCTATAATATTTAAAAGTGGCGTATTTGCCCTTTTTGCATTATGTAAGTTAGCAATGCCGTTTGCAAAGCCAGGCCCAAGATGAAGTAGTGTCATGGCCGGTTTTTCAAGCATCCTTCCATAACCATCTGCGGCACCGGTACATACACCCTCAAACAAACAGAGAACTGCCTTCATTTCAGGATAATACCTATCCATGGCAAGAAGGAGAGGTATTTCAGTGGTTCCTGCATTGGCAAAACATATTCTCACCCCTGCATCGTATAGGGTCTTTATTACTGCCTCAGCATTGTTTTTTATTCCTTTATCCATCATAATTCAAAAATTTACCTTAAAATTATCTTCTTTATCGTATATTTGAGGACTGAATTCGATTACCCTTGCATCTTCAATTCCATAAAAAATATGGGCACATCTCTGTTTAATATTAATTACCTCACCTTTTTCGAGGATATGTTCAGCCTTTTCGCCTGTGTCTATATCATAAAAAATCGCCCTTATTTTTCCAGAAATTACATAAAAAAATTCTTCTTTTTTTTCGTGATAATGACTTCCCCTGTAAAAACCTTTTTTTAATTCGAAATAGGCAAGATGCCATATTTCTTGTTTATAAGAGACCTGAACGAATTCACCTTTTTCCTCATCCCATCTCTTTGGCCCTTCTACCTCATTCGTATAAGGGAGATATTCAATACTAACCTTTTCCATAAGATGCAACTAATATAGTTGTTTATTTTTAAACAATCAAGAAAAACATAAATTTATGGTCTAAAAAATAAAAAAGACGCAGATTAATTTAACCTGCGTCTTTAAATATTCTAATTTTAATATGTGCTTTCAGCGGGCGTTCACCTTCTGTCTATATGCCCTGTAGTCTGTGTTTAAAATATTTTTTGCCTGTTCATCGAGCACATCTGTTATAAAAGGTATCTTTGTTTCCCTTTCTGTTTCACGGTTTGCAGAGAATATATCATTTCTTGAAATCTCTGAAATTCTAAACTTACGGGCTCCTGCCATAAGCTGCTGAAGACCTGCTGCAAGTTTATCTGCAAGGGTCCACATGGCTATGGCACCAAAAGGTATGTTTTTCATCTCTTCCTCGCCTACCTTTTTCTGTACATCGAAATATCCGGCAAAGATCTCTTCCGGTGTTGAACCGAGTTCTTTTACAGCCGGGGCCAGATCATCCCAGTTACCATTTACGACCTTTCTTCTTTCTGGCCTTAAGACACCTTCGATGTTAGAACCCACAAAACCAGGTATCATTGCTGCCCTTCCCATACACACCAGTTTTGTAAAGGGTGCGCCAAGGGCAAGGGCCTTAAAGATATGGTCTTCTCTTGCAAGGCCTCCGGCAAAGG
>CAZJOP010000146.1:0-4604 GCA_964547695.1 uncultured Syntrophorhabdaceae bacterium
CTGAGAGTCAAGCTCTGCCCCTGCTAAAAATGTGAGCAATATTGCACCTGATGATGCAAGGAATTTAATCCATTCATGGTTAGTTTCTAAGATACCTGGCTTGCCAAGAGCATAAAACACTTGTCCTGCAACAATACCAATGCATATTTCTGCAAGGGCAATGGATATGCGCAGGTGATTTGCAATAATTGTGGAAAACATGGCAAGAGAAAGCCAGATTGTTGCGGTGATAAATATTTGCTCCATAGTGTATTTCCTCCTGTGAGCATCAATTTAAATAATTTTTTAGTTGACGGGATAATCGATGCCGATAACCCTGTCAAAACTATTGAATTTTATCAGGAGTTATCAGTCCTATAGGTGAGCCCTAAAGGACGGTTTTGGACGAACTCCATCGCCTCTTTAAAACTAACATTTAATGCCTCTTTTTTTCAAGAAGAATATAGTTAATGTTTTTTTGTATGCATTACCTCATCCACCAAATCCAACTTACTACATCCAGCCCTGTTAGGGATGGAATTAAAGTAGGGTTAGTAACTGGAAAATATACCAGATTAAAACAAAATTATCCTAAAACGAAAAACCCCTGATTTTTCTAATGATTAACTGCTGAAAAAATGTTAACATGCACCAGTTGATGTTTTATTTTTGCAGAAATATATCCTTTCAATAGGCACCTCAGCTTATTGAGAAAAATTTGATATAAAATGAAAAAGGTAGATTATGAAGACTGATTCCATAAGCGAGGCACATATTATAAAAATCCTCGAAAAAGAAAAAAGACCTGTTAAGTTTAGGGATATAGAAAGAATACTTTGCCTCTCCCAAGATGACAGAAAAAGACTTAAGACCCTCGTTAAAGACATGATAAAGAGGGGGCTATTATTTAAATTGAAAAACAAGATGATAGGTCTAAGAAAGGCATTAAACCTTGAAACAGGAGCCCTCTTTTGCTCAAAAAACGGTTACGGTATAGTTATCCCTGAGAAGGAAGGGGTAGAAGGCATCCGTATTCCCCAGAGATTCATAAGAGATGCCATCCACGGAGACAGGGTAGTTGTCAGAATTGACAGAAAGGGTGCTTATGGTAAGGAAGGGAAAATCCTTAAGGTTATAGAAAGAAAAACCCACACCATAACAGGTTTTATAAAGAGATACAGAAACATAATGTATCTTTATCCTGATGATGAGAGATTGCCACATCATTTTATTATAGAAGACACATCAAAGACGAAATCTCTGGATGACAATACCCTTGTTGCCGCCAGGATCACAAAATTCCCGGAAGGCATAAGGGATCCTGTATGCAAGATTATTAAGACCTTTGATGCCTTAACTGATGTGAAGACCATTTCACTCTATACATCATATAAATACAGTTTTCAAAGGAAATTCAAAAAGAAAACCGAACAGTATCTCAAAGGACTGTCTTTTAACATATCCCCTGAGGGAAGAAAGGATTTGCGTTCAAAGCCATTTGTCACAATAGATGGAGAGCTTGCAAAGGATTTTGACGATGCAGTGTGCGTGGAGAAGACGAAAAACGGGTTTATCCTCTATGTGTCCATTGCCGATGTTTCGTATTACGTGCCAGTTCATTCATCGCCTGATATGGAGGCCTATGAAAGGGGGACGAGTATTTATTTTCCGGGCAGTGTAATTCCCATGTTACCTAAAGTGCTGTCAAACAATATCTGTAGCCTTAACCCCAATCAGGATAGATGCACCGTAACCGTTGAATTGGAATACGATAGAGAAGGCAATGTCAAAGCCTGCGATTTTTATCTGTCTATTATAAAAAGTGCCATGAGACTTACCTACACAAAGGTAGAGGAGATGCTTGAAAACAAAAGGCATCTTTTTAAAAAAGATAAAGTACATGTTTTAAGGCAGCTCGAATATATGGCTGAGCTTGCCACAATACTGAAAGCTAAAAGAGAGAAAAGGGGAACCATTGATTTTGATTTCCCTGAACCGGAGGTGGTGCTCGATATTGAAGGTGGGCTTATGGGTATTATGAGGTCTCAGAGGCTTTTTTCTCACAGGATCATAGAGGAGTTTATGATTGCTGCCAACGAGGCAGTTGCCGAATTTGTTACAAGGCATAACAGGCCTTTAATATACAGAGTCCACGAACCCCCTGATAGAGAGAAGATGTTAAACATAGAAAAAATGCTACATGTCTTAAACATGGGCTATAAAAAATACACAGGCCAACAACACTTCCTACAATCAATACTTAAAGGGGTCAGGGGCACCCCATACGAATACTTTGTAAATCGCATAATTCTTCGTTCTATGAAGCAGGCAAGATATTCTATTTTTAATAAGGGTCATTTCGGCCTTGCATCTGATGCATATACCCATTTTACCTCTCCCATCAGAAGATACCCTGATTTGATAAACCATAGGATTTTGAAAAGTATCATAAGCAATGGACATAGGTACACAGAAAAAGAACTGGAGCCAATGGCAATTTATTTATCAGAGAAAGAAAGAATTGCCATGGAGGCAGAAAGGGAGGTGGAAGACAGGATCAGGGTGCTCTTTATGAAGGATAAAACAGGTAAAGTTTTTGAAGGTGTTATATCGCATATCACATCTTTTGGTTTTTTTGTGGAACTCACTCATGTGTTTGTGGAGGGCCTGGTGCATCTATCGGAAATTACAGATGACTACTATGTTTTTGAAGAAGAAAGGTTTAGACTCATAGGCAGGCGCACAAAAAAAATCTATCGTATCGGTGATAAGATAAGGGTAAGGGTGGTCAAGGCAGATGTTGAGAAAAACCACCTCCATTTCATCCCGGTATGATTTTTAATAGAAATTTTTGGATTTTTGATGATAAATTAACGATAGTCATTCAATGCCATCTAATTTAATGGGTAAGGACTTCATATTTATAAAATTAAACAAAACAATAAGCGTCATCATAGGTATTGCCATTATATCCGGTTTATACCTTGCAAGCCTCTACAGTTATATTTTGTTCCACAGCCTTGCAGAGGTATTCTCCATTATCATTGCCTTCTGTATTTTTATTGTAGCATGGAATACAAGACATCTTATAAATAATGACTACCTTGTCTTTTTAGGCATATCATATTTTTTTGTGGGCACAGTAGATTTTATCCATACCCTTGCCTATAAGGGTATGGGTGTTTTTACTGTGTTCTGTGCCAATCTCCCCACCCAGCTATGGATTGTTGCCAGATACATGGAGTCATTATCATTACTCATTGCCCCTCTGTTTTTCAAAAAAAGGCTTAATGTATATTTAAGCTTTATCGTATTTACCCTAATCACATCATTTTTATTTCTTTCCATTTTCTATCTAAAGATATTTCCGGATTGTTTTATAGAAGGAAAGGGGCTCACATATTTTAAGATTATAAGCGAGTATATAATCTCCTTAATGCTAATGGGCTCTATTTTATTGCTTTACAGGTTTAAAGAGAGGTTTGAAAAAAACATATTTAATCTTGTGGTAGCATCGATTATTGTGACTATCGGCTCTGAGCTTGCATTTACTTTCTATATAAACGTGTATGGACTATCAAATTTTATCGGGCATATCTTTAAGATCATATCCTTTTATCTCATATACAGGGCTATTTTACACACAGGTCTTGTAAATCCTTACAGCCTCCTATTAAAAGAACTAAAAGAGGAGGAATCGCTTTTAAAAGAGGCACAAAGTATAGCCCATATTGGTCACTGGGTGCTCGATGTAAAGTCATTAAAACCTAAATGGTCTGAAGAGATATTTCGCATATTTGACCTTGATCCAAAAGACGAAGAACCTTCCCTTGATGAACATAAAAGGATAATACACCCCGATGACTGGGAGGTTTTTATTGATACAGTAAAAAAATCAATAAAAGAGGGCAGTTCCTTTGAGATGGAGTTTCGCATAGTATTACCTGATAATACCATAAAATGGGTGAATGCAAGGGGTAGTGCAAAAAAAGATGAAAAAGGAAATGTAACAGCCCTTTTAGGCACAGTTCAAGATATTACAGCCCATAAGACTGCAGAAGAGAAGATCATAGACGAAAGAAAGAGGTTTGAGACACTTGTGGAACATGCACCTTTTGGTTTCATGCTGGTGACTGTTGACGGTAAGATTTTATATGTAAATCCAAAATTCACAGAGCTTTTTGGTTATAGTTTAGAAGATATCCCTGATGGAAAGACCTTCTTAAAATATGCATATCCTGATAATGAAGTAAGAAGACAGGTAATAGCTATCTGGAAAAGGGACATAGAAGATTTAAAGATAGGTGAAAAAAGACCAAGGACATTTACAATTACCACAAAAGAAGGAGCCGAGAGGATTGTAAATTTTATCCCTGTGCAACTTGCTACAGGTGAACACTTAATAAGCTTTGAGGATATTACAGAGCAAAAGCGCCTTGAAGAACACTTAAAAAGCATGTCCATCACCGATGAGCTAACAGGTCTTTATAATAGACGGGGTTTTATCACCCTTGCAGAACAGCAGTTAAAAATATCGGATAGGACAAAAAAAGGCATGCTTTTGTTCTTTATTGATATGGATAAGATGAAGCAGATAAATGATGTATTGGGTCACAAGGCAGGTG
>CAZJOP010000147.1:0-4586 GCA_964547695.1 uncultured Syntrophorhabdaceae bacterium
CAACAGAAAATATGACCAGAGCCATAATGGAAAAGTCGTAGAGCCTTCCCATTATTACACTGCCTACAAACCAGAACATTCCAAAGCTCATATTAAAAGTGCCAAATGCAGTCCCCCGTAGTTTTACAGGTGACATTATTGCCAGTTGTGCCTTCATAACAGACTCCTGCGCCCCCATGCCTATTCCCCAGAGGACCATGCCTAAAAAACAGAATTTAAGATCTCCTAAAAACACAAGCGGGGCAAAAGGTATGGTGATTGCCGCTGCAATTATAATGATGGAGATACCAATACGGTCAAAAAATCTTCCGAATAAAAGGGCAGAAAGACCATCTACGCCCATAGCAGTGGCATACAAAATTGGAATCCACTCAGGCTTAAAGATGTGTGCCTTTGAGAAATGATAGGCAATTAAGGGAAAATCAGCATATCCTGCTGCAATGCAGCCTGTTGCCAAAATGTATAGCCAGAAATATCTGGAATATCCCCTGATATCTAATTGAGGGGTTTTTGATTCAAGGCTTTTCGGTTGTGGATAATAGATTCGAGCAGCCAAAAGCACGCAGATTGAAATAATAGCGGGTATTATAAGGATGGCATAAGAGAGCCTAAAATCATTTTTATAATATAAAACCCCTCCCATTATAAAAGGTCCAATTACAGCACCTATTTGATCCATTGCCTCATGGAGGGCAAAACCCCAGCCATGGCCTATGCGGGTGGTTGCAAAAGAGAGCATGGCATCACGAGGGGGATTACGTATTGCCTTACCGATACGTTCTAAAATTATAAGAAAGACGGCAAACTGCCAGTTGCCGGCAAGGGCAAGGGCTGGAACAGCTAAAAGATTTAAAAGATAGCCAGTGATTGTAAATAACCAGTAGCGGCCTAAACGGTCAACAATCCTTCCTGAAACAAAACGAAGTGCATATCCAAGTAGTTCTCCAAGCCCTGCTGTTAGACCCACAACACTCGCACTTGCACCGAGTAAAGCAAGAAATGGACCGTTGATACTACGGGCCGATTCATAGGTCATATCGGCAAAAAGGCTTACAATGCCCAATAGAACTACAAAAATAGTGGCATATGTATCGATTGTTTTTTGATTTTCCTCCAGTTTCTTAATTATACCCTCCAAAATAATTAAAGTTTTTTGTATTATTCCATTAAGGTAAGTTTAAAATGAAATGGAAGACAAAGCAATAAAACTTGGTAAACTTCATCGCACATGTCTCTTTCATAACCTATTAGAGACTATAACAGCTATGATTCAATCTTTAAACATAATTAAATGTAGCAACACAATCAATCCCACTACTGCGAAAAGGTTTCATACGTTATCGCCTTTTTATGGTATAGACATAGTATTTGACAATAAACAAAGAAGAGCGCTAATATTAAGCGAGTTGCGAATTTTAGCCTTAATGAAATTTATGTATGCTACCACATCTTAAAGAAATTATAATTGGTCCGCCTAAAGATTTAAAAGACAAGTCCCTTTTTCATAAGCTATCTTTGATACCTCTTCTTGCATGGATTGGTCTTGGTGCAGATGGACTTTCATCATCTTCTTACAGACCTGAAGAGGCATATAAGATTATAGGTTCCCATCCGTATCTTGCGCTTTTTCTCGGCATTGCCACGGCCTTTACAGTATTTATCATATCCTATGCCTATTCCCGCATCATTGAACACTTCCCACATGGTGGGGGTGGTTATGTGGTGGCAAGCTATACAATTGGCGAGAAGGCAGGGGTCATATCAGGTGCTGCCCTCCTTGTGGATTATACTCTTACCATATCTGTGTCTCTTGCATCATGTGGCGATTCAATCTTCAGTTATCTGCCCATTCAATTCCATAAATACAAACTTTTTTTTTATCTCTTTCCTTGTATTAGGGCTTATTATTATAAATTTGAGGGGTGTCAAAGAATCTATTGCCATCCTTACCCCCATTTTTATCCTTTTTGCCATTACCCATGCTTTATTGATTGGATATGGAATAGCCCTTCATTCAGGAGACATCTCATCCATTGCAGGGGTGGTAAAGAAGGACATGGAAAGGGATTTCGCCACAATAGGTGGTATAGGTCTTATTGCTATATTTCTTAAAGCCTTTTCCTTCGGGGCTGGGACATATACAGGGATTGAGGCTGTATCGAACGGCATGCAGATTATGCGTGAACCAAAGGTTAAGAGTGGAAAGCGAACCATGATTTATATGGCCACATCCCTTGCAATAACTGCCGGTGGACTTCTATTTTGCTATTATCTTTTTCACGTGACGCCCACTGAAGGAAAGACATTGAATGCATCCCTTGCCAATATTGTGTTTTTTAACTGGCCAGCAGGTAAATGGTTTGCCCTGTTTACTATCCTGAGTGAAGGGATACTCCTTATTGTAGCTGCCCAGACAGGGTTTATAGATGGGCCAAGGGTAATGGCAAATATGGCCATTGATTCATGGTTACCAAGAAGGTTCTCATCCCTTTCTGAAAGGCTGACCATGCAGTATGGCATCCTTGTTATGGGGGTATCGTCAATTTTACTATTAATATATACAGGTGGCTCTGTATCATCATTGGTTATAATGTATTCCATAAATGTGTTTATCACCTTTTCCATGTCTCAGTTTGGCATGATACTCTTTTTTCTCAAAAATAGAGAAAAAGATAAGGCATGGATGAGACATATAATAATTCATATAGTAGGTTTTATATTGTGTGTGACCATATTGTTAATTACCGTATACGAAAAATTTTTAGAAGGTGGATGGATCACTTTGTTGATTACCATGATTCTTGTTGGCCTCTGCTACACAATAAAAAATCATTACAAAAGGATAAGAAATGCCATTCGTCATTTAGAGGATGAGATAGAAGACATATCAACTAATCTACCATATAATAATAGCCCTCTTAATAAAAACGATATGGCAGCTATAGTCCTTGTAAATGGATTCAATGGATTCGGGATACATATGCTTCTTTCCATTGTGAGGTACTTCCCTGGTTTATACAAAAATTTTATTTTTGTTTCTGTAGCAGAAGTGGATTCGAGTGCTTTTAAGGGCGCAGCAGAGATAAAAGCGCTTGAAGAAGATAGAAAAAAGGATCTTATGAAGTATGTGACCATAACGAGAAGGCATGGCTTTCCAGCAGATTATAGAATGGTGGTGGGGACCGATGCAGTAGAGGAAGCCACAAGGTTAGTAAAAGAAGTGGTCAAAGAATTTCCCCACTCAATGGCATTTACTGGGAAACTTATATTTTTAAAGCAAAACATATTTCATAAACTTCTTCACAATGAAACTGCCTATGCCATTCAAAAACACCTGCAATGGGAAGGCATTCCCACAGTAGTTTTACCTATCAGGGTAAGGACATGAGATTTTTTTAGAATAATCAACCAGTCCATATTAGAAGGCATTTTTAATATTAAAAAACTTATTGACATAGTATGATAAAAGGTTTATATTCTGAACTTGGTAAAATGAAATTTACCAAAATATTTAAGTTATTTTTTGTTATTTATTTTTCAATTTTTCTTCCTTTATTGTCAACTTATGTAAGTTATTCAAATTTAGCACAACTGCAAATGAATCCGCTATCATACTCAAAGGATTGCGATAATGAAGAATGTGCAATCATTGAGATTAACTATAAAAATTTTAATAAACTTTCTTTAAATAAAATTGCGCTAAAATTTAGACAGGGTTTTAATACCATTGAAAAATCATCTGCATTGGTGTCTATTATCATAAAAATATCTTCCCAATTAAATTCCCCTTTACGCTGTTAAGATATTTTTTTCCTTCAAATTTAACCAAAATTTAATTTAATTACAAAAAGGAGAAAAAAAATGTTTTGGAACAGGAAAAATACAGAAAAAAAAACAAAACTTTTAAAACCTGAGGAATTACCAGGTATTGTGCAAAATTATCTTGTCACAGAAAAAAAGATAGATGTAAATATTGTAACATTCCTTAGAATGGTAAAACTTAAAGATGAGACAGAAGACGACCTTTTCCATATAAGAATCTTTGATAATGCAGAAGCATTGGCAAAGAATGTTCAAGTTCAAAATTATAAAACTCTGGATGACCACCCAGACCTTATAATCTTTGAAGGCGCCTTTAATCAGAAGTCCAAAAAGGTTACGCTGGAAGAAAAGAAAACATTTATCTGGGATATCCCCATATTAACCCAGGAGGAAATCCAGCAAAAAATTGAGACACTAAACAAGCCTGGTGAAAGTGTTTTTTTCTATATGGCAAGAGGTGGTCATCATGGAGGTCCACTTGGTATGGGCGCTGCAATTGTTGAGTTAAATCCTAAATATCAAGATAAAAAGCAAAAAAAATATATTGTATATCTGGCAGATGTTGTTGATATGAAGCCTCTTGATAAGAAAGAAGAGGTTTTTAGAATAAATGACATTAAAAAGATTGCAGTATGGATTAAAAATGGACATCACCAACGTATGTATGCTTTTTGAAGTATGATAGATTTTTTTAAATAGTTTAATAGCTTATTAAAATCAGGAGGTTAAAAATATGGTTAGAGAGGCATTAGGCGTTGCAGGCA
>CAZJOP010000148.1:0-4577 GCA_964547695.1 uncultured Syntrophorhabdaceae bacterium
CAATGCCATATCCTGATAGGTAGGGGATGAATATAAGCGCCTTTCATTTTTTCACCGTAATACGAAGTAAAATATGGACAAAAATGCCTGCTAAAATAAAAAATATTATCGTAATACCCATAAAATCAATGAGTTTAAACCCCAATTCCCTTAAGACCCTTGGTTTTTCCTTTAAATCAGCACTTAGAAAGGCCTTAATGTCTTCGTGATTTATCTTTGTTTCACCAATAATACATAAATCAATAAAGATTGAGGTAGGAATGGCAGATAGCACAGTGCCTTTTACAGGTATAAAAAGCTTACCATCTTTTTGCGGTATTGCAATATACATATACTTATAGAAGGGGGCATCTATAAGATGACATGCCGAGCAAACTTTACTCTTTAAATTTTTTTCAGAATAATCGTGATGCACTTCTGTAACCACTATGGACGATGTTATTACAACTTCCTTGTCATGTTTTCTCCTCAAATTGTTCACAAAGGAAATGAGCTCATCTATAGAGATGATGTTATCACTATTGGCATCTATAAGATAGGCTATATCTGTCTTTGAGCCGAAGATCTTTTCAAAATCCATATAGAACAGGGCCTTTGTGCCTTTTTCATCCTTTTCTGCAAAATTGAATAACATCCCCTTTTTGGATTCAGGGCTGTGGCATGATGAACATTCAAGATATTTGAAGTGTAGCACCGTATGGGGTAACCATTTGTGCTTTTCTATATAATCCTTATGGCACCTTGCACATACCATAACCCTATCCGTTGTGCTTAATTCTTTATATGTTTTAATCTTATGGGGATTATGACAGTCTGTGCATTTGGTAGCACCTTCTTTTGCATGGACTGTCTTTTTATACACATTGTAAATATCTTCATGGCACCTAATACATACCTTATCACCTACAGGTCTATCGGATAAGTGACAGTCAGAACAAGTAACACCTTTTTTGCCGTGTATTGTCTTTTTATAATCTTCTATTGAAGGCAATTCGTGGATAAAGATCTTTGGGTCTACTTTAATCTCCATGGTTTTTTTGCCCTTGACGGCAAGTCTTGCATGCTTAAAAAGCCCATCTTCACCATGGCAAGCATTACACGATGCAGGCCTTTTATTTACAGTGTGGGGATTCTTAGTCTTTATTTCATAGTATTTTTTTAGCTCTGCCTTTTCTTTAAGCTCTTTATTAATAAGACTGAGTAAATTATCCCATTCGATATAATCGATAAGATTATTGCCGTCTCTATCTATTTCCTTAAATTTTACAATATCCTTTTTTCCAGTATCTATCTGGATGTTTATGTGTCCTGTTTCAGCAATTCCATGACAGCCAAGACAATCTATGGCCTTTAAGTGTTTTTCTTTTGCCGGCAGTTTTCTGTGGGTTACATCATTATGACACTGAATACAGGTTTTTTTATCTTTATTTAAAAAGTGGGTATTATGGCAATCCATGCATTTTATCTTTTTAAAATTGTGGATGCCTTTTTTGCAATCTTCCTCCACAGTTTTGTGGCATGTGCTGCAAACGGGTTTTTTTAGTCTTTCATCATGGGGGAGCGAGGTTATATCATTATGGCACCTATTACAATTTGCCTTACCGTGATTAAAACCAGTGAATTTCTCATGACAGCCAAGACAATCATCATCAGGTATGGCTGAGTAGCATAAAAAATCATAATAAAAGATAAATGTTGCAATGATAACGCACAGGCATATAGCCTTTTTTAAAGTCTTATAAATCACCTGTGTTCCCTATAGCTTCTTTTATTGGAGCCCTAAAAGGATCACGATTATCATGGTCATTCAAAGAAGCATTTAACAATATCCCTGCCTCCATAAACCTATTATCTGTATGGTTTTAATATAAACAATTGGAGAGATTTAAGTCAAGGTAATAGATACTAATAGATCATTAGGTGCTAAAAACCCTCACTATATCATGAGATATTTCTTTTTTATCTCTTCGTTTGCATCCAATTCAGATGCAGTGCCTTCAAAGCGAATCCTGCCGTTGTCTATAATGTAGGCCCTGTCTATTAATTTCAGGGCAGACCTTATATTCTGTTCTGATAAAAGTATGCTAATGCCAGCATCTTTTAATTTCATTATCTGTTCTTCCAGATCCTTTACTATAAGGGGAGCAAGACCTTCTGTGGGCTCGTCGAGAAGTAAAAGCTCAGGTGAGCCCATAAGCGCCCTTGCAATGGTAAGCATCTGCTGTTCTCCACCGCTTAAATTCCCTGCCCTTCTGTCTTTAATCTCTGCAAGGGCAGGAAATAGGTCATAAACCCTTTCCTTATTCCATTCATTTCCCCTTCTAAAAACTATCTCGAGGTTATCATCTACAGACAAATCTGCAAACACCCTCCTATCATCAGGGACATAACCGATCCCTTTTCTAAATAACCTGAAGGGCTTTTCACCTGTTATTTCCTCACCTTTAAACATTATCTTTCCCTCTTTTGGTGGTGTGAGCCCCATAATACTTCTCATCGTTGTGCTTTTGCCTGCCCCGTTTCTTCCCAATAATCCCACCACCTCACCTTTATCTACCTTAAGGGAGACATCGAACAGAATATGACTTAAACCGTAATACGTGTTAATACCCACTACATCAAGCATACGTCACTCCCGCCAAGATAGGCATCCTGAACAGTCTGGTTGCATCTAACCTCATCGCACGTGCCCTGTATAATCGTTGAACCTCTAACCATTACCATGATCCTGTTTGCAATACCAAAAACGATTTCCATATCATGCTCGCAGAACAGTATGGTAAGACCCAGTTTTTCCGAGAGGTGTTTAATAAGTTCTATACACCTCGATGTCTCCTCAGGTGCCATGCCGGCAGTGGGTTCATCGAGGATTAAAAATTCAGGATTGCCGCCTAATGCCATGGCAATCTCGAGCACCTTAAGGTCTCCATGGGATAAAAGGGCCGTTACCCTGTCCTTTTTATCGAAAAGACCTACATTTTTTAATATCTCCTCTGTTTCTTCTACGGCAATCTTTTTTGCAGGTGTAAAAAGGTTCCATGTCTTTTTAAGCCTTGCAAGGACTGCAATCTGGGTGTTTTCAAATACCGTTAACCTGGGAAATATGTTTACAATCTGAAAAGACCGGGATATGCGTTTTCTACATATCTCATAAGGTGGCAGACCTGTAATGTCCTCGTCTTTAAAGATAACGCTACCGCTATCCGGTTTGAGTATACCTGTTATTAAGTTGAATAGCGTTGTTTTACCTGCGCCGTTGGGACCTATCACCGCCACTATTTCACCCTTTTTAACATCAAGGTTTGCATTGTTTACTGCCTTAAACCCTTCAAATGATTTTGATATGTTTCTAACCTGTAACAAATATTACCCCTTATTTTATTTGTTATTCACTTTTTTTAATTTTTCCTCAATATATCCAAGCACACCGTTTGGTAAAAAGAAGATGACAAACATCATGATTATACCGAGAACAAAGGTCCAGTAAGAGGTAAATGTGCTTATAAAGGTCCTAAGGATTATTATGATGGCTGCACCGAGCATGGGCCCTAAAAAACTAAACCAGCCTCCGAGCAGACACATTATAAGTATTTCAAGGGATAAAGTCCAGAAAAGCATATCCGGAAAGGCTGTATTATCTACAACTATAAATAAAGACCCTGCAATACCTGCAAAAAAACCTGCAATAACAAGGCCAAGGAGTTGATGTCTTTTTACATTAATGCCTATCATCTCGCTTCGCACAGGGTTATCCCTTATCCCCTGGAGGGCACTCCCGAAGGGTGATTTTATAATTTTATACATAATAAACATGCTGACGATGGTAATAATCAGGGTAAAATAGTATGCACTTGCAGGAGTTGATATGATATCTGGGACAGGTATACCGTGGAGACCGTCGTCACCGCCTGTAAAGGAATACCATCTGTATACGATAATCCACACAAGAGAACCGAGTGAAATCTGTAGCATACCGAAATAGAGTTTTGAGAGCCTGATACAGATTATTCCCATAATCAACGATAAAAGGGCAGATACAAGTGGCCCAACTATAAAGCCCAGCCACGGGGAGAGCCCTGATTTCATAATCATAAGGGCAGTGGCATATGCACCGGTACCGTAAAATACAGCGTGGTGAAATTGGAACATACCTCCAAAGCCCAGAACAATATTCAAGCTTGTGGCAAGTAAACCGGTTAGCAGTATGATAGATGTTAAGTATACATAGAACCTCGGTAGCACAAAGGGAATTATAAACAGTATGATTAATCCAATAATCGCCCAGATTCTGCCTTTCTTTTTTCCTTTTTCCATAACCTCACTTTACCATGTAGATTTTAATAACCCTCTTGGTCTGAAAAGCAGCACCACTATAACGGCAGCGTAAGGGAAAACTATGCCGAATTGGGGCCAGATAAGTATTCCAAGAGATTGGGCAAGTCCAAAGATGAGTGCACCCATTAATGCACCCCATATGTTTCCCAATCCACCCATAATCACAATGAGAAACGCCTCCATGATAATCGTGTGGTCCATGCCCAGGGTAACACTCACCGTAGGGGCCACAAGGGCACCTC
>CAZJOP010000149.1:0-4570 GCA_964547695.1 uncultured Syntrophorhabdaceae bacterium
CAGTATAATCCAAAAAAGATGGCAGAATTAGGTTTTATATACACATGTATAGGCAGGAAAAATGTATAAATATAGAACTTACGATAAACCAAAAAGGATTCTTGTAACAGGAGGTGCGGGGTTCATCGGTTCACACCTCTGTGAGAGGCTCTTAAGGGATGGTCACGAGGTCCTGGCATTGGACAACTTCTTTACAGGGTCAAAGACCAATGTCTTAAATCTACTGGATAATCCCAGATTTGAGATTATAAGACACGATGTGACATCTCCCATACTCCTTGAAGTAGACTGGATATTCAACCTTGCCTGTCCTGCAAGCCCCATACACTATCAATACAATCCTGTGAAAACAATAAAGGTAAATGTCCTGGGTGCATTAAACATGCTCGGTCTTGCAAAAAGGGTGAGGGCAAGGATACTACAGGCCTCTACAAGTGAAATATACGGTGACCCTGATGTGCATCCCCAATCAGAAGAATACTGGGGAAACGTGAACCCCATAGGAAAGAGAAGCTGTTACGATGAAGGGAAAAGGGTGGCAGAGACCTTATTCTTTGATTATATGAGGCAGAACAAAGTAGACATAAAGGTGGTAAGGATATTCAATACATACGGACCAAAGATGCGCCACGATGACGGAAGGGTGATAAGCAATTTTATCATCCAGGCCATAAACAATAAGCCTATAACCATATACGGTGATGGTTCTCAAACAAGGTCGTTCTGTTATATTGATGATCTTATAGAGGGCATGATAAGGATGATGGATTATGAAATAACGCCTGACGAGAGGGGTAGAGACTACACAAAACCATATGTTTCCGGGCTACCGGGGCCCATTAACCTCGGTAATCCCCGTGAGGTTTCAATCCTTGAAATAGCAAAAAAGATATTAGAACTGACAGGTTCTAAATCAGAACTTATATTTGAAAAACTACCCGAAGATGACCCGAAAAGAAGATGTCCTGATATCTCAAAGGCAAAGAAATATCTCGAATGGGAGCCTGTGGTGCCCCTCGAGGAAGGTCTTATTAGGACAATAGAATATTTTATGGCTCAGAAGAAGACATCTCGATAATGGATAGAGAAGAAGAACTCAAAAGACAGGGTTGGGAAAAGAGATTCATTGCCTGCGAACCCCGTCTTACAGAAATGGTGGAATTGTATAGGGAGATAGGCTTTGAGGTATTACTTGAGCCCCTGCCTTCAGAAGAAGAGATAGACAGAAACACATGTGCAGAAAAAGAATGCACCATATGCTTTAAAGAAAACAGGGAAAAATACAGGATTATTTATACCCGCCAGAAAGTTATAGAAAAATAGAGGACATGGCAGAAAAAAACATAAGACCCGATGACCTTGTGCTTATTTGCTACAGGGACAGAAAATATCTAAAAAAGGTTGATATAAACTCAACCTTTAGCGGAAAGGGGGGGAATATTATATTTTCAGAACTTGTGGGAAGGCCCTTTGGAATAATTTACGGTGCCTATGAAATATATAGACCCACATTAGAAGATATAATCATGTTTGGCATTAAAAGGGACACCCAGATTATTTATCCAAAAGATGCTGCGTATATCTGTTTTAAGCTAAACATAACAAGTGGTGCCAGGGTCCTTGAGCTGGGCACAGGAAGCGGTGCCATGACCCTTGTCTTTTCTTTCGCAGTAGGGGCAGAAGGAAGGGTAATTACAGTAGAAAAAGAGGAGAGGCATTTTAGAGGTGCAAAGAGAAACATTGAAAGATTTTCCATATTTTCCAATGTGGAGATGATAAACTGTGATATTTTTGACTATAAAAACACAGGTTTTGAATCAATCTTTATCGATGTTAGAGAACCCTGGCTTTATATGGAACACATCATGGAACTTGCAAATCCCAGTGCATCCTTGGGCATGATAGTGCCCACGACAAACCAGATATCGGAAATACTCAAGGCCTTTGAAACCCATAAAGGCTTTGGCAATATAGAGATATGCGAGATCATGCTCAGAAAATACAAAACAATCAGCGAAAGAATAAGACCTTTTGACAGGATGGTGGCCCATACTGGTTATTTAATCTTTGCAAGAAGGATAAAGCCATAACCCTATAAAATTATAAATTTCTTTATATAATCCACTATCTCATCCGGTTCGTCCATCACCTTAAATATGTTCATGTCCTCAGGTGATATCTTACCTGTTGCAAGGAGTGTTTCTTTCATCCAGTTTATAAGCCCGTTCCAGTATGAAGAATCCACCAGCACAACAGGAAAGGGTCTTATCTTTTTTGTCTGGATAAGGGTTATTGCCTCAAAACACTCATCAAGGGTTCCAAACCCTCCTGGAAGAACAATATATGCTACGGCATATTTTAGAAACATAACCTTTCGCACAAAAAAGTATTTAAAACTCAATTTTACATTTGAATATTGATTGGGTTTTTGTTCAAACGGTAATTCTATGTTTAAACCAATGGATTTCATACCACATTCTTTTGCGCCCCTGTTGGCAGCCTCCATAACACCTCCGCCACCACCTGTGATGACATTAAAACCTGCCTTTGCTAAGGACTTTGAGAGTTTAAATGCCTTTTCGTATAGATCATCCCCTTTTTTACACCTTGCACTTCCGAATATGGTCACAGCAGGATATACGTCTGCCAGATTTTCAAATCCTTCCACGAATTCAGCCATTATGTGAAATAATCTCCATGTATCCTTTAAGGTAAAATCTTCAATAATATACTGTTTTTCCATGGCACCACCTTTTTATCTTGAGATTTTGAACATTTACTTATATTATTAATAAAGTAACGTTGTCAATTTTAATTTGATCAGGCAATAGACGATTAATCAAACGGAGGCCACGATGAACAGAGAAATATTCAGGGAATACGATATAAGAGGGGAGGTAGAAAAAGACCTCACAGATGATGTGGTAAAAAATATTGGCAGGGCCTTTGCCACGTATATGAAAGACAGGGGAAAGAAGAATGCCTCTGTGGGAAGAGACGGAAGATTAAGTTCAGAACACCTCAAAAATCTCATAGTAGAAGGGATGGTAGAATCTGGATTGAACGTAACCGATTTAGGTCAATGCCCTACCCCGCTGTTCTATTTTTCCCTTTTTAACCTAAATGTTGACGGTGGCATAATGGTCACAGGAAGTCACAATCCCCCTGAATTTAACGGTTTTAAGGTAGCATACGGAAAAACCACCCTATTTGGAGAAGAGATTCAAGATTTGAGAAGGATCATAGAGGAAAAGAGATTTTCAAAACAGGCAGGTTCCTACAAAGAATACAAAAACATTGTGGAGGATTACTATAATTTTTTAAGGGGGAATATAAAGATCAATAAAACATTTAAGATAGTTGTAGATGCAGGAAACGGTGTGGCAGGGGCTGTTGCAGTGCCCATAATGAGGGAGTTCAAACAGGATGTTATAGACATCTTCTGCGATGTGGACGGTCATTTTCCCAATCACTTTCCAGATCCAACGGTGGAAAAAAATCTCATTGCCTTAAGAGAAACGGTTATTAAAAATAAGGCAGATGTGGGCATTGGTTATGATGGAGACGGTGATAGAATTGGTGTAATAGATAACGAGGGCAACGTAATCTGGGGTGATTATCTCATGATTATCTTTGCCCGGGATATATTCAAAGAAAGACAGGGCGCCTATTTTGTATCCGAGGTGAAGTGCTCTAAAAACCTCTTTGAAGACATTGAAAGACATGGGGGTAAACCTGTTATGTGGAAGGCAGGTCATTCCTTAATCAAACAGAAGATGAAGGAATTAAATGCAGTGCTGGGCGGTGAGATGAGCGGGCATATGTTCTTCGCAGATAGATTCTTCGGATACGACGATGCCATTTACGCATCCCTGAGATTTATCGAGATTATGGAAAAAGACGGAAGGCCTGTGTCAGAATTTCTGAAGGATCTTCCAAAACTCTATTCAACACCTGAAATAAGAGTTGACTGTCCTGATAGCGTAAAATTCAAGGTGGTAAAAAACTTAACCGAATATTACAGAAAAAAATACAATATCATAGATATCGATGGGGTAAGGGTATTGATGGATGAAGGGTGGGGTCTTGTAAGGGCATCTAATACACAGCCCGTCCTTGTCTTAAGATTTGAGGCGCAAAGCCCCGAAGCTCTCGAGCGCATCAAAAACATGGTGAATGAAGATCTAAAAAGAATAATAAAAGAAACCCAGAAGTAAGGTTTACAGTTCCATCGGTTAAAGTAACACTGATTCGATTTTAAACGGTGATTTTTTGTCTTATAAAAACGTATAAATTAGCCCTGCGTAATTTTTTATTATGAAGACAATTCCAAGAGAGATTACAAAACCAGCCAGATACATAGGTTGCGAACCCAATACAGCAATAAAAGATTTAAAAGACATAAAGGTGAGGTTTGGTCTGTGCTATCCCGATATATATGAAGTGGGCATGTCCTATTACGGGTTTTTTCTCCTGTATGAGCTCATAAATAACATAGACGGTGTATGGTGCGAGCGGTGTTTTGCCCCGTGGACCGATATGGAACACTATTTAATAAAACACAATATCC
>CAZJOP010000150.1:0-4512 GCA_964547695.1 uncultured Syntrophorhabdaceae bacterium
ATATGTTTTTAATCAGTTATGTGTAGTGTAGATTTTTAGGGGGAAAGATGGGAAAATAACATTGATCCTGATAGCCTACCTCATGGGCTATGGTACCGATGGGTGCTTCAGTCTGTTTAAGGAGTGCCTTAGCATTTTCAATCCTTATCATAGCGATGCACTCGCTGATATTCACACCATATCTCTCTTTAAGCCTATGGATTAAATAAGATGGACTAAGACATACATGGCGGGCTATGCTCTCTACATTTACGTCTTCATTGTAATGGCTTCTTATGTAGGACAGAACCTTTTTTAAAAGACTTGAGCCTGCCCCATCTATTTTAGTTATCATATCCATTAGCCTATACAGGGTCTTTATAAGGGCAATACATAGCTCGTCTCTATCCTTCGAGAAGCACCATTTCTCCATAAAAGCCCTTCTTAATTCTAAAATCTTTTCCATATCCACACCCTTCTCAAGACCGGCATCGCAAATCATACAGAATATCTCTAAGGCCATACCCCTGAAAAATTCATCTTCATCTATGTTTAAGGAAGATAAAAGGAGGTGATACAGGTTCTGTCTTGCCTTTATCTCATCCTCCTCATAAAGGGCCTTTATCAGTTCCTTTTTTTGTCCATAGTAATCCTTAAAAAAATCGTGGTCCATTTTTATGGCTGCTTTATCTTCTTCTATGGTATATGGTTCTAATAGTAGACGACCTAATTCTTCTTTTTTTTCCATGGAGGTAGAAGGGGCAAGCAGTATACTGGCAAGTCTGTGCATCAAGTCTTTACTGTTATTATCAAAAATATTGCTAAAATCTGTAACAGTTGAATAGGATTTCTCAGGATACCACCTGCCATCCCGAACAGACAGAAGCACCATGCTCTCAGGTCTTGTGCCGTAATGGTCCAAGCTGGATAGGTTATATACACCCTGCATACCTACAAAATCTTTTATTGATTCAAGGGCATCTTTTAATTCATCCGGTCTTCCCCCTGTTAACCTGTAGGCCATGACAATAAGGTCAATGGCATCTGCCTGTTCTGCAGAATAGTAGTTTACAGGTTCCTTGAATCTTTCCATGTGCAGATTATTAAAATCCATAATTTTTCTAACAGATGGGTCATCCGGGGTCATAGTTTCTATGGCCATGGATTTACCGGAAGGCACTATAACCTTAAGAGGTATGGAGGATATCATCTTGAGGAAGGATGGTGTTGCATTGCCGTGGGATATAAGCAGTGGTATTTTAAAACCCATTTTTGCCATAGCCCCTGCAACCCACGCAGCGGGTCTACCTGTCACAAAAGAGAAAATTGCCTGGGGTTTTAAACACCTTATCCTTTCAAGCTGGCTTTTAATATCGCATGAGGTGAGGTCAAATCTCTCTTCACCGAGTACCCTGATTTTAAATAGATTTGCAAGGTGCTTTGCAAGCCAGGAACCTACATCGCCTAAGGGACCATACGGCATAAGTAGAGATATGCTCGAGATGCCTCTCTCTGAGAAATACTTAAATGCACAGGCAAGGGCATACTCTGTCTTGTGGGCTGTATTAAAAATAAATAAATCCTTAATGGGGTCTATGGTATAACCTGAATTTAAAAAGGCAGGGATTCTGTTTCTATTTGCAATCCTTGCAACGGCAAGGGATACGGGAAGTGATCCTGTTCCCACAAGGGCAATGGCTTTGTGCTTGTATATTAAAGCCTCTGCTGCCTTTTCTGCCTGTATCTCTTTCGAGCAATCATCATAGATTACGAGCTTTAACATCCTTCCGTCTATCCCTCCGGCATTGTTTATTAAGTCTATTTTCAGTTCTGAGGCCTTTTTCTTATAGATGCCAAGCCAGGAAAGATAACCGGTCAGGGAAAATATACCCCCTATACAGAGGGGTTCATCGGTGTGGTTTTGTGCTTTTTTCTGTTTAATAATAACCCCTGCAGCCATTGACTTATAGAGATTTATTCTACTATCTTTTTTAAATATGTCAATGGGCAATATGGGACATTATGTCTTTTTTATGGCGCCTTCAAGGCCTGTGAGAAGTGATTCGTTTTCTCCTGGAATGACCATCTGAAAAAGTGAATCTACTGTTGTGTAATCGTAATAGCCAAGTCTTGCAATAGGTCTAATACGAAGTATGTCGATACGCCCATCAGGGCCTATGACCTCGTCTTTTATATGAATCATAACGACCCTTCCGATAATGATATCCACGCTACCCATAAGACCATTTCCCGGTATCCGTATGGTCTGGTAATGGACACATTCAAAATGGATAGGCGATTCTGCCACCCTTGCCGGTTTTACCTTGATGGAAGGTGCCTTTGTAAGTCCTGCCAGTTCAAACTCGTCTACTTCAAAGGGCACCTCCGAGGCAGTAATGTTCATGGCCTCTTTTAATTCCCATGTAACCATGTTATACACGAACTCCCCTGTTTTCTCTATATTCACCACGGTGTCCTTTCTCATGCCCTTTGTGTTCTGATTTGCCGCAAACATCACATAGGGAGGATCAAAGGTAAGGTTCTGGAACTGGCTATAGGGCGCAAGGTTATGGATACCATCCTGACTTACAGTGGATATCCATCCTATCGGCCTGGGTATAACACAGGATTTGAAAGGATTATGGGGAAGACCATGGTTGTTTTTATCAGGTTCGTAATACATGGCTTACTCCTTTTTAATTTGATTGTTACATCCCTAAATAAGACTTTTTGATAGTGTTATCATTCATTAACATCTCGGCAGTTCCCTCTATAACTATCCTGCCTGTCTCTATTACATAACCCCTGTCCGCTATCTCAAGGACTGCATTAATATTCTGTTCCACTATCAATATAGAAATCCCTCTCTCTTTAAGGTCCTTTATGGTTTTCATAATCCTCTCCACGATTATCGGTGCAAGACCCAGGGAAGGTTCATCGAACAATAGTATCTCCGGTTCTGACATAAGGGCCCTTGCAATGGCAAGCATCTGCTGTTCACCGCCACTTAGCGTGCCTGCCCTCTGGTTAAGCCTTGCTTTTAAAACCGGAAAGAGGTCAAAACATGATTCCATAAGTCTTTCTAACTCTTTCTTTTCTGTCTTTTTACAGTATCTGCCCAGCATCAGGTTTTGCCTCACCGAAAGTTCTCCGAAGATCTGTCTGCCTTCAGGGACATGGCCTATCCCGATTTTTACTATAAACTCAGGTCTTTTATTGGTAATATCCATTTCATTGAATATTACCTTACCGCTTTCTGCCTTCAAAATACCTGATATGGTCCTAAGTAGCGTTGATTTACCCGCACCATTTGCCCCGAGAAGACACACTATCTCTTTCTTACCAAGATGGATATTTATATCCTTTAAAACCCTTATCCTTTCATAACCTGAAGAAAGACCTTCTATTCTGAGCATAAAAGCCCCTCTCCGGTTTTGTGGGTAGTTCCCAGATAGGCTGCTATCACATCTGGATTGGCACAGACCTCTTTAGGTGAACCCTCTGTTAGTTTCTTACCAAAATCAAGTACCACAATATCATCGGCAATATCCATAACCAGTTTCATATTGTGTTCCACAAGAAGCATGGTGATTCCCCTTTTTTTAATGGACAAAAGCAATTCTTTAAAATTTTCCACCTCTTTATCGTTTAATCCTGAGGCAGGCTCGTCAAGGATTAGCATTTTGGGGTCCATCATAAGTGCCCGTGCAAGCTCCACAAGCCTCTGATTACCAAAAGATAGTGCGTTAGGTAAAAACCCCTCTTTGCCCGACAGTCCCACAAAATTTAAAATATCAAGGGCCTTATCCCTTAATTTTTTCTCCTGCCTTTTTATCTTTTTGGGGAAAAATATGGATTTTATTATTCCAGGTTTAAGTTCAAGGCTTGCTCCTATCAGAAGGTTATCCATTACAGTGGCTTCGTTTATGGTAAAAAGCCTTATGAGCTGAAATGTCCTTCCTATGCCCAATGATGCAATGACATCTGGAGGTTGACCTGTTATATCGTTGTCCCCAAAAAAGATGCGGCCTTCATCAGGAGGAATCAACCCGTTTATCACATTGAGCATGGTGGTCTTTCCTGCGCCGTTCGGTCCGATTAGGGCCTTAATGTGACCTTCTTTTATTGAGAAGCTTACACCATCAAGGGCATGCACCCCTTCAAATCTTTTGCTGATATTTTCTATCCTGAGGATAATACTGTTTTTATCCATACTCATTGTTCTCTATTAAAGCCTATCTTTCTCTTCATTGACAAAAATATGCCGTATATACCCTTTGGCAGAAATACAAGAACTAAAATCAAAATAACACCGTTTATAAGTAGTTCATAATCCTGGAAAAGATATGTCAATTCAGGCAATATCTTTAAGAAAAGGGCACCTATGGCAGGTCCATATATGGTGCCAATGCCTCCAAGGAAAAGCATGACCAGCATATTCACAGATGTGGCTACCCCGAAATCATCAGGGGCAATAAAACCCATGTAGTGGGCATAAAGGGAACCTGCTATGGAGGCAAAGACATTTACAAG
>CAZJOP010000151.1:0-4446 GCA_964547695.1 uncultured Syntrophorhabdaceae bacterium
TTCCTTGCCTGAGATTCGCCAGCAAAAGACTTAAGGAGATATTTTTCTGTCTCTGTGCCTTTTACGCTCTTCATTTTACACCTCCACATAGTATATAATAGTTAATTATGAGGATAATGCAGAACTCATTTCTTGTCAATATGGAAAAAATAACCCAAAGAAATCTATATATTTTGATTACTGATGACAATGGAAGGAAATGCCTTTATTAGTATTGGTTCTAATCTTGGAGATAGTATTAAAAACTGTTTGACAGCCATAGAAAAGATTAAGGCTGACATAAGGGTTAGACTGATAAAACAATCCTCCTTTTATAGAACATCCCCTGTGTCAGATATAGCCCAGGATGACTTTATAAATTGTGCAATAAAAATATTATGGAACGACTCCCCCCATGAGCTTTTATCATTTCTTTTAAAAATAGAAAAAGAAATGGGCAGGAAGAGGTCCATACCAAAAGGCCCGAGAGAAATCGACCTGGATATAATATTTTTCGACAATCTCATCATCACTACCGACAAATTGACTATACCCCATCCTTTTGCCCATAGAAGAAACTTTGTTATAATACCCTGCATTGAAATAGAATCTGATGTCACACATCCTATATTTAACAAAAAATTGAAGGATTTTTTAGATGACATCGGGGACGAACAAAGGGTAGAATTAATAAAAAAACATGGATAAATAATTCTGGAGGTTAACATGAAATTTTTTATTGATACTGCAAATATTGAAGAGATAAAAAAGGGCATTGAAATGGGACTTGTAGATGGTGTTACAACAAACCCCACACTTATTTCAAAGGAAAAAAAGGACCCCAATGAAATTATAAAGGAAATCATGTCTATCGTAAGTGGCCCTGTAAGCCTCGAGGTTATTTCAAAAGACACAGAAGGTATGTGCAAAGAGGCGAGGGCATTATCTTCTCTTGGAGAAAATGCGGTAATCAAAATCCCCATGACAGAGGACGGAATAAAGGCTGTCCGCATATTATCCCAGGAAGGCATTAAGACCAATGTCACCCTTGTATTTCAGCCGCTACAGGCCCTTATTGCCGCAAAGGCCGGCGCCACATATGTAAGCCCCTTCATCGGCAGACTGGATGATATTTCATCGAGGGGCATGGGCATTATAGAAGACATAACCACCATATTTAATAACTACGGCTTTGAAACAGAGATTATAGTGGCAAGTATAAGGAATCCCCTCCATGTGCTGGATGCAGCCTTACTCGGGGCTGATATAGCAACCATACCCTTTAATGTGTTGAAACAGCTTATAAATCATCCTTTAACGGACATCGGTCTTGAAAGATTTTTAAAAGACTGGGGGAGCATAAAAAAATAGAATGCCCTAAAGGTCTTTTCTATTCTCTAAAGAACTTTTAATGGTCTGCGGGTCAGTATAGATAATGTCTCCTCCCACAGGGATGCCGAAGGCTATCCTTGTAATCCGGACATTGTATCCTTTTAAAATCTCCCCTATATAGTGGGCCGTTGTATTCCCCTCTATATTAGGATTTGTGGCAACAATAATCTCTTTTATGTTCTCCCTTCTTATCCTTTCCTTTAATTCGTTTAAATGGATATCATCGGGACCAATCCCTTCTAAGGGATTTATAACACCGTGAAGTATGTGAAATCTATAATGATTCGGATAAGAGGACTCAATGACCATCATATGGGAAGGTTCTTCCACAACACACAAAATCTCTTTTTCCCTCTTTTCATCTGTGCAGATTTCACAGGGGTCTTTTTCTGTTAGATTAAAGCATATACTGCACAATCTTATTTTGTCTTTTACATCGGTGAGACTCTTCGAAAGCTCCAGCACGTAATCCCTGTTTGCATTTAAGAGAAAAAAGGCCAGCCTCGTAGCCGTTTTTCTCCCGATGCCTGGAAGCTTTGTCAGGTTTGTAATAAGATGTTCTATTGGTTCAGGATAATACATAAAACTACATGCCAAAAGGCAGAGGCATGCCTGCCAGACCTGTTATCTTTGCCATCTCTTCCTGAAGCATCTCCCGGGATTTGTTGAGCCCTTCGTTAACAGCTGCAATTATTAAATCCTCAAGTAGTTCCTTATCCCTTTCTTCCCACACTTCATCGGATATCTTGATACTTACTACCTCCTGCTTGCCATTAACAACACAGCTCACCATACCACCACCACTTTGTGCCTCTACCGTCTTTGACCCAATCTCTTCCTGCATCTTCTGGAGTTTTTCTTGAATCTTTTTTGCCTGACCTAATAGCTGGCTTAGGTTTTTGGACATCTTTTTTTCCTCCTTTAAATTAAGAACTGAATATGGATTCAGCCTCTTTCACGTAATCGTAAATATCTTCCTTCTTTCCCTGCATTTCAAAAAACACGATGGCGAGGTCTTTTTTAAAGAAATCATGGGCAAGTTTTTTCATTTCCTCTTTTATATTCTTGTCGTCTTTTATAAAATTGTAATTTCCATCGAGGTATATCATTATCCTGTCTTCCTCTATCTTTACCTCGAGATTTTCAAATATGCTGCCTATAAAAGGCTTTCTCTCCTTTGTGTATCTAATAAAGTCCTTTAAATCACCAGTCTTTTTTACATCTTTATCAAAAAGCTCCTCTTTGTCCGCCTTTATTCTTTCCTGAAATTCAAGGCCATCCTCTTTTTTAGGAATATCTTTTTCTTCTGTCTTTTTTCCCTCTGCTATATTTATTTTATTAAAAAGATTAATAAACAGTATCTCTAAGGAAAGCCTTGCAAAAGGGCCTTTCAGGTTATCAGAAACTGCAAAGAGATGATTCAATATCTCCTGCAACTGAACATAGTCAATGGATCCTGCCAGCCCCAAAAAACGTTCCCTTTCATTCTCTCCTATGGAGACAAAAGGTGGGATTTCTCCGCAGGCCTTTATAAGCATAAGGTTCCTGAAAAAGGACACAATTCCATTATATATCTGGCTTATATCGTAGCCCTCATCTATGATGGCCTCCAGCACTTCAAAGCCCTTTTTCATATCATTTTTAAAGATTGATTCTACTATCCTGTATATCACGTCCTTCTCTATGATACCGATTATGTTTATCACATCTCTTTCGTGTATATAGTCTCCACAGTAAGATATTATCTGTTCAAGGAGTGATTCTGCATCTCTCAGGCTCCCATCTGCCTCGATGGCGATATGTTCAAAGGCAGCCTCTTCATAACCGATACCCTCTGCGTCACATATCCTCTTTAACTGCTCTATGATGTCCTTTTCTGAAATCCTTCTGAAATCGAACCTCTGACATCGAGACATAATTGTATAGGGAATCTTATGCACCTCTGTTGTTGCAAGGATAAAGATATTATGACCGGGTGGCTCTTCAAGGGTCTTTAGAAAGGCGTTTCTTGCCTCTGTGGTTAGCATGTGTGCCTCATCGAGGATATAAACCTTGTATTTACCCCTCATGGGCATGTATTTTACGGTCTCTGTGAGTTCCCTTATGTCTTCTATCTTTCTTGCGGAAGCAGCATCTATTTCTATAATATCAACAAAACTGTTATTATCAATGGATTTACAATTTTCACATACACCACATGGCTCTTCCCTTGGTCCATCTTTGCAGTTGAGTGCCTTTGCAAAGATGCGGGCCAGAGATGTTTTTCCTACCCCCCTTGGGCCTGTAAAGAGATAGGCATGGGCAATCCTGTTTGATTTAATTGAATTTTTTATTGTGGTGGTGATGTGGGACTGTCCCACCACATCTTCAAATCTCCTGGGACGCCATCTTCTTGCTATTACCGTGTAAGCCATCTGACTTTTCTTTCCATAATTTTAATAAAAACCAGGCTTGCTGCGGCACATGGGAAAACTACTACCGCTGCTTTCTTCCGAACCTGACGGGGTTTGTAGCCTCCACATTGCGCAGGGCCTGGCGTAAAAATATTTGTGCGGGAAGAAAGGGACTCTAATTATTAAAAATTTCTTATACCCTTCCAACCTCTACCGCATTTTACAATTTTTTACCTAAAAATTACGGTAATTCTTTCGACTTACCCAATTTTTATTAAGAGTTTTATATATTTTTTTGATTTACTTGTCAACTTAAATTGGGTTGACCATCCAGTATAGGAAAAAGCCATTATTTTATACGTATGTTCCATAATTTATAATTTATACTTTTTTATTGGTAATAGCATTTATAGTCTGGTTTAATAACTGTTGGGCTAAAAATTTTTCCTCATTTTCAATTAAGGTGTTGCCGATTATTTCTGACAAATACAAAAAATTTTCTATGCTAAAAGACTTGTTTTTCATATGTATATTTAGATCCTTACCTATCATATATAGTACATGGAAAGCCTCTTCTAATTTATTTAATTGTATAGCTTTTTCAAATTCCGAGACCAATCGGGTTAATTGCCGTCTTGTTTTTAAGTAGACAATCCTTTTTTGAACCTCTTCTTCATGGGAA
>CAZJOP010000152.1:0-4437 GCA_964547695.1 uncultured Syntrophorhabdaceae bacterium
TCACCATCACAAATAAATTTTTGAAAGAATTTCCCCTCCATCTCCGTTGTATAGGTTATTACGATTTTAAATCACAAAAAATGGGGGTGGATGAAATGACAACAAACCAGATAATCCTTATTTGCATTTTTGTTGTTTTTTTTCTTTTATGTCATAAGACTCTATAATGTCTTAAATGCGCAGAAAAAATGCCATAGAGTATGCCCTTTCTACCCTCGATGCCTATTTTAAAAAAGATGCGACCTTATCCCCAATCTGGTGTTCATTCCGCCCTGTGTGCATGTGGCCATAACCACAGAAATTTTTTTCAACCCGAACCGCCTAAAAGGTATATGAAGGCCTTATAGAGGATGATGTGATGTACCTCACACCATCTATTATGGTGGACGCTGACAAATTGAAAAAGTCAATAGATAAATTTGCCAGATCAAAAAGCACAACGAGAAAAGATAAATTGAATTGACATGAAAGTTTTTATCTGTTAACCTTGTTATGAGGTTGGGTATCTGTTTGAGTATATTTTTTGAATTGGAGGATGCATGGAAATTACAATCAGTTTCAGACATATCGAGCCCGATGAAAGCATAAAAGGCTATATCGAAGAAAAGTTCGCAAAATTGCAAAAGTTCGTGGAGACACCTCTTGACATCCATGTTGTGCTTTCTGCAGAAAGAAAATACAGATACAGGGTGGATGTGGTTTTTACGATAAACGGTGTGGTTATTAATGCCCATGAAACTAAGGATGACATGCGGGCGGCAGTGGACATGATCCTTGATAAGATAGAAAGAAGGTTAACAAGATACAGAGAAAAATTAAAAAGATACAGAAATGCAAGGCCTAAAAAAGAATCAATCCAGCCAAAAGAGCCTGTTTCCAAGATCGTGGTGGCAAAAACGATAAACGCAAAGCCAATGGATACGGAAGAGGCTGTCATGCAACTTGAGGCATCGGGAGATAATTTTATCATCTTCAGGGACAGCGAAAAGGATAACATCTGTGTTATATACAGGAGAAAAGACGGCAATTTCGGACTTATTGAAGCTTCTGGTAAGTCATCATGAACCTTGAAGAAGTGCTTACAGAATCATGTGTTATAAGTAACCTTGAGGCATCAAATAAAAAAGATGCCATATACGAGATGTGCGAATCGTTAAAAAAGGCAGGACTTATTGAAAATGTTCAGGAAGTTGTAAATGTTATCCTTGAAAGAGAAAAGCTGGGTAGCACGGGGATCGGTGAAGGCATTGCAATACCTCATGGTAAGATGAAGGGCATAAAAAGTATACTGTGTGTTTTAGGTAAATCTGAAAGAGGCATTGACTTTGATTCAATCGATAAAAAACCCGTTCACATTATTGTGCTGCTTCTTGCCCCTGAAGGTTCGGCAAGCATGCATCTAAAGATGTTATCCCGCATATCGAAGATCTTAAGAGACCCATCCATCAGAAACAGGTTGCTCGAGATAAAAGATGCCCGTGAGATATATTCTTATATTTTGGAAGAGGATAGAAAGATTTAAAAGTGTCTTGATTGCATCAAAAATAATACATCTCCATAAAAATAAATGGTGAAAATTTGAGATGAAAGGTATTACTGTTAAAGAATTACTGGAAGATAAAGAATACGGATTGGAACTGACCGCTGTTGCAGGCTTAAAGGGACTCTCAAGAAAGATTTATAACACGAAGATACAAAAACTCGGACTTGTGGCAACAGGCAAGATGGTTTACATGCACCCCCATAGAATACAGATACTGGGTAACACAGAGATATCTTATCTGTTGTCTTTAAAGGATGAAGAAAGCAGGAAGATTATTAAAGAACTCTGCAAACAGGATGTTGTGTGCTTTGTTGTTACAAGGAATCTAAACATACCTGATTATTTTGTTCAGGAGGCAGATGCAAAGGGTTTGCCTCTTTTGAGGTCAAGGCTTGTAACATCCACATTCATAGAGAGGATCACAAAACTCCTTGAAGAAAAACTTGCCCCTTCCACAACGGTTCATGGTGTGTTCATGGATGTCTTCGGAGTAGGGGTCTTAATCATCGGTAGACCGGGCATAGGTAAAAGTGAAAGCGCCCTTGAACTTATAATGAGGGGGCATAGATTGATTGTAGACGATGTGGCTTATATTAAAAAGGTGAGTGCCATTGAATTACACGGTGAAGCCCCGGAAATGATTAAAAACCTCCTTGAGATTAGGGGGATAGGCATAGTGGATATCAGACGATTGTTCGGCGCCTCTTCCATTTGCGATAAGAAAAAGATAGACTTTGTTGTAGAATTGATAGACTGGGATGAAAAGAACGATAACGAAAGGCTGGGGATGAAGGAAGAAAAATACCGCCTTTTAGGTATTGATTTGCCCCTTGTGAAGATCCCTGTAAGTCTTGGAAGAAATGTATCGGCCATAATCGAGCTGGCATGCAGAAACTTTGTATTAAAACAGCAGGGGATAGATACAGCGGCTGAGCTTGAGGAAAAGATTTTAAAGACCACGACAGCAGGAAAAAAACAATGAAAATTGTAATAGTGAGCGGTATATCCGGTTCTGGAAAATCTACATTTTTAAAGGCCCTTGAGGATATAGGTTTTTTCTGCATAGACAACTTTCCCATACCCCTTATGGAAGAATTTGTAAAGATATGTGAACATTACGGTGAAAGGATAAAAAATATTGCCATCGTTATTGACATAAGGGAAAGGGAATTTTTTGACATGGGTCAAAAGGTTATAAAGAAACTCAAGGAGCATTACAACGCCGAGTGTATTTTCCTTGAAAGTAGTGACGATGTATTGATCAGAAGATTCAGCGAGACCAGAAGGATGCACCCCATCTTTGAATCAACGAATGTTAAGGATGCCATAAATAAAGAGAGAGAGGTCATTGCATGGCTTAAAGATTTATCCAACAAGGTCATAGACACCTCGCACTTAACTACCCATGAATTAAGAAGGTTTGCCATGAGTATCTATGCCATGGATAAAAAGGGCGTGAAGATAACCCTTATGTCCTTTGGATATACGTATGGCCTGCCCATAGAAGCAGATATGGTCTTTGATGTAAGGTTCCTGCCTAACCCTTATTTCGTTGAAGGCCTAAGGGATAAGACGGGACTTGCCGATGAAGTGGGCATGTATATAAAATCGGATGAAATTTTTAAGAAATATTTTCTTTTACTTTCCGATTTTTTATTATATCTTATTCCACTCTTTGAGAAAGAAGGTAAGAGTTATCTCACGTTATGTATAGGCTGCACAGGTGGAAAACACAGAAGTGTTTTTGTCGTTGAGGAGCTTGAAGATATGCTTGCGTCAAGAGGCTATAATATAACCACCATACACAGAGATATTAATAGATAAATTTAGCGGAGGTTTTAATGGTTGGGATAGTAATCGTTGCCCATTTTGATCTTGCAAAAGAGATGGCAAGGGCAGTGGAACTAATCGTGGGAAAGCAGGAGATGTTTACCCATGTGGAAATATTTCCCAATGAGGACATGGTGGCCATAAAAAAGAAGATAATGAATGCCATAAAATCTGTTGATGGTGGTGACGGTGTTATAATCTTGACGGATATGTTTGGAGGCACGCCCTCTAATATAAGCCTTTCTTTTTTAGAGGAAGGTAAGGTGGAGGTTGTGACAGGGGTAAACTTGCCCATGCTGATAAAACTGGCTACATTTAGAGTAGACAAACCTATCAATGAACTTGCAAGGTTTATAACAGGTTACGGTCAAAAGAACATTTATCTTGCCACTGATTTGCTTAAGGGAAAGGGTAAAGAATAGTGTCGATGGTGGAAGGGACTTTTGTCATTAAAAACAGACTTGGATTACATGCAAGACCCGCAGCCCTGTTTGTGAAAAAAGCAAATGAGTTCTCCTCTGATGTGTGGGTAGAGAAAGACGGCACAAGGGTAAACGGTAAAAGCATTATGGGCCTTCTCATGCTTGCATGCCCGCTGGGTAGCTCAATAAAGCTGGAGATAAACGGCGAAGACGAAACCGAGGCTCTAAAGGCACTGGGTAAACTTATAGAGGATGGTTTTTACGAAGAATGAAAGAAGAGACCTTTACGAATAAAATACTAAAAGGCACAGGTGTTTCTTCAGGCATAGCATATGGAAATGTCTATCTCCTTGAGAGGGGAAAAATCCCTGTTATCAAAAGGAATATAAAGGCAGAACAGGTAGAAAAAGAGGTTATAAGGTTTAAAAATGCCGTAAAAGATGCGATAAACGAGCTAAATGCTATAAAACAATCCATACCCGATGACGAGGTTAGAAGGCATTCATTTATAATAGATGCCCATATCTTGATGCTCCAGGATGATTTTTTCTCAAAGGATGTGGTGAATGCCATAAGGGAAGATAAGGTAAACGCAGAATGGGCCCTTGACATGGTGGTTTCTAAATTTATGTCAAGCTTTGA
>CAZJOP010000153.1:0-4427 GCA_964547695.1 uncultured Syntrophorhabdaceae bacterium
CCATACCAGAATACCTTTTTTTCAAATCTTTCCGAAAGGAACTTATAAAAAAATCCACCGGAAAGATTGTAATCAGGCAAAAGCATAAGCACATTTCCACCATTATCTATGGCGTCTTTGATTAAATCGAGATAATAGTTTATGCGCCTTTGAACCCTGCCTAAAAATACAATCCTTTCTTTATTTTTAACAAAAGGTCTTAATACAAAATCACCGGGAAATTCTTTTTTTGTAAACCTATCGTATAATTTAATCTTTTTCTCATCAATGTGGCCAACAGTTTCCTTAACACCCAGTAACTTTAATACCTTTTCAAGGGTTAAATCTTTTTTTGATTCAGTTAACCCGTGGTGGCAATCGCATTCAAAATGACCCAGTACATACCTTTCTAATCTTATATGATGGGGTAAGGCATACTTTAAGACGAGCCCTATGGGGGTTAAATAATTGTTGCTTGCCCAGTAACACAACCTTTCAATATTTTTGTCTATCAATGGATAAAGGTCTATAATCTGAGAAATCCCTTTTAAATTAAAATGTGTTACATCACCGTCTATCACATCTATAACAAAACCTGGCATGTGTTTATTTCTAAAGGGGACTATAACCCTCTGAAATCTCTTTACAAAGGGGCATAAGTGTTCTGGCACCGAATAGGAAAATGTTTTTGCAATAGGCAGTGGTAAGGCAATCTCTAATATCATTAATAGAGGATAAAATCTTTATAATCAAGGCTTTTTATATATTTTACAGGTGAAATATTGTAACCGAGAAATCTACCACCTATCTCTTTAAAGGCATCTGGGCCATCGGTTACATAATATTTGCATGCGCCATTGCCCTTTGTTTTTAATAAGTCCTTTTCTCTGAGGCACATCTCTACCTCTTTTGCAGTCTCCTTGCCGGTGTTTATGACATTTATATGTCCTCCAACGGCCTTTTTTATAACATCCTCCAGCACCGGATAATGAGTGCAACCCATAATCAGCGTATCAATGCCTGATGCCCTAAATCCATTGAGGTATTTTTCTGCCATGATTAAGGCAACTTCGTCCTTTTCCAGACCTTCTTCTACAATGGGCACAAATAAAGGGCATGGTTTTGATATCACATCAATTTCTGCATCTATCTCTTTGATGGACTTCTCGTATGCCATACTTTTTATTGTGGCCTTTGTGCCAATGATGCCGATCTTTTTGGTCTTTGTGGTCAAAACCGCAGTCTTTGCAGCAGGTTCTATCACACCCAGTACAGGTATGGGCAACTTTTTTGATAAGACCTTCAGTGCGATGGCAGAGGATGTATTGCACGCAATGATAAGGAGCTTTATACCCTTTGTAAGTAGAAATAGGGCGCATTCTGTGGCATATCGGATAATTGTTTGAGGTGACCGGTTGCCATACGGGACACGGGCGGTATCGCCAAGATAAAGGATATTTTCCTTTGGCAGAATGGCCTTTACCTCCTTTAGAACAGTTAAGCCACCTACACCTGAATCGAACATGCCTATGGAGAGATTTTTCATATCCTTTCCCCTGTCTTTAAAATTTATATAACAAGTTTAAAGGATTTATTAGTTATTGTAAACCCCTGGTTTTTACCACATCTGCAAGTTTTAAGCAATCAAATAGAATACGATAAAACATAGGGCATAAAGTTAGTACTTAAAGGCGAGGCAATAAGACAAAACTTCAAATTGTTTTTATCCATGTATTTTGATAAATTTACATACAGGTTTCGACTATGAAAAAGGTTAAAAAGATAAACATAGACAGCAATAACTGTGCAGGATGCATGCTGTGTGCGCTTTCGTGCTCTTTTTTTAATACCGGTGTATTCAATCCAAAAAATTCCATAATAAAAATTTATAAAAACGATAAAACACAGAGGTTCAGGTTAAAAATTGGCAACGCTTGTAAAATGTGTGGGGCATGCGTGGATGCCTGCAGCTACAACGCACTTTGGTGGTAAATGAGAATACTAATAATAGACCTTGAAAATAAGGCATTTTCTTATATCCAGGATGACGCCCTGAGACCCCTGTATTTTGGTGGTGTGGGATTAAATACGTATTTACTTTATAAATACACTGATACACACATAAACCCTTATGATAAAGAAAACAACATCTTCATATCAAGCGGGGCATTGACAGGCACCATCATCCCTTCAGCATCGAGAAGCGAGATAACAAGTCTATCGCCTACAGGTTATCTTGGCACCTCAAATTCAGGTGGTGGTCTTGGCCTTGGCATAAAACTCTGTAACATTGATGCCCTCTGGATAAAAAACAAGTCCCATTATCCAATATATCTAACAATAGATGAAAAAGGTGTATTGTTCAAGGATGCCAAAAAACTCTGGGGAAAAGATGTATTTGAAACCGTGGATTTATTGAAAAGAAAAGAGGGTAGGGATACAGAGGTTATCTCAATAGGCATTGCCGGAGAGAAAGGTGTCAGGTTTGCCTCTGTCCAGAACGGGTACTACCATGCCTTTGGAAGAACAGGCATGGGTGCAATCATGGGTAGCAAACTTCTAAAGGCCATATGTTTTAAGGGCAGCAGTGGGATAACAGTAAAGGATAAAAAGGCGTTTTTAAAGGTCTCAGGACAGATAAAAGAAAGGATAATGTCATCCAGTGCATTGGGATACACAAGGCGTTACGGCTCAATGGTAGTTTCCGATGTATATAACCAGATGGGGATACTGCCTGGATATAATTTCAGAAAAGGCTCCATTGAAAAATGGGAAGAGACGCGGGGCAGAAGGTTTTTTGAAAAAAACTTTAAAGAGCGGGATTTTGCATGCGTTTCATGCCCCATCGGATGTCTTCACTGGTCAAGGGTAAAAGAAGGCAAGTATGCTGGTTTTGAGACACACGGTCTTGAGGTCACCTATGTGCTTGAATTCGGTGCAAAGCTCGGTATTTCAGACATCCCGGAGATATTTATGTGTGTGGATTTGTGTAACAGGCTGGGCATGGATATTATATCCACTGCCTCTGTGATTGGATATCTTATAGAGCTTTACGAAAAGGGCATGATAAAAGAATCGGACATAGGTTTAAGACCTGCTTTCGGCGATTTTGAAAGTATATCAAGACTGATCAATCTGATTGGAAAAAGAGAAGGTATTGGAAGGATTTTAGGCGATGGGATAAGGTCAATAAAAAAATATTTTACTGGCTCAGAAGACTTTGCCTGCGAGATAAAAGGCCTTGAGATACCTGTAAGGGACCCGAGAGGAAGATTTGATGCATGGATACTGGGTTATCTCATAAATACAAGGGGAGGAGACCACTTAAGGATAAGAACACCGGTAGATAGCCTGAGGGATTTTGAAACAAACTACGAATACGAACCCCTCTTTGTCTCAGAAAAGGAATTTGCCTTACTGGATATGCCAAAACACGTAAAAGACGAAATCTTTGGTGATCCACCTCACAGCATACATATCCCTAAAATGGCTGAATACGGAGAGGAACTATTGGTCTTACTCAATGCCTTTGGGCTTTGTATCAGACCACCGGTTTTGATGACCATTGGCCCATCAATGCTTGCAAAGGCCTTTAATGCCATATTCGGCTACGATTTATGTGAAGATGCTTTACTCGAGCATGCCAAGCGCATTATAAACATGCAACATATCTTTAATCTAAAAAGGGGGCTTACCATCAAGGAATATTCGTTCCCCGGGAGATTCTACAAAGAACATATAGACTATAAAGGCGGCACAAGACCCCCCCTTGATAAGAAAAAGGTGAATAAGGCGGTTATAGAATATTTCAAGCAAAGGGGATGGGACTCATCGGCCAGGCCCAAAGAAGAAACCATAAAAAACCTTGGGATAGATAAGATTATCTGAAAAACTAAAGGCAGGTTGCGTTTAAAAGCAATATCTTTTACGGTTTTTAGCCATCGTCGTTTGGTTTAAAGGAAAGCCTTTCGCTTATTGTCTTTGATACCTCTTTTAATGGTTTAATCGTTTCTTTAATCTTATTTCTGGTTAAAGAATTAGAAAATCCCACGATCCAAATAAAGGCAAGGGGGTCATTGTGTTGATGCACATAGGTTGCAATTGCATTTACACCCTTTAGATACTCTTCGTAGTCCACGGCATACCCTGTTTTTCTTGCCTTTCTTATCTCCTTTAAAAAGGCATTTACATCTGTGATGCTGTTTTTCGTAAATTTCTGCAGGCCGTTTTTGCCTAAAAAGGATAAGATTTCATCGTCTTTCATGGTGGAAAACAGTATTTTACCTGTTGCACCTGCAGGCAGGGGTATCTTTGTGCCCACATGAGA
This sequence comes from uncultured Syntrophorhabdaceae bacterium, assembly GCA_964547695.1. Taxonomy (GTDB): domain Bacteria; phylum Desulfobacterota; class Syntrophorhabdia; order Syntrophorhabdales; family Syntrophorhabdaceae; genus JAKORG01. Next base: position 4,307 of record CAZJOP010000153.1, read on the forward strand.
AGATATTTTATAACTCTTTTTTACCTCCACGATATCTATAATCCTTATCGTGTCTTTATCTTTGATGCCCAAAAACACGGTCTCATCCACTTCCTCTGAAAGCCTTTCAAGATAGGGTCTG
>CAZJOP010000154.1:0-4361 GCA_964547695.1 uncultured Syntrophorhabdaceae bacterium
GACCGTCGAGAAAGACCTTTTCTATTATGTCCTGGATGTGTTTTTCTATCCTTTTAGGGGTGGGTTCGTTAAGTATTCTTGAAGATGCCTCCACCACATCGGCAAGCATTACAATGCCTGCCTCTTTTGTCTGGGGTTTTGGACCTGAATATCTGAAATCCTTTTCGTCAATCACAAACAGCTCTGGATCCTCACATTCCTTTGCCCTGTTATAAAAATAACTCACAAGGGATGTGCCGTGGTGTTCCCTTATGATGTCCTTTATCTTTTTTCCTAATTTATGTTTCTCTGCAAGCTCAATGCCTTCTTTTACATGGGAAAGGATAATAAGGGAACTCATGCTCGGGGTCAAGTCTTTATGGGCATCGTCAAAACCCTTTCTGTTTTCAATAAAATAGTGGGGCATCTTTAATTTCCCTATGTCGTGATAATAGGCCGCTACCCTTGCAAGAAGCGGATGGGCACCAATGGCCTCTGCCGCTGCCTTTGAGAGATTACCCACTATGATACTGTGATGATAGGTGCCTGGTGCCTTTATCATCATGTCTTCAAGGAGAGGATTATCGAGGTTTGCAAGCTCAAGGAGCTTAATATCCGTTGTATAATCAAATATGTGTTCTATAACAGGCAGTATACCTAAGGCAATAAAGCTACTTGCAATACCGTTTATAAGGATAAAGGCAATCTTGGATGGCAGGTTTGTTAAGGGATCACCGGTAATGATATGGAATATCACCACAAGAAACCCTACTATAAAGGATGTAAATATGCCTGCCCTTATTATGATGTTTCTGTTTTCACACCTTTCAGAAAAATAAGAGGCAAGAATATTTCCTATAAAGACATACATGAAAATAGCCATGCTCATATCAAGCATAATACCTGCATATATTGCAGTTAAGAGGGAAAATATGATTGCCGCCTCTGAAAACAAGGCAACCCTCAAGACTATACCCAGGGTAAAGACAGGGACAAGATACATTAAATTAAGGTCATTTAGGCCGCTTATGTTTTCTATTACAAGGGACATGACCTTCATGAGTATTATGATAAACAGCGAAATGGATGAGCAAAATATTATATCTATTTCCGATAACCTGAATTTCTTTATGTTTTTTGATGAAAATTCATATATGAGGAAGGTAATGAGAAAAATCAGTAAAAAGAGGAACAGTATGTATTTAAATCTTAATGGCTCTTTTGATTCCCTTTCCTTTAACACATTTAAGATCGTCAGCTGATCCTTTGTGACCTTCTCCCCCTCTCTAACAACCACCTCACCCTTTTTAACAGTTATCCCGAGAGAGGGTATGTCTGTTTCATATTTAGACTTTATGTTCTTGCTGGGTATATCACCTACGTGGTATTCAGGTAGACGTAGGTCTGCCTTGTATGAAATTACGAAGGATAAGATAGCAGAGAGTATAAAAAATATGAATAAAGTTCTATACTTTTGGTGCGACGGAGGTTTTTCCTTGTTGCTGTTTGGCATATCTATTCACTTTCCTTTTTTGAATTTCTTTTTGTCTCGTATGCCTTTATTATCTTCTGCACCAGGGGATGCCTGACCACATCGCTCTTGGAAAAATATACGAACCTTATACCCTTTATACCCTTGAGTATGGTCTGAATCTCCACAAGTCCGCTTGCCTTTTTATCTGCCAGGTCTATCTGGGTTATGTCCCCAGTGACCACTGTCTTTGAGGAAAACCCCAGCCTCGTTAAAAACATCTTCATCTGTTCCGTTCCAGTATTCTGCGCCTCATCCAGTATTATAAATGCATCGTTTAATGTCCTTCCCCTCATAAAGGCAAGGGGTGCAATCTCTATTATCCCCCTCTCTATAAGCCTTGTGGCCCTTTCCATATCGAGCATATCGTAAAGCGCATCATATAGGGGTCTTAAATAGGGGTTTACCTTTTCATACATGGTGCCTGGTAAAAATCCGAGTTTTTCCCCTGCCTCGATGGCAGGTCTCGTGAGGATAATCCTTGAAACCTCTTTTCTATAATAAGACGATAGGGCCATGGCCATGGCAAGATAAGTTTTTCCTGTCCCTGCCGGTCCTATACCTATCACCATATCGTATCTTTTAATGGCATCCACGTATGCCTTCTGGTTCTTTGATTTAGGGGTTATTACCTTTTTTGTGGGAAGGATATAGATCTCGTCATGTTTTTCGTGTTCCTGAACAACCTGGCTGGATGTAACAAATCTCACCGCACTGTCTATATCGGATGAGTTTACAGTAAAACCTTTTTTAATAATGCCCTTTAGCTCATTTATGACCTTGCTCGTATTCTCTAATTCATCCTTGTTACCCACTATGGTGAGATGATTGCCCCTGACACTTGCCTTGATATTAAAATACTTCCTCAAGTATTTTATATTTTCATCACGGGGCCCGAACAGGTTACGGGCTGTGTTTATGTCGTCAAATGAAAATTTTAAGTATTGCTCTTCAGTCTTTCCTTCCAAAAACTAATTCATACCTCCTGATTTGCTATATTATAACATAAAAAAACCTTTTAAAAAATATACAATAAATGCAAAGTCTATTCAACGGTAACGCTCTTTGCAAGGTTTCGAGGTTGATCCACATCGGTGCCCAAAAGGTTGGCAATATGGTAAGCCAGTAGCTGTAAAGGTATGGCTGAGATAATAGGTTGAAGTTCGTAGATTGTTTTTGGCATTACAAAAACGGATTCTACCCTTTCTGCCATCTCATGGGTGGTTGTGTCTGTAAAAAGCAAAACCTTTCCCCTTCTTGCAAGCACCTCTTCTATGTTACTGCAGGTCTTCTGGTATGTTGTATCAGATGGGGATAATACCACAACGGGAAAGTGCTCGTCGATTAAGGCAATGGGTCCGTGTTTCATCTCTCCTGCTGCATAGGCCTCTGCATGGATATAGGATATCTCCTTGAGTTTCAGGGCACCCTCCATAACAGAGGGATAGTTTATGCCCCGTCCTATATATAAAAAGTCCCTGTATGTCATGTATCTTCTTGCGATTTCCTCAATGCTTTCTGCATTATTTAAGACCTCCTGTATCTTATGGGGGATCTTTCTTAACTCGCCTATTTTTTTCTGTAACTCTCTTTTATTAAATACACCTATCTTTTTACCCATAAAAAGCATGAGCATAAACAGGACTGTTATCTGGGTTGTGAATGCCTTTGTTGAGGCTACACCAATTTCAGGGCCTGCATGGGTAAATATCACACCATCTGCATCCCTGGCAAGGGTGCTTCCGAGCACATTACATATAGAAAGGACAAAGGCGTTTCTTTTTTTACCCTCTTTCATGGCAGCGATCGTGTCTGCAGTTTCACCTGATTGGGATACAAGCAGGAGCATATGATTTTTGTCTACAATGGGGTCTCTGTATCTGAATTCTGAGGCGATATCCACCTCTACAGGTATCTTTAAGTTTGATTCAAACATGTATTTGCCTATGAGGCATGCGTGATAGGATGTCCCGCATGCTACCATCCATATCTTTTTTATGTTTTTCATATCCGGCAGTTTAAGGTCCTCGAGCTCTATCTCTGCCTTATCCTCTTTAACCCTGCCCATAAGGGTATCTGTTATAGCTATAGGTTGTTCAAAGATCTCCTTCAGCATGAAGTGCTTGTATCCACCCTTCTGGGCCATGGCCCCTGTCCATTTTATGGTATGGATGGTTCTTTCAACGGTATTGCCTTTTATGTCTATGATCTTGAATCCTTTTTCGTTAAAGATTGCTATATCGTTATCCTCAAGAAAGACGACCTTATTCGTCAGATCCAAGATAGCAGGTATATCGCTTGCTATAATCGATTCATTATCCATTACACCTACGATGAGGGGGCTCTCCTTTTTTGCGGCAATCATGGTTCTTTCTTTTTCTTTTATGATGCCTATGGCATAAGACCCTTTTAATTCACTTACGGCAAGCCTCACTGCATCGACAAAATCGTGGCCTTTTTTTAAGTAACTTTCTATAAGATGGGGTATGACCTCTGTGTCTGTATCGGATGTGAATTTATGCCCATCTTTTTTTAACCTCTGCTTCAACTCCACATAGTTTTCTATGATGCCGTTGTGAACCACCACAACGTCTTTTGCCCGATGGGGATGGGCATTTCTCTCAGAGGGGACACCGTGGGTGGCCCACCTTGTATGGGCAAGACCCATGGTCCCCTTTAATTCTTTCTTTGATGCAAGCTCTTTTAATTCATCCACCTTTCCTTTTTGTCTTAAAACCTCTATCTTTCCCTTATTCCATATCGCAATCCCTGCCGAATCATAACCCCTATACTCAAGTTTTTTTAACGCGTCTATGAGGATGTTAAAGGCCTCTTTTTTGCCTATATAGCC
>CAZJOP010000155.1:0-4301 GCA_964547695.1 uncultured Syntrophorhabdaceae bacterium
GGTGCATCCCTTTTTCATCTCTAAAATGAATTTACACAAAAAAATTTACACTACCAAGACATTGAAATTGGGGACAGAGAAACATTCAACTCATTTTTTTCTGAATTTCCACCTGAGGCTTCAGAATATACATTTACCAATCTTTTCATTTGGAGGAAACATTACAGATTCAAATGGTCTGTCTATAAGGACTGGCTTTTAATAGTATCAAACATAGTAACAAACAATGATAAAAGTTCCTGGCATGCATTCCAACCAATAGGGCCTCCTTCAAGAAAAGAAGTGATATTGATGCTATTGGAATGGCTAAGGGAAGAAAAAAAAGAAAGCACATCAGTAATACAGAGATGCGAAAGATACATCCTTGAAGAGATATCAGGGATTAAAGACATTCTAATAGAGCCCGCAAGAGAACATTTTGATTATGTTTACTTGAAAGATGACTTGATAAGGCTTGAAGGAAATAAATATCGTTCAAAAAGGAATTATATCAATAGGTTATTAAGATTTTATGATTTTAAATATGAAGAATTAGTTCCAATATATATAGATGATTCGTTAAAAGTTCAGGAAAAATGGTGTCAGCAGAAAAGATGTGAGGAGGATATGTCACTTAACAACGAATGGGATGCAGTTAAAGAAGCGCTTTTTAATTTTAATTCCCTTGGATTAAAAGGTGGTGTTATACTCATCGAAAATAAGGTCGTTGCATTTTCAGTAGCAGAAATGTTAAACGAAAAAACTGCAGTAATTCATATAGAAAAGGCAGACCCTGATATCCCGGGACTTTATCCACTGATAAACCAGAAATTTTGCGAATTAAGTTTAAAAGACGCTTATTACATAAACAGGGAACAAGACCTCGGAATCCCTGGTTTAAGAGAGGCAAAGCTTTCGTATTATCCTCATCATTTTGTAGAAAAATTCACTTTGAGGCTATATAATGCTTGACATAAAATAATGAGTTATGTTTTAAATAAACAAATGCCGAGGTAGCTCAGTCGGTAGAGCAGCGGACTGAAAATCCGCGTGTCATTGGTTCGATTCCGATCCTCGGCATTTTTAATTAAAAATGAAAAAAATAATCCTTTTTTCTGTCTTCTGCCTTTTTTTTGCAAATATTGTATTTTCCATAACCCTCGAAGAGGCAATAAAGAGAGGGCTTGAAGTTTCATATGCATTAAAGCAGCAAAAAGAGACTGTAAAAAGCTTTGAATATCAGTATATTTCTTCCATTGACCCTTATTTACCAAAGGCTAATATTGAAAGTGGATACACAAGATATCTATACGGGAACCCGTCCCAATCAAGGACTTCAGGTACAGGTAATATAGGGAATGACCTATATAGCACTACAGGCTCTCTGTCATTCAGGATTTTTGACGGAGGTTTAAGGTCTGCTAAAAGAAAAGCAGCTGCAAATGCCTTTGAAAGGGAAAAAGAACAGATGGAATCTATTAAAATTGATGTGGTCTATAATATAAAGACCACATTTTTCACAGCCCTCGGTAAAAAAATGATAGTAGAGAAAAAGAAAGAGGCCTATGAGACAACAAAAAAGATATTTGACCTAACAAAGGCAAAATATGATGTGGGTGTGGCAAAAAAAAGCGATGTGTTACAGGCAGAGGTTAGACTTACCTCTGCCAGAATAGAACTTTTTGAGAGTGAAAAGGAGTTTGAAAAAGCACTGGAAGATTTAAACTCCCTTCTTCTATTTAGACCTGATGAAAATCTTGTTATAGAGGGTAATCTCTTCACCCCTGATTTAAAAGAAACACCTGATACACTCATAGACAGGGCATTAAAGGCAAGACCTGATGTAACTTATCAATTAAAAGAGATAGAAAGATTAAATATGGTTTACAATGAAAAAAAGAGTGAGTGGTATCCAAAGATAGACGTAGAACTTCAACAATCAAGGGCAGACAAGTCTTTTTTACCCAATAACAGGCAGGATACATTAGGTTTAACCCTTTCATACCCTATTTTCGATGGAGTAGGAAGACATTACAATTTAAAGGCTGCGGCCAGTGAATTAAGCGCAGCAAAATTTAGACTTGAAGAGATTAAAAGGACTGTAAAACTTGAAATAGCAAAGGCGTATAAAGATTTTGAAAAAGGTCTTGAAAATACGAGATTATACGGAGAACTTTTAAAAGAAGCTCAGACAAATTTTGACCAGGCTTACGGTGAATACAAAGTAGGAAAGGGAGATATCTTAACCCTTCTGCAATCAGAAAAAGACCTTGCCAAGGCAAAGGAAAACCTTGTTGTATCTCTTTATCAATTAAATAATGCTATGGCATACCTTGAAAAGGTTGCCTATATTACAGGGTATTAGAATGGAAAAGAAGAAGAAGATAGTAATTTTTTTGGTTGTCGTCATTGCCGTAGTTGCTGTTTTATTATTTTCAATCAAGGTCATAAAAAATTCAAAAGCAAAGAGTAAGGATGAGGAAATCTATACTGTTAAAAGGGGCGAGGTCGTCCATTTTACAGAACAAACGGGAATTATAAAGTCTCAGGTTGGTGCAATAGTTAAGGTAGGGACAAGGGCAACGGGTGTAATAACCCGGCTTAGATATCAAGTAGGTGACTTTGTAAAAAAGGGCGCCCTCATTGCAGAAATAGATGATAGAGAAAAGCTGGCAGAAAAAAGAAGCCTTGAAGCTCAACTGGAACAGCAGAAAAAAGACCTCGAGGCAAAAGAGGCACAATACGCATACAACAGGGTAAATTACGAAAGAGAAACGATGCTTCTCGAAAAAGAATTTACCACTAAAGATAATGTGGAAAAAGCAAAAAGGGAAATGGATGTATCAAAGGCACAGCTTGAGGCATCAAGGGCAAAGATAAATGAAATCAGAGAGAAGCTTAGAAGCCTTGAGGTTTCTTTGAGTTATCATAAGATTTATTCTCCCATATCAGGTTATGTCTCTCAGGTTACAACCCAGGAAGGCGAGACTGTAGTTGCAGGTCTATCTGCCGTAAACCTTATAACCATAATCGATCCCACAAGGCTTGAAATGTGGATTTATGTAGATGAAACAGATATAGGAAAGGTAAAAAAGGGCATGACCGTTGAATACTGGGTAGATGCATATAAAAGAAAGGTTTTTACTGGCACTATCTCTATGATTTACCCCCAGCCTGAGATAAAGGACAACATTGTGTATTATCTTGCCATCGTAAAGATAGATCCAAAATATGCAGAATTTCTTAAACCTGAGATGACAACCCATGTAAAGATAATCGTTGAAAAGAAAGCAGATGTCCTTGTTGTCCCGAATAGTGCAGTGCGTTTTGAGGAAGGAAAAAATGTGGTTTATTTAAAGGCTGCAGATAAAACCATGCGGGTGGATGTGGAAACTGGAATAAGAGACGATAAATTTACAGAGATTATCTCAGGGGTCAAAGAAGGGGATAAAGTCGTTATACCTGTAGTCAAGAGAAGCCAGCCAGGTCCAAAAAAGTGATAGAGCTCAAGGGTATCAAAAAGAGTTACTTTATAGGGGAAAGGGAGCTTCCCATACTTAAAGGCATAGATCTTACCATTAAATCAGGGGAGCTTGTGATACTTATGGGTGTTTCAGGTTCTGGAAAGACCACCCTTATGAATATAATAGGCCTACTCGACAAACAGACCGAGGGCGAGTATTTTTTTATGGAAAAGAATGTCAATGGGCTCAACGATGAGAGCCTTGCGGTTCTCAGAAATGAGCATATCGGCTTTGTTTTCCAGCAGTTTTTTCTTTTACCTTACTTAAATGCTATAGAGAATGTGTTAATACCCATAGTTTATTCAAAAAAAAACATAAAACATCCGAAAGATAGGGCAAAACAACTACTTACAAGATTCGGACTCTCTGACAGGATCCACAACAAGCCATCCCAGCTTTCTGGAGGAGAGCAGCAAAGGGTAGCTATAGCCCGGGCATTAATAAACGACCCTGATTTAATTCTTGCCGATGAACCTACAGGGGCACTTGATTCCAAAACAGGCAATGAAATTATGGAACTATTCAGGATGTTAAATGACGAAGGTAAGACAATAATAGTGGTAACGCACGATCCAAAACTCGCCCAATTCGGAAAGAGACTTATAAGGATTGAGGATGGGGTTATCTCTCAAGATACTACAAGCTAAAGAATTTTTAAAAGAGACATTAAAGATCCTTTTTTATTATAAGGGTAGGGTAATATTTTCCCTTTTAGGAGTTGCCCTTGGCATCCTTTCTATTTGTGTGATTATTACAACAATCGATGGGGCAAACAAAAAGGCATACGAGATATTTGAG
>CAZJOP010000156.1:0-4283 GCA_964547695.1 uncultured Syntrophorhabdaceae bacterium
ATTTCCTAAGGTGAATGCGTCAGGTGCAAGGGCATTCTCTGATTTTATGGTCTCCAATGAAGCCCAATCAATAATAAAAACTTTTGGCATAGACAAATTCGGTTCACCTCTTTTTTTTCCTGATGCAGGCAAAAAGTAACATCATTAGCGTTATTTTATTTTTTCAACAATCGACCCTTTTTCATCAGGCAAAGGAGTTATAACGGGTTTTCCCACAATCTTTGTAATGGCACTGAATTTGGGCGGACAGACATTATAACATGTCCCGCACCTTATACATTTCTCCTGGTCAATTATGTGTGCCTTATTTTTTTCACTCAATATGGCATCAACAGGACACCTCTTTGCACATGTCATACATGCCCTACATTTTTCAGGGTCAATGTAGTATGACGGGACCTCTTTTATAAGCCTGTCTATTTCTTCAATGGTATATAGTGTCTTGTAGATTGCTTCGTCAGGGTTATGGAGGGATAGCTTATCCATCAAAGTAAGTTTAAAATAAGGGATAAGTTTTGTTATGTCTCTTATTCTTTTTTGTAGCTCCTCTTGAGACAAACCCTCGGCATGTCCAAGCGGACCTAATGCTTCAATCTGTTTGCTATATTCGTTCATTATATCTGCAAATCTGATTCCTTCACCTGCAGAGACCCACTCAATTCTCAGTCTATCCGGGTTTATGCCTATATATTCCAGCAATTTCTTACAGAAAGAGACCATGCTTAATGCGTCGTAATTTCCTTCCGGGTTGTAATGACAGTCGTTTATATGACACCCTCCAACAAAAACAGCATCATGACCTGTCTCAAAGGCAAGAAAAATATGTTTTAAATCAACCCTTCCTGAACACATAACCCTGATTAATCTTATGTATGTTGGATATTGAAAGCGTGATACACCTGCAAGGTCTGCACCCCCATAACAACACCAGTTACATATAATACCTACCATTTTTGGTTTAAATTTTCCTGTCATTGTCATGTTTTCCTCCTGTATTTTTTTATGAATTTCAATTTTGTTGCATCTTAAGTGTATTTTCTGTTTCTTCTTTTAAAAATTCCCTTTCATTAGCGGATGCGATAATCTGGCTCATGATCTCACTGTCGGTAAAGTGTTTTAATTGAATTGCCCCGGTTGGACATTTTGAATTGCAAAGACCACAACCTTTACAGAGCACAGGTATTACACTTGCCTTTTTTCCCAGTCTTGTTTCTTTAAGTTCTATGGCATTATATGTGCATGCCCTGACGCATGCGCCACACCCTAAACACATCTTTTCATCGAGTGTACATACAGAACCGGATGCAATAACCGTATCATTGGCAAGTAGCGTCAATGCCCTCCCTGCAGCACCATAAGCCTGGGGGATGCTTTCAGACATAAGTTTAGGATAATGGGCTATACCTGCGAGATAAACACCCTCTGCGGCAAAGTCAACGGGTCTCAATTTTACATGCGCCTCTTGAAAGAACCCATCAGGACCTAAGGTAACCTTGAATAGTTTTGATACTTCCTGACTGCCCGACGATGGTATTATAGCGGCAGCCAGTATAAGATAATCCGCATCGATCTCTATAAATTTGCCAAGTATGTAGTCATATGCTGTAACCTTGATAACCTCTCTTCCATCTTCTGATTTAGCCTTTTCAACCATGGGCTTTTTCTCGGGTTCATATCTAATAAATCTTACCTCCATTTCTGCTGCCCTTTTATAGTAATCCTCTTTAAATCCGTATGTTCTTATGTCCCTGTATAATATGTAAACCTCTATCTCAGGATTTATTTCTTTGAGCTTTAATGCGTTTTTTATAGATTCACTGCAGCATATTCTGGAACAGTAATTTCTTTCATCACACCTGGAGCCTACGCACTGTATCATTACAATACTTTTTGCATTTTTAATCTTTTCGCTGTCTTTTGAAACCATTTCCTCCAGTTCAAGATGGGTCATAACCCTTTCGTCCTCTCCATAAAGATATTCTTCAGGCTTATAGACCTCTGCCCCAATGGCAATAACAGTAGCGCCGTGTTTTATCTCTATGATCTTCTCTTCTATCTGGATCCTTGTGGTAAAATTACCTACATAGCCTCGTGCCTCAATAATCTTTGCATCTGTATACACATGTATCATGGGATGGTTATAGACCTCTTTGATTAAATCATTTAAATAGTTCTGGACGTCATATCCTTCTAATGTATAGTGGATTTTTCTTGCAATCCCACCTAAAACATGCTCTTTTTCTATTAAATATACCTCATGACCTTGTTTTGCAATGGACAGGGCAGAGTTCATGCCAGCAATACCCCCACCCACAACAACTGCCCTTTTATCAACAGGCAAATCGAATTCCTGTAGGGGTTCAAGAAGTATTGCCCTTGCAACAGCCATTCTAATGAGGTCTTTAGCCTTTTTTGTTGCCTCTTCCTTTTCTTTTGAATGAACCCATGAGCAGTGTTCCCTAATATTCGCCATTTCATAATAATACTGATTTATACCACCCTCTCTTAATGTATCCCTGAATAGTGGTTCGTGTGTCCTTGGTGTGCATGCAGCAACGACTACCCTGTTTAACCCCTTTTCCTTAATGTCCCTGGCCAGCATGGCAGCAGCCTCTGTGGAACAAATAAATAGATTTTCATCTGCATGGACAACATATTGGAGTTTTTTAGCATATTCAACAGTTTCAGGCACATTGACAATACGACCTATGTTTGCCCCACAATGGCATACATAAACCCCGATTCTCGGTTCTTCTGAAGAGACATCCCTTTCCGGTGGATAGACCCTTTTTTTGGAAAGACTACCCCTTCTAAATGACATGATTTCACCGCATTTCGAACCTGCCCCCGATGCAGTAAATACCGATTCGGGAATATCCATAGGGCCTATAAAAGCGCCACTTACATATATGCCCTTTCTCGTTGTTTCAACGGGATTAAAGGGATCTGTTTTACAAAATCCATGTTCATTTAATTCGATGCCAAATACCTGTTTAATTTTTTCCACATTTTCAGGAGGGGTAAGGCCAACAGATAGAACAACCATATCAAACTCTTCCTCTTTTACACCGCCATCGGGCATTGAATATCTTATAGTAATATTTTTTGTTTCAGGATCTTCCTTTAAGATAGATACATAGCTTCTTATAAACCTGACTCCAGATAGATTCTGTGCCCTTTGATAGAATCTTTCAAAGTCCTTTCCATAAGAACGTATGTCGTTATGAAAGATGGTGCATTGAGCGTTTGCATCATGGTCTTTTGTGAGGATTACCTGTTTTTGAGTATATGTGCAACAAACAGCAGAACAGTAACTCTTTCCACCTTGAGTTGTCTGTCTTGAACCCACACAGTGAATCCATGCAATCTTATGGGGGTGTCTTTTATCCGAAGCCCTGAGTATCTCTCCCTCATAAGGACCTGTTGCACACAATAGTCTTTCATAATCAAGGCTTGTTACTACATTCATAAATTCTCCGTATTTGTATTCTTTTAAGATTCGTGGGTCAAATATCTTGAAACCAGGTGATAGTATTATCGCCCCTACATTAACGATAATTGACTCAGGGGTTTGAGAAAAGTCTATGGCATTGCTTTTACATACAGATGCGCAGATTTTACATTTATTTTCTTTCAGGTATAAGCAACTCTCATCTATATAGGTGACGAGAGGTATAGCCTGGGCAAAATAGATGTGAATTGCCTTATTTTTTGAAATGCCCTGATTGAATTGGTCAGGATAAAGAACAGGACAATATTCAACGCAGACAGTGCATCCTGTGCATTTGTTTTCATCCACATATCTCGGTTTTTTGACAACTGTTACGGTAAAGTTTCCTGCCTCTCCCTTTACATCCTCCACCTCTGCATAAGTTATCATCTCTATGTTGGGATGTCTTTTACATTCCACAAATTTTGGAGATTCAATGCACATGGAGCAGTCGTTCGTGGGAAATGTTTTGTCAAGATGTGCCATATGACCACCCACGGTAGGAGACTTTTCAACAAAATACACCTTAAAACCTGCTGTGGCAAGGTCAAGGGCAGCCTGAATGCCGCTTATACCGCCGCCTACAACCATAATATCCCCGTAATGCTTGTTTTTCAAACTCTGTATGATTGCTGTTGATTCTCTTTCCATACTTCACCTCTTTTTTAATTTTTTTTGGTATGTTGCACCGTTTGTTTTCTATCTTTTCATTTAAAATAAAGACAAAAATCTCTTTTAAGATGTTTGTTGTGTGGTTTGTTTTTAAAATTTTTCATCCAAACCTCCGGTTTAT
>CAZJOP010000157.1:0-4246 GCA_964547695.1 uncultured Syntrophorhabdaceae bacterium
ATAGCCTAAAAAGCCGCTCAGTTTTCAAGATATAAATCCATGACCTATGCCGTGTTTTATAAAAAACATGAAAGGGATACTGAATTTCCTTCCTTTGAATTATGGAATGGTGCGTTAAGGGAATAGATAACACCTAAAAGGGGTCAAGGTAGCATGGCTGTAATAGAGACCATAGTTCCCATTTTTCTCATAATTGTTTTTGGTTACATCATTCACAAAAAAGGCATCATAAACGATAAATTCATCTCCGAGGCAAACAGGTTTGTATTTCTATTCCCATTGCCACTTCTTATATTTACCGGTATAATAAAATCGGATATAAAATCAGTATTTTTCACCCATATACTTGCCGTCATTATCCCGACCCTTGCCCTGATGGTCTTATCCTTCTTTATAGGATATGCCATGAAATTAAAATCAGGCAAACTGGGAACATTTATCCAGACCACATTTCACGGAAACGTTTCTTACATAGGTCTTGCAGTGCTTTTTTATCTGTTAGGAGAAAAGGGATTAAAACAGGGGAGCATCCTGATAGGCATTATGATCCTTTTAAACAATGGTATGGCAATTGCAATTCTGTCTTTATTTTCCCATCAGGAAAAAAACATCATAAGGCCCATCATATCCATAATAAAGACACCTGTTATTATAGCCACATTTCTCGGTTTGTTTGTTATTTATGTGGGGATACCCATCCCGAAATTTCTCACAAAGGCCATGGTGATTCTTTCCAACATTGCCCTTCCTATGGCACTTATCATGATAGGAGCCTCTATCGGGGTTAAAAACATAAAAAAGACCTTTATATACTCCGTTACCTCTGCACTGTTAAAGCTTATGGTGCTACCAGGATTTGCCGCCTTGTATTTCAGCATGCTTGCGATTAGCTTTAAAGACATGCTCCACGTATTTATTTTGCTTGCAACCCCTACTGCCACGACATCCTATATCATGGCTTACGAGATAGGAGGAGACCCGGAACTTGCATCCAATGCCGTCACACTATCTACCATTCTGTCACCGCTGGCATTTATCTTCTGGGCCAATATTGCCATGTTATAGCACCAAAATTAAAAAGGCGGGGTAGCCCCGCCTTTTCTTACCATTTCCCTGTTCTCAAATATTCATCTATTGCACTAGCAGCCTTTCTTCCTGCACCCATGGCAAGGATAACCGTGGCCGCTCCTGTTACTATATCACCACCGGCAAATACACCCTTCTTGCTTGTCTTTCCTGTTTCAGGGTCTGCCTCGATGTTGCCTGTCTTGCGGAGTTTAAGACCTTCTGTTGTAGATGTGAGTATGGGGTTAGGCCCCTGGCCTATGGCAACGATGATTACATCCACATCTATCACATGATTTGAGCCTTTTATCTCAACAGGTCTTCTCCTGCCCGAGGCATCAGGCTCACCGAGCTCCATCTTTATGCACTCTATACCTTTAACCCAACCCTGCTCATCGCCTATTACCCTCACGGGGGCCGTTAATAGCATAAATTCAATACCTTCTTCTTCTGCATGGTGCACCTCTTCTGCCCTTGCAGGCATCTCAGCCCTTGAACGTCTGTAAATCAAATAGACATGGTCTGCACCCAATCTCTTTGAGACCCTTGCTGCATCCATTGCCACATTTCCGCCACCTATCACCGCCACTTTACTTCCAACCCTTACAGGAGTATCGTATTCAGGAAAGAGGTATGCCTTCATAAGGTTTGCCCTTGTAAGAAACTCATTTGCCGAATATACGCCGTTTAGGTTTTCTCCAGGGATATTCATAAAATAGGGAAGCCCGGCACCGGTTCCGATGAAGATGGCATCAAACCCCTGCTCAAATAATTCATCCACCGTTGTTGTCTGACCGATGATGGTATCTACCTTTATCTTAACACCCAGCTTTTCCACATAATCTACCTCTCTCTGGACAATGGCCTTTGGCAGACGAAATTCAGGGATGCCGTAAACGAGAACACCCCCTGCCTTATGTAATGCCTCGAATATGGTCACATCGTGTCCCTTTTTTGCCAATTCACCTGCCACTGTAAGACCTGCAGGACCTGCACCAACCACGGCAACCTTTTTGCCGGTCTTTTCTGGAATGGGCGGGATTCTCACATCACCCATTGAAAGCTCATAATCTGCCGCAAACCTCTCAAGTCTTCCAATGGCCACAGGCTCACCCTTTTTACCAAGGACACACCTTGCCTCGCACTGGACCTCCTGAGGACAGACCCTGCCGCACACAGCTGGAAGGCTGTTCGTCTCTTTTATGGTATGGATGGCACCCATAAAATCGCCTTCTTTTATCAGCTTTATAAATTTCGGGATCTGGACGTTTACAGGGCATCCCTCTACACAGGGTGAATTTTTGCAGTTAAGGCACCTCGATGCCTCACGCATAGCACTTTCCTTTGAATATCCAAGGGCAACCTCGTTGAAATTCTGAATCCTCACCATAGGATTCTGTTCCGGCATAGGTTCTCTTCTCTTTGCCTTTTTGATAGACTTTACCTGTTCTTCGAGCTTACATTTGTGGTCCCACAATGCCCTTCTTTCCTCTCTATTATACATCTTACTCCTTGAGAGCAGTTCGTTAAACTCTACCTTATGGCCGTCGAATTCAGGGCCGTCAACACATACAAACTTTGTTTCTCCTCCCACTGTTGCACGACAGCAACCGCACATACCGGTTCCATCAACCATAATGGTATTTAAACTTACAACGGTCTTTATGTTATGCGGTCTTGTTACATCGCTTACAGCCTTCATCATGATTACAGGCCCTATGCCTATAACGAGGTCAATCTTTTTCTTTTCTTCTATCAGCTTTTTTAATACATCTGTAACAAAGCCATGGTGGCCGTATGTGCCGTCATCTGTGGTTACATAAAGCTCGTGACTTACTGCTCTCATTTCATTCTCCAGTATCAACATGTCTTTGGTCCTTGCGCCTATTATGTTTATCATCTCGTTGCCTTTTTCATATAAGGCCTTTGCAATGGGATACACAGGGGCCACCCCAACACCGCCACCTACACAGACCACGGTGCCAAACTTTTCTATATGGCTTGGTTTTCCCAGTGGTCCCACCACATCGAGGATGGTTTGATTCTTTTCAAACCGCTCTAATTTCTGTGTAGATGCTCCAACTACCTGAAAGATAATGGTGATTGTCCCTGCCTCACGGTCAAAATCTGCTATTGTCAGAGGTATCCGCTCTGCATAATCATCGGCCCTTACTACCACAAACTGCCCGGGCTTTGCCTTTTTAGCAATGTCAGGCACATAAAGCTTAAAAAGTGTAATTGATGGTGCTAACTGTTGTTTTTCAACTATCTGGTTTTGTCTTAATTCTTTAGCCATAGCATCTCCTTTTCAATTTAGTCTTTATTTTTTTGTTTAATCGGCAATTTGACCGTAAATGTAGTCCCTTTATGAGGGGTGCTCTCCACATCTATGCGGCCAAAATGCGATTCCACAATCTTTTTTACAATGGATAGACCGAGCCCCGTTCCTGTTGTGTATCTTGTTTCAGGACACGATACCCTGTAAAACTCATCGAAAATGTGGGGTAGATGTTCTGCCTCTATGCCTATGCCTGTATCAGCTACAGTAATATCTAAAAAATGTTTATTCGGTCTTGCACTAACTATGACTTTACCATTTTTCACATTGTATTTAATGGCATTGGAGATGAGGTTTGTTATTAGCTGCTCCATCTCTCTTCTGTCTGCCTCGATAAAAGGTAGAGGCCTGGGGACATCCACCACGAATGTTAAATCCTTTGACCCGCTTTGACCTTTTAATAGCTCCACGGTGTTTATGATAATATCCGAGATGTCGAGGAGTTCCTTTTTTCTTACAGGGCTTTTTGCCTCAAGCTTACTGTATTCAAGCAAATCATTTATCAAATCGAGAAGGGACCTTGCCCTCTGTCTTGCCCTTTCCATCATCTGCCGGTACATCTTGGGGTCATTACCTGCAGCACCTGTAAGAAATGCTGTAAGATAGCCCTCAATAGCTGAAACAGGTGCCCTCAATTCATGGGTCACCATTGCCACAAACTGGGATTTTAACTTGTCCAGTTCTTTAAGCCTTGTTATATCCCTCAATGTCCCCACCAGTCCCAGCTCCTGATGCGTCTCGTCGTCTCTTAGCACAGATACACTTACCATAATGGTCTTTGACACAGGTGGTGCCAGCTCTATCTCCTCAGTAATACTTGTATATTGGGATGAATCAGGGGCA
>CAZJOP010000158.1:0-4179 GCA_964547695.1 uncultured Syntrophorhabdaceae bacterium
GGTTCTTGAAGGCTTTGATCAACTGCCAACACTGCAAAAGATTATAGTAATGGATAGGGAATTCAAGAGCAATGATCCAAGAGTAATAAGCATGAAGGATCTTGAGGACATTGGTATTGAGTGGAAAAAGGATAGCAAAAATTACGATGCCTATATTGCAAGGAGAGATGGAGTTGCCCTTGATGATATTTATACAATCCTTTATACATCTGGAACAACAGGACAGGGGAAGGGCGTTGTTTTAACTCACCACAATGCCTCTTCAAGGATGTATGGTGTAAATCAATTCTTTAATTACTGTGGCATGCCCTTTAAGACTGAGTATACTACTTTGTGCTTTTTGCCTCTTGCGCATATCTTTGATAGAGGTTCATGTCAGCTTGCTGCAATATTTAATGGTTGCACAATAGCCTATGCGGATTCACCTGGAACTCTCCTTGATGATATGCAGAAGTATAATCCTCACTGGATTAACTGTGTCCCAAGATTATATGAAAAGATATATATTCAGCTTCAGCAAAAGATGGGAGAAAGCGGTCTTAAGCGTAAATTATTCGATTGGGCCCTCAAGGTTGGAGAAGAGGTTTTTATGTACAGATATGATCCCGAGACAGAAACCTACAATATGGGCCATGACTTTGACGTAACAGAGAAGCTTCCTCTGGGGCTTAAGATTAAATATAAAATAGCTGATAAGCTCTTTGCAAAGGTTCGAGCCCTTTTTGGCAAAAACTTCAAGCATTCATTCTCTGCAAGTGCATCTATTTCTCCTGATTTGCTCAAATTTTTCTATATAATTGGCATAAGGGTAAGTGAGGGATACGGTTCAACAGAGAGCTTTAATGCCTGTGCAAATACTCCACTTATTGCTTGCAAGCCAGGATATGTTGGTCTTGCCTCTAACGGTAGCAGATTAAGAGTTTCTGAAATAGGTGAGCTTGAGATTAGTGGTGCCGGGGTTTTTAAGAGATACTGGAATAAGCCAAAGGAAACTGCAGAGTCCTTTACTCCTGATGGATGGTTTAAGACAGGTGATAAGGTTGAGGTTGATAAGTTTGGTTATTACAAAATAGTTGATAGAATAAAGGCTATTATATGCCTTGCAACAGGTAAAAATGTTGCTCCTGCAAAGCTTGAAGGCCTTTTTGCTACAAGCCCATATATTGAGCAGGTATTTATAATTGGAGATGAGAGGCCCTTTATCTCAGCTCTGATTGTTCCGAGTTTTACCTTCTTTAAAGAAAAGTTTGATAAGGAAGGCATTAAATACGATAAGAGCCAGGTTGTAATTGATAATTCAGCAGGAGTTCCAATTGTTGTAAAAGTTGGTCCTGATTTTATTGAACAGGGTGGCATCAGAGAACTTATTGCTGGAGAAGTTGCAAAGGCAAATAAAGAGCTTGAGGAATTTGAGGTTATCAAGCAATACACAATCCTCACAGAGAGATTTACTGAGCAAAACGGAATGCTTACACCGACTCAAAAGGCTAAAAAGAGAGTTATTCTTGAGGTATATGCAAAAGAGATTGAGGAGATGTATAGCAGGAAAGCATAATACAAAATTTTCTATTATCTTATATCATCCCAAAAGTAGGCCCCTCGTAAGAGGGGCTTTTTTTGTTCTTTATGTAAAAGGGGGAATCACATCTCTATGGTATTAACAAAGGTGAATTCATCTGCCTCAAGCACAGGCCATTCACTTGCAAAGAGACAATCCATCATGCCAAAGAATTGAGGGAACTCTTCCATAAGGAAAAATTTTGATGCAAGTATTCTGCTGTGGTAAAAGGCTGCATCGCTATTTTCCATAAGGAGATTTTTAAGCTCTTTATCCTTTTTATCTCCAGCAATTGCCTTGAATTTTGGTAAGGCTATTGCAAGATTCCATACATGCATCCATGCAATTGCAACCATGTATATGCACTTGCGGAATGTTGTTGCACCAGAGAGAATCTCTTTAAATTTAAAGGATGCAACCATTGACTTCATCTTCTCAACATACTCATCAAGGCGAGCAAGTCCCTTTTCCAGTGGAATTATGTATTTTTCTTCTACTCCATTTCCTTTGGCAAGAGAGATAGATTCATAGATATTCTTTTTGAATATATTATAATTATATTGACCTGGATTCATGAGGAGTTTACGCATAACAAGGTCAATTCCCTGTATGCCATTTGCTCCTTCAAAAATACACAGGATCTTAGAGTTGCGCATCATCTGCTCAATGGGATAATCCATGCAGTAACCATATCCCCCAAAGACCTGCATTGCCTCTGAGGTGATGAGAACGTTGCGGTCACTGCAACCTGCTTTTAGAATTGGCACCATAAAGTCAATCAAGGCTTTGGCTTCTTTTTTTTGTTCCTCTGTGCCTACATTTTCTATGTCCATATTATAGAAGGTTTTATATATGAGCATCCTTTGAGCATCAACATAGCTTTTCATCCATAAAAGCATCCTCTGGACATCGGGGTGCTGCACAATTGGCACCATGGGAGCATCTGGATTATTCATGTCTTTGATGGCGCTTCCCTGTAGCCTTGCTTTTGCATAAGATGCTGCATGGAGATATGCAGCAGAGGAAACTCCTTGAGCCTGAATTGCAGTTCCCATCCTGAACTCATTCATCATGTGAAACATTATCTTCATGCCCTCTCGTTCTTTGCCAAGGAGATATCCCACACACTCTCCATTTTCTCCAAAGCTCATGGTGCATGTAACACAGCTTTTTATGCCCATTTTATGTTCAATGCCTGTGCATTTGACATCGTTTCGTTTTATTATGTTGCCCTCTGAGTCCACAAGATACTTCGGGACAATAAATATAGAAATTCCCTTTGTTCCCGGAGGATCTCCCTCAATGCGAGCAAGGACTGGATGAATCATATTGGAGTAATAGTCATTTTCTCCAGCAGATATAAAGATCTTTTGTCCTGTTATGCGGTATGTCCCATCTGCCTGGCGCACAGCCTTTGTTGAAAGCCTGCCTACATCACTGCCTGCATGGGGCTCTGTTAAGCACATTGTGCCTCCCCACTGGCCCTTCATCATCTTAGGGATAAAGGTCTTCTTTTGCTCTTCTGTGCCAAATCTTGCAATAAGCATCATGGAGCCATGAGCCAAAGCCCCCCACATAAGCAGTGGCTGGTGTGCTGCGCTTATGAATTCTATGTAAGCTGCACCAAGGGTCTGGGGCATTCCAGTTCCTCCAATTGCAGGGGATTCATACATCCCAATGAGTTCTGCATCATAATAGGCCTTAAGAGGTTTTTTTATGCCTTCGGGAATAGAGACATCCCCTGTTGCAGGATCCCATTTGCAACCATCCCTGTCTGCTGCACTAAAGTAAGGATAGCATTCTTTTACAGCAATATCTTCTATGAGGTTTAAGGTTGCCTCAAAAGTGTCGTGATCAAAAGAAGAGAATAAATCATAATTAGTAAGTGAGTCTATATTCAGGACCTCAAATAAAACATATTTAAGATCTCTTGTATCAACTATAGGATTATTCATAACTGCCCATCCCTATTTAGAAATATTTGCTTATCTTCTGTATCTGCTCTTGTGCCTCTTTTACCATGTCTTCAATAACTTCTTTGCAGCTTTTTATATCGTAGATTCTTCCAATTGATTGCCCCATCATCATTGGTGCAACATCAACATCTCCTGTTGTCCATGCAACTCTGCATCTTTCACCTGTAATTAGCGGAGCAAGCTCTGCAAGGGTCGCTCCTCTTTTTTCTGCCTCAAGAATCTCCTCAACGATTTTGTTTTTTATAGCACGTCCCTGGAGATTTATAGATTTGCATATAAGGGTTGTTTCGTTTTCCTGGCGCTTAACTATTTCCTTCTTGATGTTTTCATGAACCTGACACTCATGGGTTGCCATAAATCTTGTGGCCATCATAACTCCCTCTGCACCAAGAGCAAGAGCTGCTGCCATTGATTTACCATCTGCAATGCCACCAACAGCAACTACAGGTATTTTTACCTTTTCTGCTATTTTGGGAGTAAGAACCATTGTTGTGACATCATCCTTAAGAGGGTGTCCGCCTTCTTCTATCCCTGCTGCATAGATACCATCATAGCCAACATCCTCAGCGTGCTGTGCATGTTTAACAGCACCAACCTTGTGAAACATCTTCACACCAGCTTTTTTGAGCATGTCAATATACTGCA
>CAZJOP010000159.1:0-4161 GCA_964547695.1 uncultured Syntrophorhabdaceae bacterium
TGTCACGCCGGAGGCCGCGAGTTCAAGTCTCGTCGTCCCCGCCATTTTTTTGTCTGCATCTTTTCATGGTATCGGTAATAATAACAACATACAACAGAAAAAATTTCCTTTTAGATGCCGTTAATTCAGTAATTCAGCAAGATTTTGAAGACAAAGAGATTATTGTTATTGACGATGGGTCTGACGACGATTCCTATGAGATAATAAGGGACATGCCCGTAAAGTATCTATGGAAGCCAAACGGAGGTATAAGCAGCGCAAGAAATACGGGCATAAAGGTATCAAAGGGTGAATATATTGCCTTTCTCGATGTGGATGACAGGTGGTTAAAGGGAAAATTAAAAAGACAGATAAATGCCATGGAAGAAACAGGATATCTCATATCTTATACGGATGAGATATGGTTAAAAAAACGGAAAAAGGATGAACCAGAAGAAAAGGCATAAAAAATATTCTGGCTGGATATTCGATAGGTGTTTGCCGTTATGTATAATAAGTCCATCCTCTGTGGTTATAAAAAGAGAGGTTTTTGATTCAGCAGGTCTTTTTGATGAGTCATTACCTGTTTGTGAGGATTATGATATGTGGCTCAGGATTACCGCAAGGTTTCCTGTGCTTTTTATAGATAAACCTTATATCATTAAAAATGGTGGTCACCAGGATCAGCTGTCAAGAAGATACGAGGCTATGGATAGATTCAGGATTAAAAGTATTGTAAACATACTGAACAGCAATGTTTTAAATGAAGATATGAGGTTAAAGGCGTTAAAAGAATTGGAGAAAAAATGCACCATTGTGGCAAAAGGTGCCTATAAAAGAGGAAAGATTAAAGAGGCTGAATTTTTTATGAAAATCCCTGAAGAGGTCCTTTATGGTGAGAAATTTGAAATCTGATAGGGTGTTTCTTCTTTCTCTATCTGTTTTTCGGCCTGTGACTTTTTGTCAAAATACACATAACTTTCTGCAATTTCCCTCAGGGCAGTAACAATTTCCCTGTTTGTTGAATTTACAAGGGGTTTTTCTCCTTTAGCAAGGAGTTTTGCCCTTTTTGCGCACAGATGGACAAGCTCAAACCTATTTTCTACCTTATCTATGCAATCTTCAACGGTTATCCTTGCCATTTTTTAGCCCCCTAACACTTTCTATTATTTTTTGAAAATCCATATATGCCTTTTCAAGGTTTTCATTGATTATATTATAATCAAAGACATGTTTTTTTTCAATCTCTTCATCGTATCTTTTCAATCTTAAATCTATCTTTTTTTCTCCCCTTAATGTGAGCCTTTTCTTCAGCTCTTCTTTGGATGGGGGCTCAACAAATATAAGGCATGCCTCTGGATAGTTCTTTTTAATTTTAAGAGCACCATTCACATCTATATCGAGAAATATATCTTTTCCTTTTTTTAAGGCATTAAATACCTCTTTTTTAGGTGTTCCGTATAGGTTTTCATGAACGGTTTCCCACTCAAGAAATTCATCGTTTTTTACCATTTCAAGAAATGTATTTTTATCTACGAAATGATAATCCCTTCCATCCATTTCTTTATCCCTTTTTTCCCTCGTTGTGTAAGATACAGAAAATGTGCTTTTCTTGTCTTGTGTTAAAAACTTTTCAATTAAAGTGCTCTTTCCCGCACCAGAGGGACCAGAGATGACAAACAGAATACCCTTTCTTGATTCCATATGCTCACCCATGATTTAATATCATATATTTTTATTCCACATTTTGAACCTGTTCACGCATTTTTTCTATCTCCACCTTTATCTGCACCACCTTTTCGCTTATGGTGAAGTCACATGCCTTGCTACCTATGGTATTTGTCTCTCTCACCATTTCCTGGATAATAAAGTCGAGTTTCCTGCCAATTGCATCGTCAGAAGAAAGGGTTTCCTTGAAATTTTTTAGATGGCCTTTTAACCTCGTTATCTCCTCTGCCACATCTATTCTCTCCATATATAATCCAAGTTCCTGTAAAATCCTCGATTCGTCCAAAATACCATCCTTTGTAATTTCCTTTAGCCTTTCTTTTAATCTTTTTTCATGGGCATTTATTGTTTTTGGCAACTGTTTTTCAATTTCTTTTATTATTGAATTTATTGTCCTTATCCTCGATTTTAAGTCTTTTTCTATGATTCTTCCCTCTTTTTTCCTCTCCTCATCTAATTTTTCCAGGAGTTCTTCAAAGGAGGCGGTGAGATTTTCGTAAGGCAGGTTATTATTTTCTTCGTATGTAAAGATATCCTTAATGGTAAAGATTTGCTCAATTGTGAGTGCACCCTTTATCTTATACTTATTTTTCAAAAAATTTGCCGCTTCCAGATACATTTGGACTGCCTCTTCGTTTATCTTTAAATTACTAAGCGTTGAATCGGGTCTTTCCCACTTGATAACTATGTCTATTTTTCCCCTTTTTATGTATTTTTTTACTTTTTCCCTGAAAAGATATTCAAAAGAGTAATCTAATTTGGGCAGTCTTAGGTTTACCTCAAGGTATCTGTTATTTAGAGACCTTGCCTCACCGTAGAACTTTCCATCTGTAAATTCCTTTTCAATCCTTGAAAAACCGGTCATACTTCTTATCATATCAACTTCCTTTTATATAGATTTCTCCAGTTATTGAAAATACTTATTATGTCGTTACTTGCATAATCAGGATAAGTCCATTCAAGGGGGGTATAGGTTCCCTTTTTAAAGATAAGGGTTAAGTCAGCGTATATGCCTGAGCCGAGATAAATCCTGTGGGTATAGTTTTTTGTTGTGGCAAGGATAATGTTTTCCAGTGATATGTAGCCAGGGTCGATATTCACCTGTCTTTTTTCATTAATGGACAGATGTTTTTCCATGTCATTTGTCATGAGTTTAATATCAACAATGGATTCTCGATTAATCAAAGTGTTAAAGAGTATAAATATGCGCTTTAGCTCTGAACCCATCTCTTTTTCATAATATCCTGTATGGTTAAACAGCATAACATGTGTCTTATCCTCTATGGCACCAATGTTCTTCTCCAGTGTTTTTAAAGCCTCAAAGAGGGGTTCTTCGCTGTTATAAATGATACTTGAAAAAAGGGCAACAGGTTTAGGTGGTTTTATATTTCCCATACGATGAAAAACTCTCTATTTTTTTTCTGCCTTTCCCTCGGGGCCTCACAAATATTTAGGGGCTTAAGACCAAGCCCTTTACCGAATGTTACTATTTCATCAATCACCTTTTTTATTTTGTCTTCATCTTTAACTATGCCGCCTTTTCCCACCTCATATCTTCCCACTTCAAACTGGGGTTTTATAAGGGAGATGACAAGCCCACCTTTATCTAAAAACACCTTAATCACAGGCAGAATCTTTTTAATAGATATAAAAGACACATCAATAGTAACAACATCTACCTTTTCGCCTATGTCGTCAAAGTTGAGATATCTTGCATTTATTCCTTCCATTAATCGCACCCTTAAATCTTTTCTTAACCTGTCATGTAATTGATGGGTGCCTACATCTACGGCATACACACAGGATGCCCCGTATTTTAGCATACAGTCCACAAAACCACCTGTTGAGGAGCCAATATCTATCGCCTTTTTGCCTTTTATATCTATGTTACATTCCTTCAAAACCTTTTCAAGTTTAACACCGCCATAGCTTACATAGGGAATGGGGTTTAATTTTATTTGAATCTCTGCTTCCTCTGATATCCTTGCATCTGTTTTTGTAATCCTTTCGTTGTTAACATACACAGCACCTGCCATAATGAGAATCTTTGCCCTTTCCCTTGATTGGGCATAACCTTTTTTTGTAAGCACTATATCTATTCTTTCCTTAACCAATCGAGCACTTTCTTTGCAATACCTATTTTGGTTAAGCCTGTAGCATGCCTTAATGTATCCTGTGCACCGTGGGGTAAAAATGCATCGGGTAAACCCATTATTTTCACAGGGATTAAAATCCCTTCTTCTGATAATGCCTCGAGAATCCCGGCACCAAAACCACCGATTACCGTATTTTCTTCAACAGTTAAAATCTTTCTTACCTGTGATGCAACTTCAAAAAGCATCTCTCTATCCATGGGTTTTACAAATCTGCCGTTTATTACCGTGGCCTTTATGCCTTCCTTTTCAAGGATTTGAGATGCCTCGAGGGAGGGTATTACTGTATTACCTGTAGCAA
>CAZJOP010000160.1:0-4093 GCA_964547695.1 uncultured Syntrophorhabdaceae bacterium
ACCTTCAGGGTCTGCAAGGGGCATGGCAGGGCATACGGTAAAACAGTTGGCGCAATACATGCATAACTCTTCACGCACCACCACACTCTTTACATTGGGATCTGGGTGGCGTCTTATGGCCCCTGTGGGACAAGACTGGATCGTGGTGGGTATCTCACACTGGGCAAGGACCTTTTCATGGTCAATCTTTGGAGGTTTTCTGTGCACACCCACTATGGCCAAATCAGAGCAATGCACTGCCCCGCACATGTTTATACAGCAAGCCACAGCAATTCTCACATATGCAGGCAGTTTCATGCTTGTAAAATAATCATACAACTCGTCCATTATGGCCTTTACAAGACCTGATGCATCTGTGGCTGCACTGTGGCAGTGAATCCAGCCCTGGGTATGGACGATATTGGATATGGCATTGCCTGTTCCTCCCACGGGAAGACCGAGGTTTTTTAATGCCTCTATCAGGGCATCCACATTTGCCCTTTTATCCGTCATAAACTCTATGTTATAACGGCTTGTAAATCTCAAATAACCGTCACAGTATCTATCGGCAATATCACAGATATCCCTTATAAAATCTATGGATAAAAGCCTTGGGGAACCTGCCCTTACTGTATAGAGTTCATCTCCTGATTCAGATACATGCCTTAATACACCCGGCCTTAAGGTTTCGTGATATTTCCACTTTCCGTAATTTTTCTTTATCACCGGTGGAAGCATATCCCTGTAGTCCGGTGGACCTATATCTGTCCTTCCCATAATCGCCCTCCTTAAATGTTTGTTCTATATATTACAATCTTTGTTTTTTAAATTTACCCTCTAATCTCCAACCTCTAACCTCAAAAATACACATATGGATTTGCCCTTGGCTTGTAGACCATCTGCGGCACAGGCGGTATACCTATCTCTTTCAAGAAATTCTTTAAGCCCACCCTCTCTATGAGCTCTGCAAGTCTTTCTCTGGTGCGACCGTTTTCATCCCAGAAGTCCCATATCTTTCTTAGCAGGTCTTTGATCTCCTCATAGGGCGGCTCTACCTTTATAAAAGGAACGAGCACCCATGAGAGATATGCACCTTTGATGATAGGTGCCTTTCCCCCCACAAGTATTGTGGCACCGCAATCAGTGCCAGGTCTTATTGCCTTTGGCATCTTGTTTATACAGTGCATGCATCGGACACAATCTTCTCCATTCAATTTCAGTTCTTTTGATTTATCGTCCCATTCAAGGGCACCGGAAGGGCATTTATCCACGATAAGAGTCTTTACATCAAAACCGTTATCCACATAATTTCTAACAGCAGCCTGGTCAATCCTTAAGGCATCCCTCCATGTCCCTATGATGGTGAAATCAGCCCTTGCAATGGCTGCCACACAGTCATTGGGACAGCCAGAGGCCTTGATCTTGAATTTATATGGCCAGCGGGGTCTGTGGATTTCGTCCTGGAACTCCATGGTGAGATCATAGACAAGGTTCAGGGTGTCAAAATTTGCCCACTCGCACCTTGCCTGACCCACACAGCCCGATATGGTCCTCAATGCCGAACCTGAACCACCTAAATCAAACCCCTTTTCTGTCAATGCATCGAAACAGGGCTGGAGGTTCTCTGTGGTGGTTCCTAAAAGGATAATATCCCCTGTAGAACCGTGGAAGTTTGTAAGACCACTACCGTATTGCTCCCAGGTATCGCATATCTCTCTTAGAGTTTTAGTACTGTAAAACCATCCTGCCGGGTGGTTTATCCTCATTGTATGAAATTGCGCAGCATCCGGAAACTTTTCTGGCTGGTCACAGTACCTGCCTATAACACCGCTCCCATATCCTGTGACACCCACAATCCCACCGTGCTTCCAGTGGGTTACCTTATCCTTATAGGAGAGCTCCTGGATACCAAGGAGGTCCCTGGCCGCCTTTTTCTTCTTTGCCGCAACCTTTATCTGGGTTACATAACTCGGCCATGGTCCCTTTTCAAGCTCATCGAGCAAAGGTGTCTCATCACTCATAAATTCACCCCCTTAAAGATTTAATGAAACAGTTTAAACCACATAGTATCATACTGGTCAAACTTGTCAATGTTTTTTGTTAATTTTTGTGCTTCAAAATGAAACTTCATGCATATCTAAAAAACTATCCAATTGTCTCTTGAATTACACCGGCAATGTATCTACAGTATCTCTCTGTTGTTTCGTCATCGGGGCCTTCCACCATGACCCTGCAGAAATTCTGTGTCCCTGAATAACGCACAAGCACCCTGCCTTGTGCGCCTAACGCCTGCTCCACTTCTACAATTGCTTCTTTAACCTTAGGGATTGTATATATGTCCGGTTTATTATTAACAGGCACGTTTATAATCTTCTGGGGATATATGTCCATGAGTTTTGCCAGCTCTGATAGACTCTTCCCTGTCTTTATCATAACAGAGATTAACTGCATGGCCGTGACAATACCGTCACCGGTTGTATGATGTTCAAGGAATATCATATGGCCTGATGGTTCACCACCTATGATGGAGCCGTATCTTAGCATGTCCTCAAGGACGTATCTATCTCCTACCTTTGATGCATGGTGACTGAAGCCATATCTTTTACACGCAATAGTAAGACCTAAGTTACTCATGATGGTGCTTACGATAAGGTTGTTTTTCAGCCTTCCTTCATCTTTCAATGCCTTGGCACAGATGATTAATATCTGGTCCCCTGTCAGCTCGTTTCCCTTTTCATCCACGGCGATTAGGCGATCCCCGTCTCCATCAAAGGCAAGGCCGATACTTGCCCCTGTTTCTACGACCCTTCTTCTTAAATCGTATGTATGCTGGGAACCACAGTTTTCATTTATATTTAGCCCGTTGGGATTGTTGTGGATTACCTCCACCTCGGCACCGAGTTCAAAAAAGGCAATAGGGGCAACCTTGTATGTTGCACCGTTTGCAGTATCAAGCACTATTTTCATATCTTCCATGGTTATATCCCTGGGAAATGTATTTTTGAGAAACACGATATATCTACCCAGCACATCGTCAAGCCTGTATGCCTTACCCATATCGTTCGCAGGGGGCACCAAATTTGAAAGGTCATTATTGAGTATTAAATCTTCAATAATCTCTTCCTCTTCATCGGACAGTTTAAAGCCGTTTCCTGAAAAAATCTTTATACCATTGTCCTGATAGGGGTTATGGGATGCAGAGATCACAATACCGGCATGAGCACGCATGCTCTGGGTTATAAAGGCTATACCAGGCGTTGGCAAAACCCCTACAAGATAAGATATGCCACCCATTGAAGTAATCCCTGCTTCAATGGAACTTTCAAGCATATAACCTGAAATTCTCGTATCTTTTCCTATAATAATCCTCGGCTTATTATAGGTCTTTTTTAAAAGATATGTAACTGCCTGACCCACAGAAAATGCAGTATGGGCATTCATGGGATAACGGTTTGCCTCACCCCTTATCCCATCTGTGCCGAAAAGCCTTCCCATTTATGTCTCCTTAAAAAATTTTTATTTATATTATTAAATGGCAAATGCAAATGCAACAGATACCTTAACACTTACATAACGCATTTTTATAAAGGTTTAGACCTGTAGCGGCTCTTTCTTTACAAACATCATTAAAAACGATGCCACAAATGCTATTATAACTGCCATTACAAAGGGGATAAAAAATGAACCAGTAATATCCCTTATATGACCGCCTACCCTGTTGGCAATAATGGCACCTGAACCGTAAAAGATTGTTAAGGCGCCGATAACGGTGCCAAGCATCTCCTTTTTAAAGTAATCACCTCCCGCCGCACCATATATGGGAAATGTGGCGCCGAAAAATGCCCCGAGAAAACCAGTGCTTATATAAAGCCATGTAATGTTGTTACCGGCAAGAATCACATTTAGTATACAGAGGCCGATTAATGCATTGGAAAGAATAAGGGTCATGCGCCTGCCTATACAGTCGGATGCCACAGGTATTGTAAGCACCCCTATGATCTGTCCTAAACCGTGGATCGTTGCGAGAAGGGATGCCTTTTCGTAGGCAAGCCCTAATTCATACCTTGCATAATCTACCATAAAGGTTAATAGAAGATAAAGGGCTGCGGCAATG
>CAZJOP010000161.1:0-4042 GCA_964547695.1 uncultured Syntrophorhabdaceae bacterium
TTGTGGCTTGGCGCCTTTTTAGCAGACTTAGGCGGCCTGACCCCATTTCTCTATACCTTCGATGACAGAGAACAGATCCTCGACATACTCGAGGCAGTCACAGGTTCAAGGCTCACATACTCCTATTTTAGATTCGGTGGTTTATTCAACGATGTAGACGATGCCTTTGAAGAAAATGTAAAGAAATTCGTTAATCGCTTGAGAAGCCGTTTTGGTATGTATGAAAGGCTTGTCACAGGCAACATAATATTTATAAACAGGGTCAAAGATATAGGTGTAATGGATGATACGTATCCTATAAGATACGGTTGCTCAGGCCCTGTGATAAGAAGCCTGGGGATCCCCTTTGATATAAGAAAACATGAACCCTATGCAGTATACGACAGGATTGATTTCAAAGTGGCACAGGGCACACACGGCGATAACATGGATCGCTACCTTGTGCGCATTCAGGAGATGGAGATTAGCCTTGATATCATCGAAAAGGCATTAAAAGACATGCCAAAGGGTCCTGTGAAGGCAGAAAAACTGCCTAAAAAATTAAAACCACCAAAAGGAGATATATACCATACCGTTGAATCACCAAGAGGTGAATTGGGCGTATACATAGTAAGCGATGAGAGTGATATACCATACAGGATGAGATGGCGGGTGCCCTCTTATTCAAACCTCATGACGTTTCCAGAGCTTGCAAAAGGCACCCTCATTGCCGATGCCATTGCCACGCTGGGAAGTTATGACCTTGTTATCCCTGAAATAGATAGATAAGGAGTCAAGCATTGTATTCTTTAGATAACATAATTCAGGTGGTGGGAAAAGAGCTAATTAGGCTTATATTGGGTCTAATAGGCGTCCTTGTTGTGGTTGTCGTCAACGCCCTTGTCCTTACATGGGTTGAGCGTAAGGTGAGCGGTCACATGCAAAGAAGGATTGGGCCTAAAGAGGTAGGACCATATGGGCTCATCCAGCCCTTTGCAGACGGATTAAAACTCCTTGCAAAAGAGCTTCTGACACCGTCAAATGTGGATAAACCTTTGTATTATCTTGCCCCTGCAATTGTTTTCATACCGGTGCTTGTATCCTTCATCGTCATACCCTTTGACGGATTTCTTCAGGTTAAAGACATAAACGTGGGGATACTTGTAATACTTGCCTTTTCATCCCTATCTGTGCTTTCAATCCTTATCGCAGGTTGGGGCTCCAATAACAAATACTCCTTAATAGGTGCCACCCGAAGCGTTGCCCAGAATATTGCCTATGAGATACCTCTACTGTTATCATTACTACCTGTGGTATTTATGGCAAACTCCCTTTCTTTGAAGGATATCGTTGAGGCTCAAAGGCAGGGATGGTTTGTCTGGAGATGGCAGTTTTTTGCCTTCCTTATATACTTTATTTCAGCAACAGCAGAGACGAACAGGACCCCTTTTGATTTACCCGAGGCAGAGAGCGAGCTCGTGGCAGGCTTCCATACAGAATACTCCGGGATGAGATTTGCCCTGTTCTTCCTCGCCGAGTATACAAATATATTCATAGCCAGTGCCATAGCCACCACATTTTTCCTGGGCGGGTATTTAGGGCCAGTGCTACCGGGGATTGTGTGGTTTTTTATAAAAACGTATTTTCTTGTATTCGTGATTATGTGGTTTAGATGGACATTCCCCAGGGTCAGGTTTGATCAATTACTTAATTTTTCTTGGAAAATATTGATTCCTGTTGCCTTTGCAAACTTAATAGTAACCGGGGGCATCCTAAAGTTATGAGGCTTATAACATGGTAAAGGATATAATAACAGGCGCCATTTCATTGATAAAAGGTATGGGTGTCACCATTAAGGCATTCTTCAGCCCTGTTGTTACGGTCCAGTATCCCAGAGAAACCATAAACATTACCCCGAGATTCAGGGGACATACAAAGCTCGTAGCAGACGATGAAAACCCTGACAGAACAAGATGCATTGTTTGCGGCATGTGTGAGAGGAACTGCCCCTCCAATTCTATACAGGTAATCGGTGAAAAGAAGGAAGGGGAGAAGAAAAAGACCCTAACAAAGTATATCCTTAACTTTACCACATGCAGTCAGTGTGGCCTGTGCGTTGAATCCTGTCCTACAGATGCCCTTGCATTTTCCTCTGATTATAATCCAGCGGCATTTGAGAAAGAGGCATTTTATTATGACCTTTTAGCAGAATTTGAAAAGAGGAAGAACAGATAATGTTTTTGGCAGACATTATATTTGTGATTATTCTTCTGATAACAATGGTCGGGGCTTTGATGACTGTGCTTTTGAGATCCCTTATATATGGCCTTATGGGACTCATTACCACCATGTTTGGCATTGCCGGTCTATACATATATCTTAATGCACCCTTTATAGCCATGATGCAGATCTTGATATATGTGGGTGCAATCTCCATATTGATTGCATTTGCCATAATGCTTGCAGGCCCTATGTTTAAAAGACCGAAGGAATGGACAAAACCTGTTAAATTCGTATCCGGTGCTGTAACGACATTTGTTACGTTCATACTGTTTTTAACTGTGATTATGAGAACCGAATGGGTTGGGATAAAGGCAGAACCCATAAACACAACTACAAGAGATTTAGGCAGGGCACTCTTTGATAAATTTGTGCTGCCCTTTGAGCTTATCTCTCTATTGATCGTTGTGAGTATAATCGGTGCGATTATGATAGCCCTTTATTCAAGGAAGGAAAAATGACAGGACCTTTATTCAACAACCTTGGTATTTATATGTTTGTCGCCCTGTTTCTTTTGTGTTGTGGCATTTTGGGTATCATATACAGAAGAACGTTAATTGCCATGCTCATCTCTGTTGAGCTTATTATGAATGGTGCAGGTCTCAATTTCATAGCCATAAATAGATTTCTTTATCCTGAAAGGGTAAACGGACAGGTGTTCACCCTCTTTATCATGGGAATTGCAGCTGCAGAAGTGGCCATTGCCCTTGCCATAATTATCCTCATTTTCAGACGCTTCAAAAAGATAGAAGCGGATACATTAAAGGAGTTGAAAGATTAGGATATGATAATAGAGAGCCCCATTCCTCTTTTACCGATTGTTATAGTGCTTGTAACCTCAATCCTTATAATGTTTTCAGGCAAAAGGCCAAATTTAAGGGAAGGATGGTCTTTTGCAGGCTCCATTGTCACTTTCTTGTCCGTGGCATATATGGTACCCACGATTTTTGCAGGGAATAAGATAGTTTATACCCTTTCAACCATTGCACCAGGTATAAACCTTAATTTCCGGGTCGATGGGCTCTCCCTTGTATTCGGTATTATATCTTCCTTTCTCTGGATATTTGCCACATCCTACAACATAGGTTATATGAGATCCCTTAACGAGCATGCCCAGACGAGATACTATACCTGTTTTGCCGTGGCCATTTTAGGCGCCCAGGGGGTGTCTTACTCGGGGAGTATCTTTTCACTGTATCTCTTCTATGAAATCATAACCATATTTACATACCCCCTTGTGGCACACCATCAGGACGAAGAAGGCTATGCCGGGGCAAAAAAATACATCGTATACCTTATGGGAACCTCTAAAGGGTTACTACTGCCGGCAATGGTGCTCACCTATGTCTTAACAGGCACCCTTGACTTCTCCGACAATATAATCACAGGCATCTTCGAAAAGGGCACAGACAACATCTGGGTGAGTGTGGCCTACTGGCTTTTCATCTTCGGATTTGCAAAGGCAGCGATCATGCCTTTACACAACTGGCTACCTTCAGCCATGGTAGCACCAACCCCTGTGAGTGCATTGCTCCATGCCGTGGCAGTCGTCAAGGCCGGTGTGTTTAGCATTGCAAGGGTCATGCTATCCACATTCGGTGTATCCCTTTTACAACATTCCCATCTTGGAATATACACTGCCTATATTGCCTCCTTTACAATAATTGCAGCATCTGTGATTGCCCTTACAAAAGATGACTTAAAGGCAAGGCTTGCCTATTCAACGGTGAGTCAGCTTTCTTATGTTGTCCTTGGTGTCGCACTTTTAGACCCTGCCGGTGTG
>CAZJOP010000162.1:0-3987 GCA_964547695.1 uncultured Syntrophorhabdaceae bacterium
GAAACCAAACTTAAAAATGGCTGATTTTTGTCTTGACAATGGGGGAAGGTTCATAGTATCCTTATTGAAAAGTTTGAAGATTAAAATAGTTATCTGCGGAGGAATTAAAGAGGAGCACTTTTTTTTATTTAAAGACAATAAAATAAAAGTAATAACAAATGTTATTGGGGATGTTGAGGATATTGTAAGACAAATCGACAGTGAATTTTTAAAAATGATTTAACCTAACTTTTTGTTTTTCTTAATAAAAAGAAGAGGAGGTGGCTTTATGGAAGAAAAGATTGAAAAAAAGTACGGTGAAGGTTATCTTGAAGAGCGTGTCCTTGTCCCGCGCTGGTCAGCTCCTTGGCCACAAATAGTAAACCTTCTTCTTATTCTTGTTGTCTTCTATGTGTCATGGTGGATTTTCCAGGATAGGCGAGGATGGCTCAGAATGTATACCCCTTATCTTGGGTATATGTATACCCGGTGGATACTCATTGTTCTTATATGGATGGTATACATCTTTGAGTTCTGGCCTTTCAGAAGAAGGCAACTCGAAACATGGCATCCACTATGGAAAGGATTTATTATGACCTGTGTGATGACTGGCGTTTTGCTTATCCTCATAAAGATATTTTTTGAAGGAATTCTCGGAAACTTCTCAATGGCATATTTTAATCCTGCAAGGAGTATGAAACTTCCAGGTATCACAGAATTTTTTGCAATTGAATATGCAGCACTTGCATGTTTGATGTTTGCAGCGATTGCCTCTTGGTTGAGCCCTTCATGGCCTGTGGCAATGGAAAATACACCCTGGCAGAATCTTAAACAACCTGTTCTTGGCTGGACTGTTCTTATAGTCACATTTTTTATAGGGACAATTGTATATCTCTGCACCATGCATCCACATATGGGAATCCTCTCATATCCCTGGCAAAGATTTGCCTCAATTGCTCCTCCCTATTGGGAAAAATTTGCAAATACAGTAAGCGGTAACTTTCATGTGGCATGGATAATGTGTTGCACCATTACTGTATGGCTCTATGAGACTATCTGGGAAAGATATCCTTTTAAATTAATAAAACACAATACTGTAAGACGACTTTCTGCATTTTTTGGGATTATTGCAATTGCTTGGTGTTTCTTTTTCTTCCTCCATTTTGCCCAGGAACTCTGGTGGGGTCCTGCTATAAGAGGGACAAGAATGGATTTTTCACCTGACTGGCGCTGGCTCCATGTAGGAGAAACAATGGTATTCTTTCTCATACCTGCCCTATTCCTGACATTCTACTGCAATAACTGGCCCAGAAAATATAGCACCCCTGTAAACTGGCTGATTCGCACCCTCATTGCTATTTTTGGTGGTATGGCTATCTACTGGATTTATTATAATGTAGGCCATTTAACCCTTGGCACACAAAAAGGCTATGCTCAACCTGAACAATTTCCTATGATTCCAACAATTTGGCTCATTAATATAATGCTTATAAACCATTGGTTTATGGATAACTGGCCCGGATGGAGAAAGGCAAAACCAGAAGAGATCGCACTTATGAAAACAGAAAAAGGCCCTACAGTTTCTGCTGCAAAATTAGCCCCTGCTGGTATCATTGCAGGTATAATCATAGGAATTATTATCTACTTCATCACAATCTGGTTGCTTCCAATACTCGGAAAATTGAAATGGGTTTATACATAGAAAAAGGAGGTGAAAAAAGTATGGATAATGAAAAAAAGAATGAAGACAAAGGTATGACCCGAAGAGAATTTGCAAAAAGTCTTGTTGTGGGTGGTGCCATAGGTGCTATCGGTATGATGGGTCTTTACTCTTATAGCCCATGGCGTAAAAAACATTTTGCAAAGATTGTGCCAAAGCAGATAGATATTGGTGAATGTAAAAGCATAAAAATATTAAATATTTCTGAGACAAGCTGGTTTGATAACAAGGTTCTTATGGGTGATATAAAAGGAGCTGGTGGACTTCTTGTTAATCAGTATGAATATAACTGGCCTCCTTTTGCAGATGTAAAAGGTAAACTCGGAAAAGGTTCCTATGAAGCAGGTATAAAACATATAAAGCAGTATCTCCCTAATAATCTTGAAAAGGCATGGCAATTCCAGATGGAAAATGCTGTCCATCCTGAAAATGCTGGTGGTTATGCATGTCTTATTGATGTTGAACTCTTAGATGGTTCTCATAAAAAGATACTCCTTGACACCGGATGGTCATATGCCTGGATGGATGAATGCTTTAAAAGGGAAGGTATAGACAAGATGCTCATGAAAAAAGAGATAGACTTTCTTGTCATATCCCATGAACATTTCGACCATTTCTGGGGATTGCCTGTAACTGTAAAATATAATCCTGAAATACACATATATGTCCCGGAAGGTTTTTATCCGGAAGGTAAACAATATCTAAAGGACAGTGGCCATAGAGGAAAAGTAATAACAACAAAACCAGGCCTAACACCTATTTTCCCTGGATGTGCCCTCTATACCTTCGCAATTCCCATTATTTGCAGGGTTTACGGGGAAGAATCTCTCTATTTCAATGTAAAAGACAAAGGACTTGTCTCTGTCACCGGCTGTTGCCACCAAAGCATAGTTCAATTTGCCACAACGGGTCGTAACACAATAAAATTTAAAAAACTGTATGGGGTATATGGCGGGCTTCACATTTCTCCATTTGAAGACTGGGATCCAAAATACGATGACCTAGTTATAGCCTTTAAAGATTATGAGTTTGAAAAAGTTGGATGTAACCACTGCACCGGTATAGTTACAGCAAAAAAATTCATAGAGGCAGGGTATCCGGTTGTCAAAGGCACTGCCCGTTTCCGCTCAAAGGATACGGCGTATCTTGGAAATGGGGATATTATAGAGTTTTAAAAAGAATGAAAAAAACAATGTTAAAAAAATAATCCTCAAAAGGAGGTATTATGTTTAAAGAAATGGATCGAAGGGAGTTTCTAAAGACATCTGCAACGGTAAGTGCTGTATTAATGGCAGGGGATATCTTGAAAGGAGGTACTTCAACGGCGTCTAATTCTATAAAAATTCCAGAGGTGGAAAAACTGGTGATCACTGTTATAACAGACAATTATTATGATTGCCTGAGATGGAATCTCAATCCTCCTGATTTTAAATTTGTCAAAAGATATATGATCCTGCCCGGTACGTCACTTCATGCAGAGCATGGTCTGGCCTACCATATTGAAACTGTTGTAAACGGTAAAACCTATAATTTTATGTTGGACTATGGATTGGATTTCAATGGAGTGAGTAAAAACATGGAACTTTTGGATATTGATGTGAGGAGGCTTGATGCACTTGTTCTAAGCCACGGTCATTTTGACCATTTTGAAAGCCTGGTTCCTCTTCTCAAATACAACAAATCTAAAATCAGAAAAAACATCCCACTATACGTTGGTGATGAAGCTTTCAGCAACAGGTTTGTCAATCTTCCTGCGGGTAGATATGAGCCAAGTGGAATGCAGAATCTTGGACAATTGAATCGTGAAGAAATAGAACCTTTTGTAAAAGTTGTGGAGGTCAAAGAACCAACCCCTGTTGTTCCTGGAGCCTATCTCACAGGTAATATCGAACGAGTGACAGAATATGAAAAAGGATCCCCGATTCTATTAATAAAAAGAGGTGAGAAAATAGAACCAGACCTTTTCCTTGGAGAACAGTCCCTCATATTTAATGTAAAAGGTAAGGGAATTGTAGTTTTGTCCTCCTGTGCCCATATAGGAATTGTCAATACGGTCAGGCACGCTAAGAAAATTACGGGAATAGATAAGGTTCATGCTGTGATTGGAGGATTCCACCTAATCGGCGCTCCTATGCCAAAAATTAAGAGTACCGTTGCAGATATTAAAACAATTAATCCTGACTATATAGTCCCTATGCATTGTACAGGATGGGAGGCAATGCTAATATTTGCACAGGAAATGCCAAAACAGTTTATTCTAAACACTGTTGGAACAAAATATATTTTCA
>CAZJOP010000163.1:0-3987 GCA_964547695.1 uncultured Syntrophorhabdaceae bacterium
GGGATATTTCCTCATTGCCCTCTTCCTCTTTTTGCCCTTCTACTGGACCCTTGTAAATCCTCCGCCACTGCTTTCAATCTTCATGGGTCTTGCTGCAATGGGTCTTGGTGCCATATTCTTCTTTGTCACCGCTGTCTCCTATTACTGGAAACGGGCAACTAAATGGGGTGCCCTATGCACTGTTATTTACGGCACTGCTATGAGTATATACGGTGGTTATAAGGTGCTATTCAAAAAGGAAATCGGCATGGGCACATTTGAATGGTGGCTTGTTATAGGTTGCGGGCTCATTTACTTTATTGTCAGTGTCATTACAAAACCACCTTCAAAGGAACTCATCGACAAACTGTTTCCTGCAAAAAAATAAATAATTTAATGGCTGAGGGGCATTTTATGCCCCTCAGCCTATCTGTGAGGACTCTTAAAAGGAAAAATGATGGATTTTGATTTTATGCTTTTATACGAAATTATATGGCTTGCCATGGGTGTATTTTTTGCCGGCTATCTTATAAAACAGTGGATTAAACAAAGAAGGCAAAGACAGAACAAATAGATAACATTAATCCCATCTGATATTTTTAGACTTCAAATATTTCTGAGTATCCTTATCACCCAATTGAGCAGCCTTTTTATAATCCTTTAAGGCATTGTAGTAATCACCCAATTTTTCAAATGTTGAGCCTCTGCTGGCATAGGCCATTGCCATGTCTGGTCTTTTCTCAATCACCCTGTTGAAATCAGACAATGCCTTGTTATATTCCCTTAACGTAAAATGCACAACCCCTCTATTGTAATAGGCATCTATAAATTCTGGGTCTTTTTCAATGGCAAGAGTATATAGATTTATTGCCTCCTGGGGAAAACCGGCATCTATAAAATGATATGCCTTATTATAGTAATCTTTTGCAGTAGGACCCTGGTCTTTTTTTTCAAAACAGCCGTTCAATGAAGTTAAGACTATAAAAATCAGAATGAATTTTAAACATCTAAACATAAGCATAATGTTTTTGCATTTTATCACAATTTTTAATGTAATGGCATATAAAAGGTCTTAATGAAACTTTTAATCCTTGAAAAAACGGTTTAATGTTTTAAAATTAAAAATATGATTGATACGTTTCTCTTATCGTTTATCCCTTTATTTGTAGCATTCGATGCCATCGGGATATTACCCATATACATAAAATTTACAGCCAGCCTTAATAAAGAAAACAGAAAAAAACAGTTAAGAGATTCCATTATCACATCCTTTATAACTACACTGGTATTTGTAGTGGTTGGTAATAAGATAATATCCTATCTCGGTATATCCATAAAAGACTTTTTTATTGCCGGTGGTGTGGTGCTCTTTATCATTGCAGTAAAGGATATTATAACAGGCCGTTCTGAACCCGTTATGGAAGACGATATGTTCGGGGTAGTGCCCCTCGGTGTGCCGTTACTTGCAGGGCCCGCTGTGCTTACCACATCCATTATCATAAGAAACAATTACGGATTTTATATGTTCATGCTCTCTCTTATCATAAACCTTATAATCTGCTGGATTATCTTGAAATTTTCTGAATTTATACTGAAGTTTTTAGGAAAAAAGTTCATAGAGGCACTTTCAAAGGTATTTGCCCTTATCATTGCAAGCATCGCCGTGATGTTTATAAGAAAAGGTCTTACCGGATAAACATCACAGCATATATCTTAGTTAAGGATGCTATATGTCCCCGGTATCCTTTCTTTACAAACAGGGCAAATAGGCTCAATCATGGTAAAGGTCTTTCCAAAGATGTCCACATGTCTTAAAAATACGCCAGGTGCGTTATATAGTTCTTTCTCGTCAAAGACCTTACCGCATTTGCATACAGGATAGTGTTGTCTGAACAAAGTCCCGTGAAAGGCCTGTTTTGCATATTTATCTATTAAAAGTTTTTCTTTCTCTGTCATATCAATAATATAATGTCGTATTGCATATTATTCAACCAGCTCTCATTAAAAAATTTTAATTTTTTATTGACATAGAATGTTTATAGGCTAAAATCTTAAAAGGTGTATACAAAAGATAAAAATCCTTTATCCAGACGGATAGATGAAAAAAATTAAAAAAAGTGTTCTCAAACTATTAGGAAATTTGTTGACTTTGCCCGTTAGTTTAGGTTTTAATAGTTGGTCAATAATGAAAATATAAAAAACAAAGGATTTTATATACAAATTTTTAATACGGAGGGAGGGAAAAATGGATGCCAGCAGTTATAGTAAGGGAAGGAGAGTCATTCGAAAGTGCCCTTAGAAGGTTTAAAAAGCAGTGCGAGAAGACCGGGATTCTCTCTGAGATTAAAAAGAGGGAACACTATGAGAAGCCCAGCGTAAAGAGAAAAAAGAAGATCCTTGCGGCTAAAAAAAGGGCATTAAAGAAGATAAAGAGGTCCATGGATAAAGGACTGTATTAATTATGGAATTTAAATCCAAGATAGAGCAGGGTTTAAAAGAGGCCATAAAAAACAGGGACACCTTAAAGGTTTCTACTTACAGGATGCTCCTTGCTGCAATTAAAAATAAAGAGGTTGAAAAGATAAGAAATCTTACAGAGGATGAATTCTATTCAATTGTGAGATCCTCTATAAAACAGAGATTGGAATCCATCGAGGGTTTTAAAAAAGGTAACAGACATGACCTTGTGGAAAAGGAGGAAAAAGAAATAGAGATTTTAAAAGAGCTTTTGCCTGAAACCCTTTCAGAAGTTGAGCTCATCAAAGAGATAGATGAAGCAATAGTGAGTCTTAATGTTACTGGTAAAAAAGACATGGGTAAAGTGATAAAATTTCTGTTAGGGAAATTCCCCGGGAGGATAGACGGTAAGGTGTTAAGCGAATTGGTGCTTAAAAGACTATCATCAGGATAGATAGTCAAAAAAGCCCTTTATGATCGATAAGACACTTTCATACTTAGATTTCAAAAATCTGATAGATTTTATTGGAAATTTTTCTGTAACACCCTATATCAAAGAATCTTTAAAAGATTTTAAGCCACTAAATTCCATCGAAGAGATAAAAGATAGACAGGAAAAAATTGATGCCCTCATAGAGATTATAAAGTGGGATGGACCGGTTCCAATTTATAATACTGCCGAAATCACAGAGATTTTAAAAAGACTTACAATAAAGGATGCTGTCCTTGAGCTAAAAGAAGTAGTCCAGATAGCAGATTTTTTAAGGTCCTGTCAGGATACGTTGAACTTTCTTAAAAGGGCCCATAACAAAAAAGATTTCATACTACAATTGATAGAAAGGATAAAACCATTAAGGCAGGTATATCAAAAGATCATAAAGACAGTAAATTCAGAAGGTTTTATAGAGGATACGGCTACATATGAATTATCACGGATTAGAACTGAACTCTATATCCACAGGGAAAAGATAAGAAAACTCCTTGAAAGGATTATGGAGAGGGAGCAGGTAAGGCCCATTGTTCAGGATTCGTACATCTCCATCAGAAACAATAGATATGTGCTGCCCTTAAAACCGAATTTTAACCAGGTATTAAAGGGCATTGTCCATGATTATTCTCACTCCCTCAAGACATCTTTCGTGGAACCCATGGAATGTGTGGAGCTAAACAACGCAATCAATATACTGGAAAACGAGGAAAAGGAAGAAGAAAAGAGGATATTAAGAGAGCTTACGGCTTTTATTGCAAAATATGCATCAGATCTCGAAGAAAACTTTAAAGTGATAAAAGAGCTTGATTTGTATAGCAGTATCGCCCTCTTTAGTATAAAGTTTAACTGCGTGAGACCTGAGATTACTCAAAACAATGAATTAGACATAAAAGATGCTATAAACCCTTTTATCTATCTCACAAAAAAAGAAAAGACAGTTCCTGTAGATATAACCCTAAAAAGTGACAAAAAGGCAATGATTATAAGCGGACCCAATGCAGGGGGAAAGACAGCAGCATTAAAGACCATAGGACTCATTTCAGCCATGGCCCTTTCTGGAC
>CAZJOP010000164.1:0-3979 GCA_964547695.1 uncultured Syntrophorhabdaceae bacterium
ACCGGTCACGCCGTATTTTTTCCACATGGTCTTGTAGATGGCCTGACCGTCAATACCTTCAGGGGCTACAATGGCAGTAACTGCAGGGCT
Source organism: uncultured Syntrophorhabdaceae bacterium (assembly GCA_964547695.1). Lineage (GTDB taxonomy): Bacteria > Desulfobacterota > Syntrophorhabdia > Syntrophorhabdales > Syntrophorhabdaceae > JAKORG01. Next base: position 91 of record CAZJOP010000164.1, read on the forward strand.
TGGGGTCTTGGCAAAGATCTTCAAACCCAGTGCCTTTGCCGCCTCCCTTGTGGCATAGGAAAGGACTTCAAATTTTTTATAAATATTTTCAAGCCCCTCTTCCTTTATCATCCTTAAAGATTCACGAAGCCCTATGATAAGTGATATGGCAGGTGTAAAGTTTGTCTGATTCTTCATAAGATTTGCGAGCTCTTTCTGCCAGTTGAAGTAGAACCTTGGTATCTTCGATTTTTTATTGAATTCCCATGCCTTATCGCTGACCCCGGCAAAGGCAAGTCCAGGTGGTAGCATAAGTGCCTTTTGGGAACCCCCTACAAGGATGTCAATACCCCATTCATCCATAGGCAGTTCAAATACACCTACACCTGTTATGCCGTCCACCACAAGGATTGTCTCAGGGTAATTTTTTACAATGGCAGCAATCTCTTTTACAGGAAATCTGACGCCTGTGGATGTCTCTGTTGCCTGCATATAGACAGCCTTTACACCTGAATTTTCCTTTAAAGCCTTTTCAATTAAGGCAGGGTCAAGGTCATCTCCCCAGGGCAGGTCTATATTTACTGTCTCAACACCATATGCCTTACAGATGTTTGCCCATCTCTCACCGAATTTTCCGCTCCTTACGCAAATAGCCTTATCGCCAGGGGATAGCATGTTTGTCACCGCACCTTCCATGGCCCCTGTGCCTGAAGATGCAAATATGAGCACCTCGTTTTTTGTGCCGAAAAGATATTTCAGGTTTTGCCTTACCTCTTCCAATACCTCTTCGAACATGGGATTTCTGTGATGTATGATGGGTTCGGCCATCTTTAAAAGGACTTCCGGTGGGATTGCAGTTGGTCCTGGTGCAAGTAAATATCTCTTTTGCATTGTCTACCTCCTTAGAATTAAGTGTAATTTTCTACCAAAAACATTAAAAAAAGACAAGAAAAATAATTATTTAGAAAAATTAATAAATTTTTTTATTGACATTCTTATTATATTCGTTTAGGAAATCTAAAAAAACTAATGAGGAGGATGACTATGCCTGCAAAAGTTGATGAAGAAGCCTGCACAGGATGCGGAGCATGTGCTGAAGTGTGTCCCGCTGATGCAATCACCGTAGATGATACGGCTAAGGTTGACCCAGAGCTCTGCACTGAATGCGGTGCGTGCACAGAGGAATGCCCTGTTGAGGCAATCACACTCGAGGAGTAACACACCTCAAAATATAAAAGGATGGGCAATGCCCATCCTTTTATAGTCCAATGCTCTATGAAATTATTACATCCCCTTTACTACAATCTCGGATAAATCAAGGGCCTTCATGGTCTCAGTCTTTTCCTTATCCTTTATGGCATCTTCCATCATGATAAGGCAATAAGGACAGGCTGTTACAACGGTATTGGCATTAATGGCTATTGCCTCATCTATACGGGCGTGGTTGATTCTCTTGTGATGCTCTTCCATCCAGATTCTACCACCGCCACCACCGCAGCAAAAGCTTCTGTCGTGGTTTCTTTCCATCTCCATAAATGCACCCTGCTTTGCCTGGGAAATAACATTTCTCGGCTCATCAAAAATACGGTTAACTCTGCCAAGATAACATGGGTCATGGAAGGTAATTGTGCCTTCAATGGCAGGGTTAATCTTTAGTTTGCCTTCTTTTATGAGTTTCCAGATAATCTCTGACTGATGATAAACCTCAAAATCACCACCTATCTGGGGATATTCATTCTTCAATGTGTGGTAGCAATGAGGGCATGTGGTTATAATCTTTTTAATACCTAATTCTTTTAACAATTCCACATTGCCCTGGGCAATACCGAGGTATAGGTCTTCGTTTCCACATCTTCTTGCAGGATCCCCACAGCATGTCTCTTCCTGGCCAAGAATGCCAAATGACACCCCGGCAGCGGTCAATATCTTTGAAAATGCCTTTGCCACCTTTCTATTTCTATCATCCAAAGATGCAACACAACCAACCCAGTATAAATATTCTATCTCCTCTTCCCCGGCCATCTTTATATCAAGACCCTCTATCCACTCTGTCCTCTGTCTCTTGCCCATTCCATAGGGATCAACCTTCTGCTGGAGGTTCTTGAAGAGGAGTCTTGTCTCAGAGGTCGTCTTGCTTAAAGTAAGTGTAAGGTATCTTCTCAATTCAATGTTTTTGTCAAAGGTAGGGATCGATACCGGGCAGTTTACCTGACAGGCAAGACAGGCTGTGCATGACCAGATTGTTTCTTCCTGAATCACATTATCTATTAATCCATCTTCTGTCTTCTTTCCCTGAGCTGCCCTTTCCCATTCTGCCTTTAAATCCTGGATAAACTGTTTTGGAGACAAGGGTTTTTCAGTATTATAGGCAGGGCAAAGGTCCTGACACCTACCGCATCTCGTGCAGGCATCGAGGTCAAATATCTGCCTCCATGTAAAACCGTCTATGGAATTTACCCCGAATTCTTCTGCATTCTCAAAATCCTCGATAGGGGCTATAGCACCCCTTGGGCTGTCTTCAACGCCTCTGAACATCATATTAAGGGACGATGTGATGATATGAAGCAGTCTTTTGGAATAGGCGATATATGCAATAAGGCCGAATGAAAGAAGCATGTGGATATACCACATCACTGCATGGGGTATATAAGTTGAGCCTTTCTCAGATGCAGGGAATATGGAAGATAGTGTCCAGCCTACAAAACTCCAGACTTCGTAGGGTTTGGGATCCCCTGCAATCCTTGAGGCCTCAACTAAAAATCCTGTGATAAGCACAGCGAGAATCCACAGTAATACCAGCAAATCATCAGGTTTATTGTCAAGCCTTGTAGGTTTAACAATGTATCTGCGGTATATTGCCATAATTATACCGATTATGGCCGCAAGACCAGCAAGGTCTGTAAGGAAGGAAAATACGAGATAGAAATCGCCTGTTATAAACTCAACACCGAATATGAGCCTTATCACGTCATCCTGAAGTGCAATCAGGGCTGTAGCTATGGCAAGTATGAAAAATCCCCAGAATATAAAAAAGTGCATCCAGCCGGGATATGCCTCTCTCAAAATGGATTTGTGGAAGATACCGTTTGATATGAAATATCCTATCCTTTCGCCAAGCCTGTCTGTAAATTTAAATGTTGTTGGCTTTCCAATCTTCCACATGGCATATCTTTTCTTGATCCCGTAAATGAGCACGATGAATGTAATGACCATTAAGGCATATGTGATCCATCGTGCCCCTCCTCCGACATTCCAGAAAATCTCCCTTCCGATATGGTCCATTGCCTGCCTCCTACATTTATTTTTTTTAATCCTCTTATTTTGTGATAAATTTCATAAGCAATATAAAATCAAAAGCTACATAAAATCAATAAAAAATTAGCCCTATCATATAAAATAAACAAAAAAGTTTATCTTGACAAAGGAAAAAGGGAATTGTTATAAAAACATAAATTCAGGCGCGTAGCTCAGTGGGAGAGCGCTACCTTGACGCGGTAGAGGCCACGGGTTCAATACCCGTCGCGCCTACCATAAACATCCAAATTTCTAAAATGACATTATACAATCCCATGCTTTTTAAAACGAGGTGTCATGAATGAAAACTATAACCCTTCTCACAATATCTAATATCTTTATGACCTTTGCCTGGTATGGGCATCTAAAATTTAAAGAAACCCCTTTGTGGAAGGTTATCATTTTCAGCTGGCTTATAGCCTTTGCAGAATACTGTTTTCAGGTGCCAGCCAATAGAATAGGCCACAGGATCTTTTCTGCTGCCCAGTTAAAGGTTATTCAAGAGGTCATTACCTTAGTCGTCTTTGCCATTTTTTCTATCTACTATCTTAAAGAAGGTATACGCTGGAACTACATAGTGGCATTTATCCTCATCGCAGGCGCCACATTCTTTATG
>CAZJOP010000165.1:0-3931 GCA_964547695.1 uncultured Syntrophorhabdaceae bacterium
TGCAAACAGATAATTAATTACCGCGGTCCTTGCATTCCCAATATGGAGATGGCCTGTTGGACTTGGAGCAAAGCGAACTTTAACCAATTTTAAACCCCGTTAAAATGATTTTTTTTATAAATTCGGTAATAAACTCGGTCTAAATTCCACCTGTTAATTCTTCCCACATGCTTGGGGTCTTTTCAACTAAGGCCACTGCATAAGCTGCAATACCTTCTTTTCTTCCTGTAAAGCCCAGTCCTTCCGTGGTCTTTCCCTTAATACTGATGGAATCTCTATCTATGCCAAGTATCTCTGATAGCCTTTCTTTTATCTTTTCCCTGTAAGGATAAATCTTTGGCGTTTCTGCTACTATTACGGCATCAATATTTACTATCCTGTAACCCTTTTTGCCTATCAGATCTGAGACAAACCTCAAGATCTCTATGCTGCTTATACCCTTTATTCCCTGATTTGTGTCTGGAAAAAAATGGCCTATGTCCTCCTCTGATATGGCCCCCAAGATTGCATCGCAGATGGCATGGATCAGACAGTCTCCGTCTGAATGACCCATAAGGCCTTTCTCATTTGGTATCTCCACACCGCCGAGAAAAAGCTTCCTTCCCCTCACAAGGGCATGGACATCGTAGCCTATCCCGACCCTCATTGATTGATGCTGCCTTTTAATTCTGAGAGGATTCCCCTTGCCATGATGAGGTCTTCCGGGGTTGTAATCTTTATGTTATAAGGAGAGCCTTCTATTACCTTAACCTTTTTGCCTAAGGATTCGATAAATGTGGCATCATCATAACCGTAGAGCTTTCTTGCCATCCCCTCCCTGTATGCCTTTACTATGAGTTCGTATTTGAAGGTTTGAGGTGTCTGAACCTGCCAGAGGGAATCCCTTTCAAGGGTTTTTACCACAAAGCCTTCCTTTGAGATAACCTTTATCGTATCTTTAACGGGCAGGGCAGGTATTATGGCATCGAACATCTCCATGAGGTATATGCCCTTTTCGATAAAAGATGGGGTTATAAAAGGCCTTGCCCCGTCATGGATAATGATGATATCGCAGGGATTTTCTATGGCATCGAGGCCATTTTTTACCGAATCCTGTCTTAATCTACCACCTATAACGAGCTTTATAACTTTGCTGAATTTGTATTGTTCGAGGATCTCTTCCTGTATCACAGGGAGGTCTTTCTGATTCACCACAAGGTATACACCGTCCACAGGTTTACATTCTTCAAAGACCTGAAGCGTATGGGCTATAATGGGCTTGTTGTCGAGCAGTAAAAATTGTTTGTTTGTGGGGGCGCCCATTCTTTTGCCTGCGCCACCTGCAAGGACAATGGCAATGATCCTCATGTTTTTACCTGGCCTGGTCTCCCAATCTATATTCGTCTATAAGAACAAACTCTTTTTCTGCAAGCTCTTTAATCTTGGCAAATATCATCCTGCCCGAGGTGGTCTGCAGCACACTTGTAACCACCACATCCACGCTCTTGCCCAGCAACTTTTTCGCCTCGTCCACCACGACCATGGTGCCGTCATCGAGATAACCTATGCCCTGACCGTATTCTTTGCCCTCTTTAAGGATCTTTATGTTCATCACCTCACCGGGGAGTATGGATGGTTTTAGGGCCGTGGCAAGTTGATTTATATTTAGCACCTCTATACCCTGGAGTTCTGCCACCTTGTTTAAGTTGTAATCGTTGGTGATAATCTTAGAGTTTAATTTCTTTGCCAGTGCAATGAGCTTGGAATCCACATCTTTTAATTTTGGAAAATCATAGTCCATGATCTTAACTTTTACGAAGTTCTGCTTCTGAAGTCTATGGAGCACATCAAGTCCCCTCCTGCCCCTTGTCCTTTTTACAGGGTCCTGCTGGTCTGCTATGTGCTGGACCTCGTAGAGCACAAACTGGGGGATGACGAATGTACCTTCCATAAATCCCGTCTCACATATATCTGCAATCCTTCCATCTATGATGGTGCTCGTGTCTATGATCTTCATGTCTTCTGATTCCTGCATCTTATCGAGGATGGGAATCTTTGAGAGGTCTAATGTTCTGCTCTTTTTTTCACCTATTCTGAAACCGAGATAACCCACAACAAAATAGATAAGAATGTAAATGGGAAGGGTTATAGGCACGTCCTTGACTATTGTTAGAAGCAGTCGTGAAATAAATAGGTTTGCCATGATAAGGCCGATGATAATGCCTATGAGGCTACCTACAATCCTTTTCAGTTCAATCTCTTTTAGCTTTTCCTCGCATTTAATTATTACATAACCAAGGCCAAGGCCACCTATGGCCCCGAACAGGCCTATGAAATTGCTTGCAAAGATCTCCCTGATGATGAAATAACCTGTTACTGTGGTCACCAATACCATTATAATCTGAATGATAATATCCACGGACTTTCCCTTTAAAATATTTTTATTCTTTGTAATTTTTTGTAAAGATTTCCTCTATCTCTTCCTCTACCTCGTTTTCATCCTTTGTTAAGGCAATGGACAGTTCTTTTTTAATGAGGTTTCGGGCAATCTCGAACATCTTTTTTTCGCCAAAGGATAATTCCTTCCATACCTTGAGGCTGTATAGTTCTCTTAAAACCATGGCCACTTCAAATATGGAACCACTTTTTATCTTTTCCATGTATTCCTTATACCTTCTGTTCCAGGGTGCATTGTCGTGGGTCACATTCTTTTCTTTTAAAATGTCGTACACCTTTTTTACATCATTGGAATTGATAACGCTTCTCAGGCCAGCATTTTTGCTTCCATCCACAGGCACCATAATAGTCATATCCGTATCGAGGATCCTCATTACGTAAAAGGCCTGTTTTGTCCCCGAGAACTCCCTTTCTTCAATGGACTCTATTCTACCAACGCCATGGCCTGGATATACTGCTACTTCTCCTACCTCGAACATTATACCTCCGTTTTAAAATCTTTTTCGACAGCTAATTGTATCAATTTTTTTCAAAAATTTCAATAATTAATACTTACAGGAGGTATTCTTGCCTGATCCTTTTAAGGCTTCTGAATATATTCTTCTTTACATTTCTGTTGTGTTTTTTAAGCTCTGCCACCATATCCTTTATAAGCCTTCTCTTTGTGGAATTACTGTTTGGGCACTTACCTGCGATGGCAGGGAGCTGGAGTTGTTCGAACATCCTTATGAGTTCTTTTTCCTCCACATATGCAAGGGGTCTTATTATATAAAGTTCACCGTTGAACATCTCCTGACAGGGTTGCATGGTGCCTATCTCACCCTGAAAGAAAAGGTTCAAAAGCATGGTCTCCACTATATCGTCCATGTGATGGGCAAGGGCAAGCTTTTTAAAACCGTATGTATGGGCAGTTTTAAATAATGCCTTTCTTCTGTTCCAGCTGCACCAGAAACAATCGAAATGTCTGTGGTCTTTTTTCCATTCCTCCGGTGCATCGGCAATGATATAAGGTATGGATTCTTTTTCGAAAAAATCAATAAGGGCATCTTTACAAACCCAATCAAAACCCATGTCCACAAAACATGCTGCAATTTCATATGCTATGGGGACAAATTTAATTCTTTCCTTCATGATCTTTAAGAGGCAGAGACTGTCTTTGCCACCGGAGACCGCGATGAGCACCCTATCGCCGTCTTTTAACATATTGTAATCCCAGATGGCCTTACCGACCTTTTTTGTAGTAAAGTAAGCGTTTCCTTTCAGGTTCAAATCAGCGATCTTGCAAGTTTTTTTGATTTTTCTAAAAATTCATTTTTAATTGATATGGCGCTCGGGCTACAGCCTGTTGCAATAATGTTTCCTGCGTATTCAAGTTTTTGTAGATTAAATATCATCTTAAACATGGTAATTATGTGTTCACACTCGTTTATATCTTCTGTGCCGCATGTCATAAGGGTAACTGCCTTTTTATTTGCAATTCTGCTATTGTAGTTTT
>CAZJOP010000166.1:0-3890 GCA_964547695.1 uncultured Syntrophorhabdaceae bacterium
GAAAGAAAAAGAAAAGGTCTCATAATCTTATATGCACTGGTTTTAATGCTCGAGACAGTGGGCACCACACCATCTATTGTTAGCGCCTTTACCCTTTTATCCACAAGGCCAAGGGAGATATATCCAATCGCATAGGGATCAGTTGCCACAATCTCTTTTACTGAACCATTTGAATCCTGCACCATAATACTGTCGTCTATGTCTTCGTTTTTCATTACAAGTTCCTCAAAAGACCCCCTTGTCCCTGAGCCCTCCTCTCTTGTTATGGCATCTATTCTCCTGTCTATCCATCCCAGCTCTTTCCAGTTTTTTATTTTGCCTGAAAATATTGCCCTTACCTGCTCCATAGAAAGTCCGTTGATGGGATTTTTCGGATGAACTACAATGGAGATACCGTCATAGCATATGATAATCTCGTTTAGTCTTTCTTCTTCTTTTAATTTCCTCGATGACATACCCAGATGCACCGTGTTATTTAAACATGCCTGTATACCTGCTGTTGAGCCCCCACCCTGAACGTCTATTATAAAATTTGGATTTTGTAACATAAAATATTCGGCAAGTTTTTCAACAAAAGGCATAACAGATGTTGAACCTGCTATGGTTATGACATGTTTTTTTTTTAGTTTCCTTGCCCTCTTTTAATCCACAGGAACAGATAAAAATCACTGCAACTATAGTGAAAATTATATATATCTTTTTTATCATACACAGCTTATTCCCTTGCCTTTCCGTGTCTTATAATCCTTCCTTCCACCATAAATATTACCAGTTCCGCTATATTTACTGCATGATCTGCCATTCTTTCAAGGTATTTTGCAATAAAAAGGATTCTCGTTGCCCTTGAAATGGTCTTTGGATTTTCGATCATATATGTTAAAAGTTCCCGGAATATCTGGTCAAGATACTGATCCACCTCTTTATCGTCTCTCGTTACTTTTAACGCCAACTCCACATCTTCTCTCACAAAGGCATCAAGGCTTTCCTTGACCATTGATTCTACTGTCGCTGCCATCCTCGGCAAATCGATATAAGGTTTTAATTGCGGCTCCTGGTTTAACTCGAGAACCCGTTCGCAAATGTTCACAGCCATATCTCCAATTCTTTCGAGGTCATAGTTTATCTTTATAGCTGTTGTTATAAACCTTAAATCCTTTGCCGCAGGCTGTCTTAGTGCAAGGAGTTTTAAACAGAACTCGTCAATCTCCACCTCTTTTGCATTTATTAGCTCATCGTTTTTTATAACCTGTTGAGATATATCGGAATTTCTTTCCAAAAGCGCCTTGATAGCCCCTCTTATAGAATTTTCCACAAGCCCGCCTTCATATAAAAGACTTTCTTTTAATTCTTTAAGCTCTACATCAAATGTCTTATAAATATGTCCCTCCATTTTACTTCAATCCTCCCTTTTATTTGTCTGATGATTATATTCATTTTTCCTCTTCATTACAAGATAATAAGTAAAGGGAGATATATCACGGCAACATTACATATTTTTTTATTCCGAAATTTAAGTTATATTCATTGTCATGAAAAAGGTTATCCATATTTTTATATGCTGTCTTTTGTTACCACTCTTTGCATGGGCAGGGTTTGACACCTTTTCCATAGTGAGCGATACCCATGTAGGGGCAGCTGATTCTGTCTATGCTGAATTTATAGACATAATGGAAAAACAGAATATAAAAGATATTATACATGTAGGTGATGCCATCCACAATCCCGGCAGAAAGAAAGAATGGGAAAAATTCTTTGAAATTACAGGAAAGGATAAAAACATACATATTGCCCCTGGAAATCACGATATAAACGATAAATGGTCTATGAAGGTTTTTTTAAACTTCTTTCCAAATCTTTACTATTCTATCTATGAAAATGATACGCAATTTATTTTTTTAAATTCAGAGATACCTGAAGAAAAGGGAAAGATTTCCGGTGAACAGCTTGAGTGGTTAAAGAAAGAGTTGACAAAAGATTTTAAATTCAAATTTGTGTTTATCCACAGACCACTTTTTCCTGTTTTTGCCAATCATGGACTCGACAGATTTAAAAAGGAAAGGGACGAGCTTCACAGACTATTCGAAAAAAACAATGTTTCAATGGTGGTTTCAGGGCACGACCATTTCTACCATCGTTCCATAAAAGACGGTATAGTTTATATTATATGTGCCGGCGCAGGTGGACAGGAGCTTTTTTTTGCCTTCAGAGATACGAAATTCTATTTCCGTTACATAGTGGCAAAAAGGATTAAAAACGGTTATGAATTTGTAGTTAAAGACCTAAGCGGCGATACAGGCGATGAATTCCAAATCGTGAAGGAATAATATCTATTTGCCTTTTTTCTTTATCTTTTCTAAGGCAAGGGCTGCATTCAATCTGACATGTTTGTCTTCGTCTTTTATATAATCCATAAGTATCATTTCTATTTCATCGTTTAATAAACCTAATCCGCATATCTTTTCTAAGACATCTATGATGGTGAGCTTTACGTGTCTACTCCCTTTTTTCAATGCCTCAGAAAAATATGGTATATACTGCCTTATCTCGTCTCGCAAATACCAATATGAATCGATAGTATATAGTGCCTCCACCACAGATGTTGTTACCTCTTCATTTTCATCCCATAGGGTAAGAATAAGGGGGATTATAGCCCTTTCGTCGCCGATCTTACCTAAGGCACGGGCAGCAGATTTTCTGATAACAGGGTTGATATTTGTGAGAGATTTTAAAAGATGGGTAAAGACACGATTACCTAATTCTTCAAAGGCATTGGTGGCAGACATGCTGACAAATGCATTTTCTTCAGAGATCAGTTTAAGCAGAGGTTCCACTGCCCTTTCGTCTCCCATCTTACCTAAGGCACGGGCAGCTGCCATTCGAACAAACATGTTTTTATCATTTGTTAGTTTTATAAGAGGTTCCACTGCCCTTTCGTCTCCCATCTTACCTAAGGCACGGGCAGCAGAAATCTTGACAAAAGGATCTTTATCGGAAAGCATTTCTACAATGTAGGGGATTGTTTTTGCATCACCTATTTCACCTAATGCAAATGTTGAGGCCTCCCTTACAGCTTCATTTTTATCCTTAAGTAAATCCAAAAGGGCCTTAATTGCAATTGAACCCATACATCCTATGGCATGGGCCGCGGCCATTCGGACATAGATATTTTTATCTGATAGAAGGGGTAAAAGTCTTGGAATTGTTTCTATATCCATTATTTTGCCTAAGGCATATGCGGCGGATTCCCTGACTGTTTCACTTTCATCTTTAAGGGCCTTTAACAGTTTTTCAATGGAGGCACTACCAATTTTAATTAAGGCATCTATAGCAGAGAGTCGTATATGAACATCCTTATCGTTAAAAAGTCCTATTAATGAATCAATTGCCTTTGGTTCTCCTATGTTGCCAATAACCTCTATCGCCTTCTTTTTAAGCTGAACTGAAGGATCATTCAGAAAATTTATAAAGTGATCCAGTAATCTACTATCCCCAATATCACATAGAGTCAACGAAGCCCATATCCTTATCAAATCATCCTGGTGGGATAGCAAGGGCAAAAGATAATCAATAGCAGGTTCTCCTATCTTTGCAAGTTCTATTGCTGTTTTTTCCTTTGTATCTTTTGAACCACATATTAATGCATTTATCAGATTTTCTATCTTATCCATTAATTATAAAAGCCTCATTTTAATAGCCCTGCTTCTATTAAAAAATTCTGTGCGTCTTTGTTGCCCATATTCGCTGCCTTTTTTAAATCCCTTATAGCCAGCTCTCTTTTTCCCATGTCGGCATATAATGCGCCCCTTGCATAGTATGCCCAGGCGTAATTTGAATCAGTATCTATTGCCCTGTTAAAATCTTTAATAGCCTTTTCGTATTCCCCGAGGTCT
>CAZJOP010000167.1:0-1347 GCA_964547695.1 uncultured Syntrophorhabdaceae bacterium
GGTTTATAGACCCTTATCTTTTTTCTCATAAACGGCGGGACAGACTGAGATATGCCCACGAGTTTCATGGTTTCCGGATCTATCTTTTTTGATGCATAATATGATGTGTTCATAGCGATTCCTTTTCTAAAATAGAATTATGTCTTTTATTAATCTCGGACATTTATCTTTGTCAACTCTTTACATAAAAATTCTGTAACATTATAATTTTCTAACAAAAAAGTTGGGTATTCCTGTCAATCTTTTAATGACTTTCATTAAAAATGTAATTGTGTTATTTTTTTATGGAATATACCGCGAAAGTTTTAAACGCATCTGTTTAATGTAGAGGGAAGGCAACATGAAAAAAGGTTTAAGCAAATTACCGGATGCAGAAATTGAAAAATGCGAGCAACATAAATGGATTGTATCAATAATACAATCTTACGCACTTTTGCCTGAAAATACCCTTAAAAATCAAAGTGAAGAACCTGCATGGGAAACCCCTGTTGTAGGCTTCTCAAGGGGTGATGATCCCTTGTGGGAGCAGCTTAAAAGAGACATTGGCCCATTTTACTGGACACCTATTGAAATATACCGCCAGACCTTTTTAGAAGATGACGCTGAGCCAGAGGACTTAACGGTTATAGCATGGATACTCCCCCAGACTGAGACAACAAAAAAAGAGAGCAGAAAAAGAAAAAGATTTCCCTCTGAGAGATGGGCCAGATCCAGAAAGTTCGGGGAGGAGTTCAATGTAAAACTCAGGGAATACCTCGTAAACGAGTTTAAAGAATGCGGTATAAGGGCAGTGGCACCGCAGCTTTCACCTTTATGGAGCATGGAGGTCTCTGAAAAATATGGTCTTTCGTCGAAATGGTCAGAAAGACATGCTGCTTATGTGTCGGGATTGGGGACATTTGGCCTCTGCGATGGGCTTATTACAGAGGTGGGTAAGGCCATAAGGTGCGGCTCCGTGGTTGCAAAAACCACCCTGCCTCCAACACCGAGACCCTATAAATCCCACAGGGAGTATTGTCTTTTCTTCTCAAAGGGTGCATGTTCTGCCTGTATAAAAAGATGTCCTGCAGGGGCTATTTCAGAGAAAGGACACGATAAGAAAAAGTGTCAGGAATATGTGGATTTTAAAACAAGGGAATATATCAACAAAAACTACGGCTTTGATGCATATGGCTGTGGTCTCTGTCAGGTAGGGGTCCCTTGTGAATCAAAAATACCCTAAAAAACTAAAAAATTTTAACAAATAATCAAAAATAATCATTGCTTTTTTATTATTATTGTGGGATAATGGGTCAAGAAGTTTTCGGAAGCATTTGTTAGTAGTAACCGCAGAAATTTTCATTTTTG
>CAZJOP010000167.1:1477-3878 GCA_964547695.1 uncultured Syntrophorhabdaceae bacterium
TCACAAAAGATGACGGCACAGATGTGTTTGTTCATCATAGCTCTATTAAGGGAAATGGTTTCAAATCCCTAAATGAAGGCGACTCAGTGACTTTTGATGTCGTAAACGGGCCAAAAGGTCTTGCAGCATCAAATGTGGTAAAGGACTAAACCAGCAGGCAGGCTGGATTTTCTGGCCTGCCTTTCTTGTTTTTTTGTTTTTTTACTTATTTGCATCCAGTAAATTTTCGATTCAATCTAAAATGGCAACTTAATAAACAGAAAGACTTGAAAATGCCATCCTCTCAATGGCATAATCTATAAAAATTTCTATAAATGGAGGTTACCCGTATGGAGACGGCATATGATTTTTTAAAAGCCAATGTATTTCACATAGCAACCATAGATAACGGAAAACCCAGAGTAAGACCCTTTGGATTTGTTATGAAGCGAGACAATAGGCTATATTTCTGCACAAACAAAACCAAAGAGGTATATAGAAATTTAATAGAAAATCCTTCAACCGAGATATGTGCTGTTGGAAAGGATGGTATGACCTGGCTCAGAATAAGAGGTATCGTTGAATTCGACGAATCTAAAGAAGCAAAGGCACAAGTTTTCAAGGAGGCGCCACAGCTTCTGAAGATATACCCAAAAGGTGCAGATGATGAAATATTTGTGACCTTTTACTTTAAAGAGGCTGAGGCCAAACTCTTCTCAATGGGGGCAAACCCAAAAGATATAGATTTGATTTGACATGCTAAAAAATTAAGACAATTACACCCAAGTGTGGCACGGGGTATTTGATAAGGCATAAAAGGCTTAATGCAGGACCTCAATGGGAACGAATTTTGTGCCCTGAATAGCTGGATATATGCCTGCTGCAATACCTATCAAAACGCTTATAAAGATTGAAAGGAATATATTCCCTATGTGCAAAAAGAAAGGGAAACCACCGAAATAGTCCACTATAATGGTTATAACGCATCCCACCAGGATACCTGCAATACCACCAATCATAGCAACGATTACAGACTCTGTAAGAAACTGAAATATAATATCCTTTTTTTTGGAACCCACCACCCTCCTTATGCCTATCTCCATTTTCCTTTCCGCAATAGATAAAAGCATGATGGCAAATATACCAAGTCCGCCGATTAGAAAGGATACTATAGATGCAATTATGGTAAGCACAGAGACGAGCCTTATACCCTCTTCTCTTGTTCTTAATATATCATCGAGGGTAAATATGGAAAAATCATCCTTCTGGGTTTCTTTCAAATTATGAATCTTCCTTAAAAGACTCCTGATCTTCTGTTTCATCTCATTAGGGTTTACCCCATCTTCTGTCTGGAAATATGCACCCTTAATATAATCCACATTGCTCAATCTTCTCATAAAAGTATTTAACGGTATATAAACCTGAAGGTCCTGGTCTTGACCTGTATAATCCACCCCCTTTTCCTCTATAACACCAATTATTTCTGTTGGCACCCTGTATATCAAAATGTATTTACCTATAGGGTTTTCTAATTTAAAAAGATTGTCGAAAACCTTAAAACCCACAACAGCGCTTTTTTCTGTATTCTCATTTTCCTTATCAGTAAAGGGTCTACCTGATATAAGCTCTATGTTTCTAACTGCGAAGATGTTCGGTGTGGCACCCATTATGCTTACCTTTAAAGTATTTTCTCCATAACGTGCAGGATATGAGGTGTCATAAAAAGGAACAACCTCTTTGATTTCAGATAATCTTTCTTTTATTATCTTCACATCTTCCATTTTCAATGTCTTGGACTCTGCAAATTGAGCTGCCCCTCTTCCTGTTAAAAATACAAGACCTGATCTCAATATAATCAGGTTTTTTCCAAATCTGCTTATTTCACTATCTATCTTTGACTTCATACCGATACTTATATTTCCGAATGCAACAAGGCTCATTACTGCAAACAAGATACCTAAAAGGGCAAGTATCATCCTTGCCTTATGGATAACAAGATTTTGAAGGGCAATCTTTAGATAGAAATTTAGCGAATACATCATCCCCTGATCGCCTCTATAGGTTCTATTCTACTTGCCTTGAGCGCTGGCTTAAACCCAGAAATTGTTCCTGTAATACAGCTGAAAAGTAATGCAAATACGACAACTTTAAAAGAAAATTGCATGGGCATATCGAAAAGTTTCTCAAAAATACCCTGAAGTAATACACTCAACACAATACCGATGATTCCGCCCAAAAAGGTTATAAACACAGATTCAAATAAAAAAGAAAGGAGAATCCCCCTTCTCGATGCACCGTATGCCCTTCTTATACCGATATCCTTTTTTCTTTCCTGAATGGTAAGATAAAACAGATTGGCAAGAACAAAACCGCTTACGATGAGTGCAACCACCGAGGCCGTGCCTAAAATAAGAAACAAAGA
>CAZJOP010000168.1:0-3873 GCA_964547695.1 uncultured Syntrophorhabdaceae bacterium
AGCCAGTTACTCTGTAAAGCAGGAATCAAAGGCTGGATGGCCTTATCAACCCCGGGAGATAAGGATGCATAGGCCATAAAAAAAAGGGCACCGATGATGCAAAACATGGTGATTATGGGATAGATGAGCCTTTTCATTAAAATTATGATAAGACAGATACACCAGGAAAAGAAGATAAGGGATTCGTATAGATTGGACAAGGGTGCGTGCCCTATGTTTAGCCTGTATGAGTCTATCCATCTAAAGATGATTCCTCCTGTGTGCAAAACAAAGTTAATGTATATAATCCACCAGATTGTCTTTAAAACAGAATCTTTTTTAAAGGCAAAATAGATAAAATGAAACAAAAGGGCAATAACGTAGATGATCGTTACAAGCCCGAGTATCCTATGATGGATCAGTTCCATTTAATCCCCTTATTATCTTTTCTAAATCTATCTTAAATCTCTCTTTATGTTTTGCGCTAATCCCTGCCATCAAAAGACCATCCGGTAGCCTTCTTATATAGATTCTCCCGGATATGACAAAAAAATTTATGTATAGACCTAAAAGTAAAAGGCCAAAACCTATCCACACGATACTGACCCCCGGGTCATAGGTAATCTCCAGCCCTGTCCATAAGTCTTCTTTTATATCTTCAAGGCTTACAACCCTTCCACCAAGATTTTTTTGCCTCATCTTGGAGATATCCCTTAAAAACCATGTAGTTTTTGGCTCTCCATCTTCGAGGTATGCAACCTGAACACCGGGGCCGAAATTATGGATAGATGCCTCAAACCTTATAGGTATCATGATAAAACCTTCTGCCTCGTATTCGTCATGCTCTTTTAATTTGATGTCTTTGCCGTCTATTTTAAACACAAATAGAGGCGAGACACCATAGCTTGATTGATAAAAATGTAATCCCTTGTAATTTAAGGGGTTATTGACCCTTATATCTCTCTCAAGGACAATGTTGCCTTTTTCTATTACCTCAACGGTTGTAACATAGTCCTTAGGGGAGCCATCTGGATAAAAACTTATGTTAAAATCTTTGCATCTGATAGCAAAGCCAAGGGTCATCTCCTTTGGCTCTTTATCCCTTAAAAGAAATCTCTCTTTTATATCTGATTTGTGAAGCACCAAAAAACCTCTATACCCCCATAACAATCCCACAAGACTGCCTATCAGGATGAAAAGAATGCTTATGTGTATTAAAGGCACACCGTATCTGCTAAAAGGATTTTTTTCAAATATAAGGCCATCTTCACCTTCATAAATCTTCTTTTTGAACCTCTTTTTAATTAAGGAAAGGATATCCCCCTCAACGTCTTTTTTTAATTTGAAATTAATCTCCATACTGGATAGGGTTTTTTCATCAGGGAGATAGAACACAGACCTTTTTATGAAAAGCCTTGTAAATGTGCATAAAACGAGATTAATGGCAAATACGATTAGGGCACCTATAAACCACGGGGCATGGTAGACATCGTAGAGTTTAAAGAAATCAATAATCCTTATGATTGTCTCTGGATAGGTATAAATATACTCTTCTGCCGGGGCATTCTGTTTTATTAATGTCCCTAAAACAGAGGCAATTGCAATAAAAGAAAGAATAAATACAGTAAGTTTTACAGAGCCTAAAAACCCAAGTAGCCTTCCAATCGTATTTTTTTCTTTAATGGGATGATCCTCAGAATCAATTACTGTTTTTTGTGACATTCATTGCACTTTGTAGGGGCTAAGGTCCCTTTAGCCACACTTTCTTTATGACAGTCTATACAGTTTTTATGGTATGCATCTTTTGCCTTTGGCGCATTATCCTTAACCTCATTTATGAGATGGCATTTGATGCAAGGCTCTGGGCTGTTGGTATCTTTATCCTTATGGTGGCACTTGATACACTCTGCCTTTGCCTTATCAGTATGGGTGGTATGAGAGAAGTTTACCGGAGGCAACTTTCCTCCCTCTAATTTTATAGAAAGGGGTTCATTAGGTTTTTTCTGTGCCGTTGCCATGCCAATAGCCAGTATAATGGTGGCAACAAAAGCAATAAAAATAATAAAACACACTCTTTTAGCCATGAGCGCACCTCCTGAAATCTCCGTTATGTTATATAAAAAAAGTCTCTAAGTCAAGAAATGTTCTTGGGCACTAATGGAATTTATTGACAAATATGGATAAATTATGGCAATTTTTAATAAGCTACATATTTTAATCCCATGTCCAGTAAACCAAAAAAACAATCGCCATCGTCTCAAAAGAAAAGCACATTTATCCCTCTATCAACTAAAAGATTGGTTAAAAAAAGAAACAAACGTGGTGAAGAAAAAATCATGGAGACCGAGGCCTGGTACCGCACCATTTTTGAAACATCAGGCACTGCCATGATCGTCATCGAAGAGGATGCAACCATATCCCTTGCAAACGATAATGCAGCGAGGCTTGCAGGTTTTACCAGAGAAGAGGCAGAAGGCAAAAAGAAATGGACAGAGTTTGTAGTAAAAGAAGATCTTGAAAGAATGAAGGCATATCATATATTAAGAAGAACCGACCCCGATGCACCACCAAAGGATTATGAATTTAGGCTCATCGATAGATACGGGCAAGTCCATGATATCTTACTCAAGATCAATATGATACCAAGGACAAAAAAAAGCATCGTTTCCCTTCAAGACATAACAGCATTGAAAAGCATGGAAAGGCAGTTAAAAGAGAGCGAAGAAAACTACAAGGCCCTATTTGAAAATGCCTTAGAGGGTGTGTTTCAGGTCTCTACAGAGGGTAGATTTTTAAGCCTTAATCCTGCCATTGCCCGCATGCATGGATTTTCTTCCCCCGAGGAGATGAAATCTGCAATAACAGATATCTTTAAACAACTTTTTGTAAAGCCTGAAGATATAGACACATGGAAAAGGCTTTTAAAAGAAAAGGATATGGTAAAGGACTTTGAAGCCCTTCAATACAAGAAAGACGGTACATATATGTGGGTTTCTCTGAATGCCCGTGCAGTAAGAGATGAGAACGGAAGGGTTCTTTATTATACCGGTTATGTAGAGGACATCACAAAAAGAAAAGAGGTAGAGGAGGGTATAAAACGCCTCCAGGAACTCGAATCCTCTATCTTAAAGGCCATACCCCATGCAGTGCTGGGTCTAAAAAACCGCATAATAACCTTTGCGAATGATGGGGTGAGAAATGTATTCGGCTATGCACCGGAAGAGCTAATTGGTAAAAGCACAAGGATTTTATACAGAAGCGACGAGGATTATAAAAATATAGAAGATATGTTTTACCCTGGCCTTGAAAAGGAAAGGGTCTCTATAGGCGATTTTATATGCAGGAAAAAAGACGGTAAAGACATATTCTGCAAGGTAAGCGCGGCTGCGATAGGGAATAGCTTTAAAGAAAAAGAGACCGTGGCTGTTTATGAGGATATAACAGAGCAGAAAAACACTGAACATGCCCTAAAGGAAAGCTGGGCGCTTTACGAGAGCCTTGTGGAGGAAAGTTTTGACGGCATATTTATACACAACACCTCAAGGATTACCTTTGCCAACCGGCGCCTTCACGAGATGCTGGGATATAAATACGGTGAACTCATAGGCTTATCGGATACAATTATTACGCACCCCGATTACCGTAATGTGGTATCTACGCGGGCGCACAAAAGGATGCAGGGAGAGAAGCCTCCTGAGCGATATGAGATAAAGGTCTTGCGTAAAGACGGAACAACATTTGATGCTGAAATATATGCCCATGCTATAGCAATAGAAAATCAACCAATTATACATGTATGGGTAAGGGATATTACAGAGAGAAAGAAGGCAGAGCTTTCTCTCAAACTAAGCGAAGAGCGCTACCGCACCCTGATAGAATCCTCCAACGATGCCA
>CAZJOP010000169.1:0-3821 GCA_964547695.1 uncultured Syntrophorhabdaceae bacterium
TTTTTGAAGGATTGCCTCGCCTGTAATTTGTTGTTGATAATTTGTAAATAAAGAGTTTTCTGGATTGTAAAGGGGGATAACCGCATCATCTGTTATCAAATCAATCCCGTTTAACTTAAATCTACCTCTATTTTTACCTATACCATACCTGCCAAGTTCATTGAAAGGCACCACAATCCAGGGGATGCAATTTAACAATTTTCCCACAAGTATCATGTCAAAAACAAAAGGTCTTTCAGGCGTGTAGATAGTCTCTGAATCAATGGGTGGATTAATAATAAAACCCCTGGGCACATCTTTCAGTCTTTTCTGATCCACAAGACCCACGGGCTTAAATATCAACTGGAAGGGGCAGGTGGATTTTCTACTACAGGCTGCACAATCTTCTGATGATTGATTGATGCAAATCAACTTTTTTAAGGTTGCACCGAATGCTCCCCTTATTATGTTCCCTTTATTGTTTTTTGGCATGAGGATTATATCTTCCGGGGTAAAGGTAAATCTATACTGGCTGAGCCTGAAGTGTTTAATGGGGATCATTTTTAACCTTTCTAATACATATAAAATGTCTTCAATGTCTGTCAAGATGCCTTCTGGAGTCTCTGAAAACTAAAAATTCATTTTGAGAGACATTTAACATTTTTGGTAACCATTCTTTGCAAAAAAGAAAAAATAGCCCGTTCAACTGTTTGTGCCCGAAACCGATTAAATAGACACTTTCAGAGATCTTTTTTGTGCATGAATCCCTCAGGTTTTTACGATCTTTATTCATTACATCTACTCTGAAAAGATCTGACAGGAAAAGATATAGATTTCTGTCTGTTTTTCTTTCCATGCGTCTCTATAAAGGCCTGCCTTGATGCATGTCTGTTTCAAGAATTCTTCCCTGTCCCAACCATATTCCACTGCAACCTGAGGTAAAAGCAAACCTGAATAATTACCTCTTTTTAAAAAAAGGCCATGTTTTCCTACCTCTATCTCTTCTATGTTATTTATACGCCTGAGGGGTGATAATACAGAAATCTCAATCTTTATATCTTTTAGCTCTCCTTTATGGACAGGGAGGAATCTCATATCCCGTGAAGATGCTGCAACGGTCATGTCAACTACCGCCCTGTATAAGGGTAAAACAGCATCTATATAACCAATGCACCCCCTTAATGCTCCATTTTTCTTAAGCGTAACAAACACACCCCTTTTTTCTAAAAGTCTTTTGTCTTTTATATCAAAATCAGGGATCTTTTCTTCTGTTACATATTCTTCAAGGGTTTTTCTGGCTATTTCCAGTAGAAGCCTTTTTTCATTTCTTGTGAGTTCTGCCTTTGATGTTTCTTTCTTTATTTCATCATAATTTATAGCCTTTTTATCGTCTTTATAAAAAAAGGCAAGGGCACTATAACCCACCACATGAGATTTATTCCCTGTTACATCCCCTGAATTTGCATACTGCAACAATTTTACAGCCCCATTTAAGCGTTTTCCCATCATAATAAGCATTATAGCGCCATGAGGCCCGCATAGTTCACATTTTCCTCCATCTAAGTCTCTTATTAGCCCCTCTGCATCCATGTCTTCCATATGTCTTAAGGTCAATGCGTCTATAGTTTTTGCAG
The DNA here is from genome assembly GCA_964547695.1 of uncultured Syntrophorhabdaceae bacterium. Lineage (GTDB taxonomy): Bacteria > Desulfobacterota > Syntrophorhabdia > Syntrophorhabdales > Syntrophorhabdaceae > JAKORG01. The sequence continues at coordinate 1,614 of CAZJOP010000169.1, forward strand.
TATTGTAATCATGGTAATGGGACATATCCGTAGATGCTACAATTAGAATATCCCTTGGATTTTTTTTCACCAGTCTCATAAGGGCATCCACATATTCCACATAGTCTTTTTTATCCATGCCTCCTGTTATAAGGGGGACTATTTTGAAATCCTTCAACACCATCTGAAGAAAAGGCAATTGAACCTCAATAGAATGCTCATTTGCAAAAGGTAGAGGATATGTCTTAAGCTGTGGGCACTCTTTCATGAGTGCCTTAGAAAATTCACCATCAACAGGTATTGTTCCAAGAGGTGTCTTCCACTGACCCCCGGGATATATGGATATGCCCCTGAAAGGCACCCTGTGGCTTGTGCCTATGATGATTACCGTCTTGTATGCCCTACCTTTAACCTGACTGAAACCGTATGCAGCCACACTACCTGAATACTCATAACCTGCATGGGGAGATATGAGGCCAAATATGTGTTGCTTTATCCTAACCCGTTTTTTCTCCGCATTGTTTAAGTAATAAAGGATCTGTCTTTCCAGTTCGTTTTTTTCTCCAGGATAAAAAAGACCTGCAAACACAGGTTCTTTAATGGCCTGACCATATACATCGCATAGATTGCCAGAGAAGATAAGAAAAATCAGAAAAAAATAAAAAAAACTCCTGAGACCCATGGATTTTATGAAGTCCTTTAATCCCTTTATACCTCCCATATACCGTCTATCCTTTCACCGCAATACTTGCATCTTCCTTTTTTAATGTTAATCTCCAGTATAGTGTAACCCACCCTTTTTATTACTGCTTTTTTACATGTCGGGCAATACGTATTTTCTCCTGAATGACTCGGGACGTTGCCGATATAGACATATTTAAGACCCATCTTCTGGGCTATATCCTTTGCCCTTTCTAAGGCACTAACCGGTGTAGGTGCAATATTTCTCATTCTGTACATGGGGAAAAACCGGGAAAAATGTATAGGCACATCAATACCCAATTCTTTTTTTATCCATTCACACATCTTTTCTATCATTTCAGGCTCATCATTGTGACCGCCTATAACAAGGTTTGTTATCTCCACCCATACCCCTGATCTTTTTAATGTCTTTAAAGTTTCAAGGACAGGGGCAAGTTCTGCCTCACAATACCTTCTATAGAAAGAGGTATTAAAACCCTTTAAATCAATGTTTACTGCATCGAGATATTTGCATAGTTCTCGTAATGGTTCAGGGTTTATAAAACCATTGGAATGGGCTATGTTTAATAAATTTCTTTTCTTAGCAATCTTTGCCGTATCGAGCATGTATTCGAAAAAATTCGTAGGCTCCGTATACGTATAGGCAATGCTTTTTGAACCGCTCTTTAAGGCAAGCTCCACTACCTTTTCAGGGGGTAAGTCTTCGTTGACTGTTTCTTCAGGAGAGACCTGGGATATCTGCCAGTTCTGGCAGTAGCGGCATCTCAGATTGCATCCTGCACTTGCAATGGAGAAACTCAACGTCCTGGGCAGGACGTTAAAAAAGGGTTTTTTTTCAATAGGGTCCACATGCACTGCACAGGGTTTTGAATATCCAAGGGAATAGAGCTTGCCTTTTATATTTTTTCTCGCCCTGCAAAACCCCTTTTCACCCTCTTCTATTATGCATCCCCTGGGACATAGATTACACAACACTATTTGCCTTTTTTTATCGAACTGGACGTAATAATATGCCTCTTTTAACCCATTGTCTTTGTCAAAAATATGCTCTTTAGCCTCAAGCTTAAGGGCTAAAGGGGTAAGGATTGCAATCTTTAAAAAATCCCTTCTATTTAAGAGAAATAAATCCATCAATGAGATAATACTACTTTTTTCTTATATGTCAATAACAGGAGAAGACTGCCTATCTTTAATATTGCAAGGATCACACATGCCTCGAGGATGCCGACGATGGATAATACAATGCCACCAAAAAAGCCTCCAATACATCCACCTATAAGGTCAACGCTGTATAGGTGACCAACGATGTTTGCCACGCTTTTTTCCTTTTTGCCGTTTATGTTCATGCCGTATAGGCGGCTGCCTGTTGGAAATTCAAAGCCTGTGCACAACCCTGTTATAAACAAAAAAAGGAAAAACACGATCCTGGCTATAATGGGAGCGTTGTTCAATATCACCCCGGCATACTTTAATATTATAAATACCAAAGAAGAAAGAACTATAAGAGCTGATTCGGTAATGCAAAAT
>CAZJOP010000170.1:0-3799 GCA_964547695.1 uncultured Syntrophorhabdaceae bacterium
CACTGTATAAGACCCTTGAAAAGGCAGAAAAAATGGCAGCAGATATTGTTGTGACAAGGGGCGCAGGGGGTGCATTCTGTGCCGGCGGAGACATTGTGGAATTTAGAGAAGCTGAAGACACAAACATAAGAATAGATGCCATGGCGGATATGCTTCATAAAAGCATAAAAAAGATAAGAAAAATGGGTGCCATTGTAATTTCCGTTGTTGAAGGTGTGGCAGTGGGTGCAGGTTTTGGGCTTGCCGTTGCATGCGATTTAACCTTGGCAACAAAACATTCTATTATGAATATGGGGTATAGAAGGATTGGGCTTACCCCTGACGGTGGTGGGAGTTTAACCATTCCGAGGTTAATCGGTGCAAAGAAATTTAACGAACTTTATCTATTATCAAGAAACATAGATATGGAAGAGGCAAAAAACTTAGGTCTTGTAAATATGGTGTGCGATGAAAAAGACCTTGAAAATACACTTGAGTCGCTTATTAAAGAGTTAAGGTCTCTTCCGATGGAGACTATAAAGCAATTTAAAGACCTTGTTAATCACTCTTATTACTTTAACCTTGAAGCCCATCTTGATCTGGAAAAGACATTTATTTCAGAGCTTGCAGGCAGACCTTTATTCAAGGAGAGGCTCGATAGCTTTTTCAGTAGAAGATAGATGCAGGGCATATATCTGATTTTTATCTTTGCATACATCTGTATTTTATGGGTAACAGGTCTCTATGTTACTCGCAGGTCCTCTTCATCAGAGGCATATCTTGTTGCATCACGGGGGCTTTCTGTGCCTTTTATATCTGTGCTCATTGCAGGCACATGGATAGGTGGTGTGTCCATTGTGGGCATGGCCCAGGGTGCATATATTCACGGAATTAGTGCCCTCTGGTTTCAGTTGGGCATATGGGTTGCCATGATAGTCACTGCCTTTTTACTGGATAAAATCATGAAAGACAGAAAAACTTATTCTATTCTCGATGTGGTAGGAAGCCTCTATGACAGAAAAACAGCAAGGCTTGCAGGCATTTTTCAGTTAATATTCTCCATATGGGTGGTGACCATGCAGATTGTAGGGGGCGGTGCCATATTATCGGTAATCTTAAAAGGAAAGATTACATTTACAATGGGGATGCTCATAACAGCAGTGGTTTTTACGCTGTATAACGTGCTCGGTGGTTTTGTTGCAACGGCGTATACAAATCTAATCCATATCTGTGCAATAGTGTTCGGTATATTTTTGGGTGGTATCTACGTGATATTCAATTTTCATGTCTTATTGTCTACGGTAGACCATTTTAGGCCTTTTGGTGATCTGGGCGCAATCCAGGCGTTAAGCTGGGCTTATATAAATTTTACATTAGGGGTGCTTGCCCAGCCAGTAATAAATACAGCTTCTTCTGCAAAAACATTAAGGGATGGTAAAAAGGGGATTATCCTGGGAAATTTAATAGCCATTCCTGTGGTTGTTATGGCTGCCCTGTGCGGTATTGTGGCTAAAAAGCTGTTTCCCCATATACCTTCCATATCTGCCCTTCCTGTTTTATTAAATATTGTTCCTCCATATATTGCCGTATTTTTTTTGATAAGTATGTGGGCACCCCTTATGAGTTCAGGCTCACCTTTTTTAATGGGTGCCACAACCCTTACTGTAAAAGGCTACATTGCCCCCATTTTAAATATTAATAACGACAGAAGACTTTTAATGCTATCGAGGATAACAACCTTAATGATAGGTGCCATATCTTTTGGGCTTGGCTTTTTCGTAAAGGAGATTCTAAGGGAGGTTACATGGATTGCAGTTTTATTAAGTGCCATTGTCTACATTGTTTTTGCCGGTTGGTTATTTAAAGGCATAAAAAGCACCTATGCCTTTATCTCCCTGACAGGCACTTTATTGATTTTAATTTTTGTCTTTATCTCAGGTTATCAAAGGGTAATCCATCCCATCTGGCCAGTGACCTTATTCATATTCATTGTAATGCTTTTTGGAATATCCCAGAGAATGAAAGGATAAAAAATGGCACGTGTAGACCTTTCGGTCATAAGAGAACTCTATGTGCTATGGAAACCTGTTTTTCCTTATTTTGCCCGTTATGTAAAAGAGATATTCAGAAGAACAGGTGGCTTGATTGCCGAAATTGGTCCATTTTGCGGCCCTATCTTTTCTTTAAAGGAAGAAAAGATAGGGGATAATTATGTAATTGCCGCATTCCCAAAGGGCGCAAGTCAAATCTACAGGCAAGAGGCTTATAATCTGGGCGTTTACGATAACGATATAATCATTGTAGAATTGGACAGATTTTCCTGCTTTAAGGATAATATCTTTGACCTTATTTTGTTCAGAGGTGCCTTTTTCTTCCCCCATCTATTTCAGGTAGATTTTAATGCAATTTATAATATGCTAAAAGGAGGTGGTGTTGCCATTGTGGGTGGAGGGTTTGGAAAATATACACCTGATACATTGATCAGAAAAATCGGTAAACGCTCAAAAGAGCTGAATCTTATTGCAGGTAAAATAGATATTTCCTTAGAAAAACTTAAAGAGGGTATAACACAGGAAAAATTAAAAGATAGGATTGAGATATCAACAGAGGGTGGGCTGTGGACAATCTTAAAAAAATAAAACGAAATGCGGTTATGGTAATGGCGCTTATTTATATCCAAACCTATTCGTAATGGGCACTCTGCGGTCTTTTCCGAATGCCTTGGGCGTAATCTTTATACCAGGTGGTGCCTGTCGCCTTTTATATTCATTTAAATCTACCATGCGGAGCACCTTTTTTACTGTATTTGCATCGAGACCCATGGACACAATCTCATCTATTTCTTTATCCTCTTCTATGTATGCCTTGAGTATGGCATCGAGCACATCATAGGGCGGTAGTGTATCCACATCTTTCTGGTTGGGTTTGAGCTCTGCTGTCGGCTCCTTTACAAGGACCCTTTCTGGTATCACAATTCCCCTGGAATTTCTGTAGCGAGCGAGCTTATAGACAAGGGTTTTAGGCACATCTTTTATCACGGCAAACCCTCCGGCCATATCCCCATAAAGGGTGGCATATCCAACACTCATCTCTGACTTGTTTCCTGTAGTTAAAACAAGCCAGCCGAATTTATTGGAAAAGGCCATTACAATATTCCCCCTTATCCTTGCCTGGATATTCTCTTCAGTTATGTCCTCTTTCAGGTCTTTAAAATAAGGGTTTAAGGTGGTGAGATATGAACTGAAGATAGAGTCAATGGGCACTTCGTATAATTTGACATTTAAGTTTTTTGCAAGCCCATACGCATCTTCCCTTGACTCAAGGGATGTATAGCGAGATGGCATAAATATCCCTATTACATTTTCACTGCCTATAGCATCACATGCAATGGCACATACAAGGGATGAATCAATGCCGCCGCTTAATCCCATAACCACCTTGCTAAAACCATTCTTATTTACATAGTCATAAAGACCAAGGATAAGGGCATTGTATATCTCCTCTTCAGGATCAAGGGGTGTAAAAGGTAATAAATCAATCTCAGGCCTATCTTTTACAGGTATTGCATCTGCAATCTTAATTATCCTGTGGGACCACTGTCTAACTTTTTTCTGTTGGGTATCCTCTGTCTTTGTGAGATAGGTTAGGGGTATGTCATAAACATAGAACTCTTCTTTAAACTGATTTGCCCTTGCCATTACAAAACCATCCCTGTCCACTACCATACTACCACCATCAAAGACAAGCTCATCCTGCCCGCCTACCATATTTGTATAGACAATGGCTATATTGTGCTCTCTTGCCTGTTCTGTTATCACTG
>CAZJOP010000171.1:0-3762 GCA_964547695.1 uncultured Syntrophorhabdaceae bacterium
TATAGTGCGTCCAGTATCCCTTCTTTTCTCCTTTTACAATACCTGCCTTTCTTAAAATCTGTATGTGCTGGGAGACAGCTGCACTTGAAATACCAAGCCTTGATGCAATCCCACCTACACACAGGTCGTAGCTGAGCAAGAGTTCTATTATCTTCCACCTTGTTCCATCGGATAGGGCTTTGAATATGGCTAAAGGTCTTTCCATATTTTAATTAAGCAAATACTTATTTAAAATATATCCTTCTTAATCAAATTGTCAAGGGAAATTAATGCCATAGATGCAAGGCAGCAAACATTTTTCTAAAAGTTTTAATATAACCAACCCATCTCAGATATAAATTCAATTAATGGTTTTAGTGGGTTTGATGGTGTTCTACTTACGAGGCTTATACGAAGCCTCAAATACAGGCACTCAATGTTTTTTTGTGGCATTATCGATTTGGGGTTTAAGGCATTCCTTAATAAAAAGCATGGCCTCGTTGGGGTCTTCGTCGACGAGAATCCTTCTCACCCGTAATAGTTCTTCACAAGAAAGCTTGATGATAACCTCTTTTATTTTCATAACCATGCCCCCTTTTTTAAATCCTAAACCATTTATCCAGACAACAATTCAGTGGTTGTGTCCGTTTATACCTTTTTCATGTTCTCCATGAACAACATGACAATAGAGATTATCATCGCAGGTGGCGGCGCTTGATTCTATCTGGAGGGTGCTGTGGCTAATCCCATTTTCTGTTAAAAGCTTTTCTATCCTCTTCTTTGTTGCCTCAACCTCACTTAATGTCTGGTCATTGACAAGGATATGGGCAGTAAAGGCAATGTTGTTGTGCGATTGAGGCAATAGATGGACATGATGGACGCTTATTACATCGGGCATATCTGTAATCTTTTTTACAAGTGCCTCCACATCAAAGCCCTTTGGTGTCAAATTAAGAAAGATGGAGACAGTATCACGGACAAGCCTTACGCCACCCCACATGATAATGCCGCCTATCAAAACGCTTGCTATGGGATCAGCATATATCCATTTTGTAAGATAGATGATTATACCTGATATGATAACCCCGAGAGAAGACAGTGTATCACCAAGGACATGGAGCCAGACGCTTTTTATATTTAAGTCCTCATGACTGTGACCGAGGATAAAGGCCATAACGAGGTTTCCTATGAGGCCAAAGACGGCGATAGCGAGCATAACAGGTAAATCAATATCAGGCGGTGAAATAAGTCTTACGTAGGATTCATAAAATATTAAAACTGCTATGACAAGAAGGCTAACACCGTTAATAAGAGCAGCAAGGAGTCCTACCCGCTGATATCCGAGGGTTGCCTTTTTGTCCGATGGTCTTCTGCTTATGCGGGCAGCCACAAACCCCATGCCTATAGCAAGGACATCTGTAACCATGTGTCCTGCATCACTTAGAAGTGCAAGGCTTCCGCTTAAATAACCGCCAATAAGCTCACCTATCAAGATAAACACAGTTACAAAGAAGGTAATGGCAAGTCTTTTTTCTCCATCTAATTTCATTTATAGACCTGCCTGTATATGGCCTCTTTTAGCATAGTTTCGGGGAGGCTCTCGTAAATCTTTCCCCTGTATATGTATGAATTGCATGCTGTTTTTCTCCCTATCAAATCGGAACACGATGGGCAGTCTGTAAGGATTCTCATCTTTTCTTCCATAATATCCATGATATCCCTGCCGTTTATCTTAACGGTATTTGAGATATCGATCCTGTCTTCATCTACTATGATTTCCTCTAACTCTATATCCATACCCACTGATTTTAGCTCGTTTACAACCTTTCTTACAACCTCTGTGCTATCTCCGCACCTGCAACAGGTGCTGCCTTCCTTTTCATAGCGAAAAAGCTCAATTTTAATTTTATCCATAGTCTCTTTCCTTTTCCTTTCTTATTGCCTCTTTTAAAATATTGACAGACGGAACAGCTGTGAGCCTGCCCGACTCATCTACAAACATCCTTCATGAAAAACCCTGAATATCCTGGGGTTGCAATTCCTTTCCATTTATAAATATCGACGGTGAGCCTTTTATGCCAAGAAGGGATGCCTTTATATCATCTATCCTCGATATATTAAGCTCAGCCTGAATGTTCTCTTCTTCCAAGGCCTCTTTGATGTTTTTTCTCAAGGCCTCTTCAGATGGGCAGCCTAAGGAGAGGTAACAATCGATTTTAATTAACATTACCCAAATTTCCTGTCATTTCTTTAGCTTCTCAAGTGCCTTAACAATCTCCACACCGCCCACAAAGGTCTCTTTCTTACCTTCTTTTTCAATGACACATGAGGGTGTTGCATTTATTTTGTCATCCTTTAAAAACCTGGTAAAAAGTTCAAATGTAGGTCTTGTATCATAGGGTTTTATCTTTATTCCCTTTGCATTGAGATATGCCTCCAGTTTTTCCGGTTTATCTATCTTCTGGTCAGAGGCCTCGATAAGGACATTCCTTATTGTTAGGGCATGCTCTAAGGTTTTCTTTTCATTAAGTCCGTATAAGAAGTATCTGGCATATAGAGAGGATAATTTGTAAAAGGGCGTATCTATAAAGGTAAATGTAATGGTATTGTCCTTGATGAGCTCGGTGATAACAGGTTCTATGGATGGTTCCATCTTTTTGCAGGGCGGGCAGAAATAATCTGTATAAAGCCTCACCACTATAGCCCCTTTGCCGAAGGTAGAGATAGGTGACTCTTCTGCATATACAGGTGTTGCAGTGCCTTTAAATACAAGGGAGAATAAAATGAGGGCAAAAATCATACACGCAACAATCAATCTTTTCCTTTTCCAGTTTAGATGCACAAAAAATTGTAACATAAGCATACCTCCAAAGGCCAGGCAATATGGGCAATAGGTGTTATACCATAGTTGAAATCCTATAAGATATAACTCTATTCCAAATCCGGCAGAAAGTAGAATAATCAAAAGAGTATCCATTTTCAAAAGGCAAAGCACAATGATGGCTACCATATATCCAATACCTATATATTGCAATTCTATGCCAAATACATCGCCTTTAAGATATGAACAGGCAGTATCACATATGGTATAGAGATACTCGATGCCAATGGCAACTAAGGCAAGGGCAATGGTAATGATGTATTTCATTGAACGGATGTATTGTGCAATTCTATATATTTCTTGCGCGCCCATTATTATTTAATTTAATTTTCAGCCATTAACTTCTGAAATCCACTCTTCTATCTTTTTTCTTATAGCATCCCTTACTTTTCTTGTTTTTTCAAGTCTTTCCTCATATGTGCCGTCAAAATTAGAAGGGTCTTCAAAGCTCCAGTGGATGGTCTTTGTAATAAGCCCTGGAAAGACGGGGCAGGCCTCAGCGCTTGCTGCATCGCAGACTGTTATCACATAGGAGAATAACTCACCCCTTTTGAATAGGTCAAAGACGCTTTTTGTCTTTTTCTGTGAGATATCTATGCCTATCTCTTTCATGACAGAAACGGCAAGGGGATTTAAAACCCCTGGCTCAAGACCGGCGCTTTCTGCCTCGAATCTATCGCCAGCAAGATGATTTAACAGGGCCTCAGCCATCTGGCTTCTGGCGCTATTGTGGACACAGACAAATAAAACCCTCTTTTTATCCATCTTACCTCCGCATAAAATTTTTACTTTTTACGTGTATAATACCAGACTCCAAGCGGAGTCTCAACCGCGTGCTGGAAATACTTTCTTTTGAACCACAAAGACAGATGAACAAGATTTATGAGCACAGGCACCTCAAC
>CAZJOP010000172.1:0-3723 GCA_964547695.1 uncultured Syntrophorhabdaceae bacterium
ATGACAAAGGGGGGTCTAAAGCCGTGTTTTTCTTCGAAGGTGTCGCGTTTTTTACCACCAAGAAACCACCCATTGTAAAACAATGATTTGAATAAAATCTGTCTGTTTCTTGAAGACAGATGTTCAAGAACCCTCTGGAAGAGTCTCCTTGTAGGGTGGTTTGGATTTTTGAGATAGTTTCTTATGCCTTCTATGCCTGCAATAACATCCGGTTGTTTTGTCATCTTTTCAGCCAAATAGGTGAGTCTGATGAAATTTTCATCGGAAATCTTGTCAAGAAGGTTGCTCATGATGTTGAATATTTGCTGTGTAGTAAGATGGTTTATCTGGGCCTTGAAATCCATAAACACCTCCCTTCAAATACGAAAAATGGAATTTTTACATCTAAAAATTATGCCTGGTGCGCATTTAGGCTTGCTGGCAATAGCTTTGTCGGCAATATATTGTAAGGCGAAAGAGGCAGGAATCAAAAATCTCTTGAAAAGCGTATAAAACCCTTCTATGATTTTAAAAAAGAGGTGCTGAATATCGCCGATGAGTGTCTGAAAATTCACATTTTTTTTGACCACACGTTCCATTTAGAACTTCCAGTTTAGGTCATATGATTATGTGAAATTAGACACTTGGTGATTTTATTTTACTACATTAAAGGTAATATAGACAAGTTTTTTTAAACATTTTTGTATATCCTCGACACATCTTATGGTAATATGGTAACGGCTTGTTTGTTTAATAATATAAAGGAGGAAGACTTGAGGATAGGCTGTTTTAAATTTAATAGACCCCTTCCTGAGACAGATGCATCTTATGCGTTTGTTACCCTCTGGCCCTGGGTAGATGTCAATAGCGTGGGAACCCTTGTTTTAAAAGAATTAAGAGACAGGTTCGGCGCCACGGAAATAGCAAGGTTGTCAAGACCGGGGGTCTTTTTTGATTTTACCCGATATAGACCTACCATCCACATAGAAGAAGACGGCATAAGGGAAATGGTTATACCGAATACCACCATCTATTATGCAAAAAGACATGAAGATAAAGATTTGGTGCTCATACGGATGCTGGAGCCCCATATGAATGCAGAGCTGTATATAGATTCTTTGCTTAAAGTATTTAAGGCATTAAATGTAAAAAAATATACCCTCGTGGGTAGCATGTATGACGCTGTGCCCCATACAAGGCCTTTGATTGTAAGTGGTTATGGTATGGGCGAAAACATTAAAGATACACTGAAGAACCTGGGCATATTACCTATTGTTTATAGGGGCAACTCCAGTATAGTGAATCTGGTTACCAAAAATGCAGCTGAATCCAATATAGATGTAAATGTGTTTATTGTCTCCATCCCCCAGTATGTAATACTCGATGAGGATTATATAGGCAAGATACGGCTTATGGAAATATTGAACATTCTTTATAATATCCCTGTAGACAGGAAAGATTTCGAAAGGGCCCTTGAACAAAAAAACATTATCGACGAAAGGTTAGAAAAGACCCAGGAGTTTAGAATGCTTCTTCCCCAGCTTGAAAGTGCATACGACATGAGAATAAGGTCTCTCATCCACGAGGGTGAAGATGTTATCGATACGGAAATGGACGAAATCTTGTGGAAATCAATAGATAAGGACATTGGAAAGGCTTAATCAGTCTATCGATCAATCTCAATCAATCTACCGGCTCGAGGTTTTCAAGCCTCCAGAGTAAGGTTTCTGTATCATAGGTCAGTTCATAAAGCACACTACCGTCGGTGAGGGCAAAATGGTATATATCCTTTCTGCCCTCCTTTGAACGCCACGTATAGGTTATGTCTGCCACCCTGATAGTTCTACCTGCCCACTTAAATTTAAAGGGCTTTACCTTATACGCAGGGTCAAAGGTGGCAACAACCTTAACAAGCTGGCCTACATACATACATTAAATCCTGCTTCTTATAAGCCCTATCACCTTCCCAACTATTGTTACCTCATCGGGGTTATAAGAAACAGGTGACATGGTCATATTCTCAGGTTTGAGGATTATTTTTCCTTCCCTAAACAGCACCCTTTTAACCGTTGCCTCTTCCCCTATAAGCACTACACCTATCTCACCGTGTTCAACTGTATTCTGTTTTTTCACAATCACAAAGTCACCATCCAGTATGCCCGCTTCTTTCATGCTCTCTCCCTTTACTTTAAGCGCAAATGTATCGGTATGGGGAAAAAGCTGGGGATCAACAACGATGTGCATACCCATCTCTTCCATGGCAAGTACGGGCTCTCCTGCAGTTATCCTGCCCGCCACAGGTATGAACCTTTCTCGACCTCCCTTTAACCCCATTATCTCTATGCCCCTTGATTTTGATGGATTTATGCGTATAAATCCTTTTTTTTCAAGGGCACGGAGGTGTTGTCTTGCCGCAGGCCACAGGATGCCAAAATGATTACCGATTTCCCTTATTGTAGGCGGATAACCGTATCTTTCCATATGACCTTTCAGAAATTCAAGAATAAGCCCCTGCATCTTCGTTAATCCTTTCATATATACATTTGTATACTATAATTTGCATTTTGTCAACAAAAAAGATGGTGCATGGTCTTGTAATAATAATGCACATGCTGTTATAATAAGGAATGCCTTTGCTTTTTGAATCTTTAAGTCATGGAGAGGTTCCATTTGGGTTTTTTAACATTGAAACAGATATGATCCTTCTCGACAACTGTTTCTTTTTTGCCAGTGATGCGTCAGACCGTATATGTGAACTGACAGATTTGCCAACAGGCAGTTTCCCGTCACAGACTTGGGAGGGCTATATAATTGAACCGTATAAAATAGGCAATCTCATGGGTGCCATAGCAGGTATTGACCTTCGTGGTTTTATAGGTGAGGTTTACAGCCATTTCCCTTTTCCCCATGAGCCTGATAAATTTAAACAAAACCCTGATGGTTTTAAAACAAGGGCATTGATTGAAGATATTGTGAAAAAATATGCAGATCCTTCACGCTTAGAAATTTTTATAGATGAGGGTTTATGGACAATTTCATTCAATGGATACAGGTTTTCAAGGGATGGTTTCCATAAACTTATAAGATATCTCTGGGTTGGTGGTTATCCGAGATGGAAGGATGACATTAGACCTCACTACATTATTAAAATGAAAGACAAAATTAAGCATTCCAACTACCCTTTATTTTCTGGAATAGGTAGATTATTTGAGGAGTCATAGGGGTTATGCTTGATTATGAGTACTTAATGGAGCTGTGCCTTGTGGAGGCCATGTACGCTTTTGAGGAAGAAGAGGTGCCTGTAGGGGCATTGATTGTGGATAAAAACGGCAAAATAATCTCTACTTCCCATAACCTGACAAGGCAAAAAAATTCCCCTACTGCCCATGCAGAAATCCTTGCAATTGAAGGGGCATCAAGGATACTGAATAACTTCAGACTGACAGGATGCACACTTGTCTGTTCAAAAGAACCGTGCACCATGTGTGCAGGAGCCATAATTGAGGCAAGGATAAAAACTGTTATATTCGGTTGTTATGACAAAAAGGCAGGTGCATTCGGCTCTCTAATCGATATAAATAATATAGGACTCAATCACAAAGTTGATGTAAAAGGTGGTATTTTAAAAACACAAAGCGAAGAAATATTAAAGAGCTTTTTTAAGATGAGGAGAGGTACCGAAGTGGCCATAACGGGGCCGACTCGAAATCGGCTGTCCCGCTGAGCCGGTACCGTGGGTTCGAA
>CAZJOP010000173.1:0-3698 GCA_964547695.1 uncultured Syntrophorhabdaceae bacterium
TATACATGTGATAACCTGTTTTTTATCTTATGCCGCATTCGTCATATCCTTTATCTGCGGTATGCTCTATTTTGTTAGGTTCAAATGGTCAATACTGCCTGATAAAAAGACCCTCGAGGAGATAAATTATAAAAGCGTTATGGTGGGGTTTCCCATGTTAAGTGCAGGAATACTAACAGGTGCTGTATGGGCCCATTATGCCTGGGGTTCATACTGGAGCTGGGACCCAAAGGAGACATGGTCTCTCATTACCTGGATTATATATGCCCTTTTTCTTCATGCAAGGTTTGTAAAGGGATGGAGGGGTAACAGACTGGCTGTGATTTCTATAATAGGCTTTTTCAGTGTCATATTTACCTATTTCGGTGTTAATTTTATCCTTTCTGGGTTGCACAGCTATGCAGTATAATTGTGATGAATTTTCTTGTAATTTTGTAAAAATATAGATAATATCTATGTTTCAAACATAAAAGTGAAAAGGACAGCATGAGGAGGGATTTATGAACAAACTGGACATTGTAAACAAACTTGCAACAGATCTGGGGCTTAACCAGAAGATTGCCAAAATAGCCGTTGATACCATTATAGATTCCATAAAAACCGCCATATTAGAAGGCGAAAGGGTTGAAATAAGGGGTTTCGGTAGTTTCACGGTGAGAAACTACAAAGGATATAAGGGGAGAAACCCAAAAACAGGGGAGGTTGTTGAGGTGCACCCAAAAAGACTCCCCTATTTCAAGGTGGGAAAAGAACTAAAAGACATGATCTGGAAGGGCTAAAATACGCCCCAGTAAGGACTTAATGTGTTTTTAAGCCTTTCCACAATCTTTACGGCCTCACTGGAAGGGGCATCTGTTTTATATTCTTCAAAGGCAGGGGTGCCCCTTAATTCCTGAACCACTGCCTTTACTGAGTTTGTTAGCCCATCCAAGCCATAGCCACCCTCAAGGGCATAAACGATTCGGCCGTTACAGTATTTTTTTGCCATATTGAGCATGATGCGGGTCATCATGGCATAACCCTTTTCTGTGACCCTCATGCCCCCCAAAGGGTCATCGTAATGGGCATCAAAACCAGCTGAAACAAGTATTATTTCAGGTTTATACATTTCAATAATGGGCACAAGCACCTCTTTAAAGGCATACATATAGTCATCGTCATCCATCCCGTAAGAGAAAGGCACATTCACCGTATATCCCCTTCCTTCTCCTTCACCGGTCTCATCAATCCACCCTGTCCCTGGATAATAGGGATACTGGTGTGTGGAAAAATAAAGCACCGTTGCATCCCTGTAAAAACTATGCTGCGTGCCGTTTCCATGATGGAGGTCAAAATCAACGATAACAATCCTCTTTAAATTGTGTCTATTTTCAAGGTATCTGGCGCCTATGGCTATGTTGTTGAAAAGACAGAAGCCCATGGCCCTGTTTCTCTCTGCATGGTGCCCCGGGGGTCTAATAAGGGCAAATCCGTTATCTACCTTACCCTCCATTACGGCATCTATCAGGCTAAGCAACCCTCCTGCTGCCTTAATGGCTGCCTCATAGCTCTTTGGAGAGGTAGATGTATCAGGGTCAAGCCTTACACTTTTACCTTTTGTGGCAGAAATGGATTCAATGTATGATTTATCGTGCACGTAGGCGATCTCTTCGTGGGTTGCGTCCCTTGCAGGAATGCGTTCTATATTTTCTGAGCCCAAATCTTCAAGCATTGCATATATGCGCCTTAACCTCTCAGGGCTCTCTGGGTGATAAAAATCCATAACATGTTCCATGTATATATCTTCTCTTACAATACCTGTCTTCATGACAACCTCCTTTAAATTACCCCCTTAGTGGAAAGGGGGCCTTTGATGTGCTTATCCTTTGTTATGGCCTCTTTTAATGCCTTTCCAAAGGCCTTGAATATTGATTCAACCTTATGGTGGATGTTATCGCCGTAAAACAGGTTTACATGTACCGTCACCTTTGCCTCATTTACAAAACCCTTAAAGAATTCCTTTATTAATGCCGCGTCGAATTTACCTGTTTGTCCTTTCACATTTCCCTTAAAAACAAAATTTGGCCTTCCGCTTAAATCGATTGCCACCAAACACAATGCCTCATCCATAGGCACAACGGCATAGCCGTATCTTTTTATACCTGAAAAATCTCCAAGGGCCTCTTTTAATACCCTGCCCATGGCAATCCCTATGTCTTCAACTAAGTGGTGATAATCAACCTCTATGTCCCCTGTGGCATCTATCTCAAGGTCGAAAAATCCGTGCCTTGAAAATAGCTCAAGCATATGGTCGAAAAATGGTATTCGAGTATTTATCATGGATTTTCCTGTCCCATCAATTGTCCAGCTTATCTTTATATCTGTCTCCTTTGTCTTTCTTTCAATGTCTGCTTTTCTTTTCATGCTATCCCCCTTTTTCAGGGTATCACCTTGTTTAAAGGATACTCTACGATACCCTGTGCTCCTGCCCTTTTAAGTTCAGGGATTATGTCTCTCACTGTCTTTTCATCGATTATTACCTCCATGGCCACCCAATCCTCATCCACAAGGTTTGATATGGTGGGGGTATGTAAAGAGGTAAGTATCTTTGAAACCTTCTCTATCTTATTCTTTGGCAGGTTCATCTTAAGCCCCACCTTCTCCTCAGCCATAAGGGCACCCCTTAGGAGAATTGTGAGGTTTTCCATCTTTCTTTTCTTCCAGGGGTCATGCCATGCATTTCTGTTTGCTATGAGCACTGTCTCTGATTCGAGAATGGTCTCTATGATTCTAAGGTTATTTGCCCTTAAAGATGCCCCGGTCTCTGTTACCTCCACAATAGCATCGGCAAAAAGTGGTGGCTTTACCTCTGTGGCACCCCATGAAAATTCTATATTAACATTTATGCCTTTTTTCTTAAAAAACCTCTTTGTAAAGCCTACAAGCTCTGTGGCGATCTTTTTCCCCTCCAGATCCTCTAATGTCTGAATAGGTGAATCATTGGGCACTGCCACCACCCACTTCACACCCCTAAAACCCACCTTGCCATATTTCAATCTTATAAGTTCCACCACCTTTGCATCCTGTTCAAGTACCCAATCGTAACCTGTTATACCCATGTCTAAAATTCCATGCTCCACATATCGTGCCATCTCCTGTGCCCTTATTAGAAGACAGTCAATCTCGGGATCATCAACAACAGGGACATAAGACCTCTCGAGCACCTTTATGGAATATCCTGCATTTTTAAATAGTTTGAATGTGGTTTCCTGTAAACTTCCTTTTGGTAAACCGAGTTTTAGTTTCATCTTTTTACCTCTTTTCTTGCCCTGATTGCTTCTGCGTGGGCAAAAAGTCCTTCTATCCTTGCAAGCCTTTCGGCCTTTTTCCCGAACCTCTCAAAAAATACTTCATCCATCTTGACCTTAACCCTTCTTTTTCTAAATGTATCAACAGATAAACCTGCTGTAAATCTGCCTGCACCTGCTGTAGGCAGTATATGATTTGTGCCTATATAATAATCACCCATAGCAACAGGTGTCATCTCTCCGATATATATGATACCTGGATACAGTATCTTTTCTGAAAGGCCTTCGTCGCCTATAAACTCCATATGCTCCGGGGCTATGGTGTTTACAATGTCAATGGCCTTTTCTATGTCTTCAAAATGCACAAAAAAGCTGTTTGCCTTTATTGCCCTTTCAATGATGTCCTTTCTC
>CAZJOP010000174.1:0-3682 GCA_964547695.1 uncultured Syntrophorhabdaceae bacterium
TTATACATAATTTGGCCAATCTTTCGAAGCATAATGTACATAATTTTTCAATTTCTTCACTACTGCAATAATCTTCTGGGATAGAATATTGAATATTTCTTTTTTCAAGACCATACATCGCCGAAGGCCCCAGAGCAATCCATTGTCCATCCTGAGAATTGCAACGATGTAAAATGTCTTCGATTTGATAGTCGTACTCTACAAAAAAAAGTTTCATTTACACTTTCAATAAATAACTTTTCCTACGTTTTTTTAAAGTATTAATATATTTGGCTGAGATAATTTTATATATTAAATGCTACAACCCCGTGGGCACGCCCCAGAAATCACAATAACTACATAGAGGAATTTTGTCTCTTCTGCCTTCTACATGAAGCCTTATCCATTCTTTTCTTTTCTCACTGTGCCAGATATCCACAAGAGGTGTTTTTGTTGCATCACCTATGACACCGAGTCGTTTTGGGTCAAACCTGACGCAGATCGAGACTTCACCGATTCTGCTTATAGCCATATGGTTTAATATTTCAAGGCAAATTCCTATCTCAGGCACTGTGGGATTTTTCTGGTATTTGAAACTCCCCAGGGGATGATGTAGTATCCTTGTGGCTATAATGCCTTTCAATTTCTTCCATCTCTCCAGATCCACATTACCCAGGCAGCGATAGATAACATTTGGCTTTCTGCTACCTTTTATCTCAAGAAATTTCCTTACAAGTTCGTATTGCTCATCACCTTCTGAATCATTTTCTATGACCGATATCGTTATGGTATCGAGATTATCTATAATCTCATCTGCCTTTTCCACAATCAATTTGGCATTGGTATCAACGCACTTTATCTGTCTTTCAAATAGTCTAACTGCCTCTCCGAAGCGTGGATAAAGAAGTGGCTCTCCGTTATTGTGGAACTGAACCACAATACCTTCCGGTAATTGCTCTGCTATGGTTTTTACAAGTTCAAAATCCATGTCCCCGTAGTTCATGGCTATCTCCGGGTATTCTCTGTCTATCTTTCTTCTACCGCACATCCAGCAGTTCTTATTGCACCTGCTGGTCAGCTCGAGATGGACACTGTATAGACCATTAAAAAATTTACTCATCATTATCCTCTCTTTGGTTTAAATGCATATGGCGATGGTCCGGCCAGAGTTGATTGCTCTCTTTCGGCATCCCATTTTTTAATCTGTCCCACTATGTCAACCCCTACCTCTTCACTCCACAGATCAAGTAGCCTTCTTGTGATTTTGCCCATGGGCCCATTGCCTATAGGTATGCTATTTATTGAAGACACAGGTAATATACAAAAAGGAGTGCCTGTCATGAATGCCTCATCTGCTGTTATTACATCATAGGTTTCTATATTTTTTTCTATACAGGGGATATTCAATTTCTTTGCAAGTTCAAATACATATGCCCTGCTTATGCCCCTTAAGATATTACGTCCTTCAGGGGTAATGATCACATTATCCTTGACTATAAAAAAATTATCACCCGTCCCTTCGGCTATGAAGCCATCAGGGTCAAGAAGTAATGCCCAGTTATTATCCCCTTCGAACAAAGACGCCTCTATATTTGCCATCAAGTAATGGATCCTGCTACGATTTTTGACCTTTGGTTCAAGAAGATATGCAGGTATTGCCCTCTGAGAGGTAATCACTGCGTTTATCCCTGTATCGTATAATTTCCCCATACCTGCCACAGTCCATCTCAACGGAAAGTCGGCAATTATTATATTCGGTCCATGATGAATACCCACCACACCCTGATAAATGGATAGTATCCCCCTTGACACATCGATCATGAGCCTGTGCTCATCATCTTTTTCAAAAACAGGGTCATTTGCCTCTATGGTCTCATAGCAGTGCCTTTCCATTTCTTCAATGGACATGGAAATGGGTATGCGGAGATACTTTATGGATGCATAAAGACGTTCAAGGTGTTCTCTGAGTTTGAACTGTTTTTTATTAAAAGACCTCGTCATCTCAAATATCATATCACCGAACATTAGGGCAGAATCGTAAATTGATATCCTTGCCTCTGATTCAGGGACAAATTCACCGTTAAACCAGACGAGCCTTCCTTTTTTATCCATTTTTTTATTTCCCTTTCTGGTTATTTAATATAAATGCCTTCATTAATGTTTCACATATTTTTATGTCCTGAATCGTATCTATTTCAAAAAACTTCCATAGTTCCATTTCCACCATACCTATTCTTCCGCCCAAGCGGTTGTTGTAAGTTTTTAATACCTCTGGCTTGAATATATAGAAGGAGCCATTTTCTATATACTGTTTCTTTCTGTCCTGTCTCCTACCTCTGTTATTGTAATCATAATTGACGCTTTTTAGCATCCCGTTGTCGTTTTCTTCCCAGAACAACAGGTCTTCTGCTATGCTACAGGAAAACATGGAATCATAATGGCCTGTTTCGAATAAATAAAGCCCACGTTCTACATCTTCAGGCACTCTTAAAGGTGACGTCACCTGTGGTGCCACAACAACATCAATATTCCCGAGTTTTTCTTCTATAATAGATAATGCATGCAGCCAGCCTGATTCTGATGTTGCCTTATCCCCTGATATCTCTTCTGGTCTCAAAATTGTATTTGCCCCGTATTTACTGCCTATTTTCAGTATCCTTTCACTATCCGAGCTCACCCAGATAGAATGTATCTTCTCCACCCCTTTTAACTGCTCTATGGTCCATGCAAGAAGGGGTTTTCCACAAAAATCAATAATGTTTTTATCTGGTATGCCCTTTGACCCGCCCCGTGCAAGGATTATGGCTACAATTTTCTTCATTTGATTATTCATGAGCCTCAAAGGGTATATGGGACCTCAGTTTTTTAGCAATGGGTACCTCTTTTGGCTGCATATTGATTTCCCCTGTGCCCATTGCCTTTTCTATCTTTCTTATGGCGCCTACAAGCATCCTGAATCCAGCAGGTTCAACGGATGCCGCCTGGTCAGAACCATACATGGCACGGTCAAGGGTAATGTGCCTTTCAAGGGATGTGATGCCAAGGGCTGCAGCAGCATAGGATACGGCAAGACCCACCTCGTGTCCACTATAACCCACATTACACTTATACCTTTCCCTGAGGGCGATTATTCTTCTTAAGTTTGCATCCTCATCATCCATTGGATATGTGGAGACGCAGTGCATGAGTTCAAAGGGGCAGTTGTAAGCTCTAAATATCTCAACGGCCTTATCTATGTCCTTTACAGTGCACATGCCAGTTGATATGAATGTATGCTTACCCTCTTTTGCTACCTCTTTTAAAAATTCTTCGTATACAATCATGGCAGATGCCACCTTGTTATATTTAAGGTTAAACTGCCTGAGAAATTTTAGACTCTCTAAATCCCAGGCAGAGGCAAACCATTCGATGCCTCTTTCTTTGCAGTATCTATCTATCTCCTGATATTCTTTTAGGCCAAATTCAAGCCCCTCTTTCTGGGCACGCTGGGTCTTCCCCCAGGGGCTCTCTCTTGGAGAATCGAGGAACTCCTTTGAATAGACAAGGTCTATGGTTCTTTTCTGAAACTTCACCGCATCGGCACCAGCATCTTTAGCCACATCGATGAGTTTTTTAGCAATGTTAATGTCTCCATTGTGGTTAATTCCTATTTCGGCGATGATAAATATGGGCATAATAACTCCTCCATAATATTTATTTATTT
>CAZJOP010000175.1:0-3680 GCA_964547695.1 uncultured Syntrophorhabdaceae bacterium
AATGGGAAAGGGAAAAGGGCCTACTGAAGGCTGGGTGGCTGTTGTGAGACCTGGAAAGATTATATATGAAATAAAGGGTGTCCCTGAAGATAAGGCAAGGGAGGCTCTAAGGATTGCATCACACAAATTACCCATTGAAACAAGATTTGTGGCAAGAAGTGAGGAAAAATGAAGGCAAAAGAATTAAAAGAACTCACAAAAGAAGAATTATTGAAAAAGAAGATGGATATAAAGGAAGAGCTTTTTAACCTCAGGTTCCAGCATTCCACAGGACAGCTGGAAAATACTGCAAGGATGAGACTTCTAAAAAGGGATATTGCAAGAATAGAGACAGTTTTGAGAGAAAAGGAGTCCAAGAGGTAGGCATGGAAAAGGTAGTCCATAAAAGAAAGATGACAGGCATTGTTTTAAGTAACAAAATGGATAAGACCATTGTGGTGGAGGTAGAAAAATTTCACAAACACCCAAAATATCATAAATACATAAAAATAAAAAAGAGATATAAGGCGCACGACGAAGGTAATGACTGCAGGGTCGGAGATAAGGTGGTTATTATGGAATCAAGACCTTTGAGCAAAGAAAAGAGATGGATTGTTAAAAATATAATAAAAAGAGAAGAATCTATGCCAATTCAGGAAGAGGTGATGGAAAATGATACAAGAGAAGACTAAACTTGAGGTGGCAGATAATTCAGGTGCAAAAAAACTCGGATGTATTAGGGTATTAGGCGGTTCCCGCAAGAGATACGGCACAGTGGGCGACATCATCGTCGCCTCTGTGAAAGAGGTGATACCTAATTCTAAGGTTAAAAAGGGTGATGTGGTAAAGGCTGTAATAGTGAGAACAAAAAAAGAGATTAAAAGGTATGACGGCTCTTACGTGAAATTCGATGATAACTCTGCCGTTATAATTAACCAGTATAACGAACCTATCGGGACAAGGATCTTTGGTCCTGTGGCACGTGAATTAAGGGCAAAGAAGTTTATGAAGATCGTATCCCTTGCACCGGAGGTTGTATAATAAACAGGCTCAGATACTTCATGGGTGAAGTTTTAAGCTGATTAGAGGTATATATGGAAGAAAAGCAATATCATATAAGAAAAAATGACCTTGTAATGGTAACAACAGGTAAGGATAAGGGCAAGACCGGTAAAGTTCTGAGGATATTGAAAAAGAGGGACAGGATTATAGTGGAAAAGGTAAATATGGTAAAGAGGCACGTAAAACCAAGCCAGAAGACAAAAGGTGGTATACTGGAGAAGGAAAGCCCTATCCATGTTTCAAATGTAATGATTTACTGCGAAAAATGTTCAAAGCCTGTAAGGGTGGGAAAAAAGCTGTTAGATGACGGCAAAAAGGTAAGATATTGCAAAAAGTGTAATGAAGTAATAGATAAGTAGGAGGAAATATTTGAAGACAGAATATATGGAATTCTACAAAAAAGAAGTGGTGCCTTCCTTGATGAGAAGGTTCAAGTATAAAAACATAATGGAAGTACCAAAGATAGAAAAGGTTGTGGTAAACATTGGTATGGGCGAGGCGATTCAGAATATTAAGACCCTTGACAGTGCATCGAATGACATTATGGCAATTACAGGCCAGAAACCTGTTATAACAAAGGCAAAAAAATCCATTGCCTCCTTTAAGTTGAGGGCAGGGATGCCCATAGGTGTCATGGTGACCTTAAGGGGCGCAAGGATGTATGAGTTTCTCCATAAACTTGTAACAATTGTGTTACCGAGGGTGAGAGACTTCAAAGGGGTGTCACCTAAATCTTTTGACGGAAGAGGCAACTACACCCTTGGATTGAGGGAACAGATTATATTTCCAGAGATCGACTACGATAAAATCGATAAGATACGGGGTATGAATATTACCATTACGACAACGGCAAAAACCGATGAAGAGGGTTACGAGCTTATAAAACTTATGGGTATGCCCTTCAGGAGCTGACGGAGGAATAAATGGCAAGAAAGGCAATGATAGAAAAGTCAAAGAGAACCCCAAAGTTTAAAATAAGGGTTAGAAACAGATGCGCACTGTGTGGTAGACCGAGAGGATTTCTCAGAAAGTTCCAGATTTGCAGGATTTGCTTTAGAACCCACGCCTTAAAGGGAGAAATCCCGGGGGTTGTAAAATCGAGCTGGTAAGGGGGCATAGATGACAGTGACTGATCCAATAGCAGATATGCTGACAAGGATAAGGAATGCAATAATGGCACGCCACGAATTTGTAGACATTCCTTATTCGAATATGAAATACAGTATCTCAAAGATACTAAAAGATGAAGGCTACATAAGAAATTATAAAATCTTTGTAGATGAAAACAGAAAAAAATTTTTGAAGATCTATATAAACTATGACGAAAACAACAACAGTGTAATTACAGGACTGAAAAAGATAAGTAAGCCCGGAAGAAGGATATACATAAAGTCAAAAGATATAATGAAGGTAAAAAATAATAACCTCGGCCTGTTAATCATTTCTACTTCAAAGGGGCTTATGACAGACTTTAATGCTCGAAAAAACAACATTGGAGGGGAACCTCTCCTTATGGTCTGGTGAGGTGATATATGTCAAGGATTGGAAGAAAACCTATAACTCTACCACAATCAGTAAAACTTGAGGTTAAAGATGGTGAGGTATTAGTTTCAGGTAAGTCAGGTTCTTTGAAAAGAAAGATTTTGGAGGGCATTTCCGTAGAGGTAGATGGAAATGTGGTATATGTAAAAAGGGCAGATGATGACAAAAAGACAAAAGGTTATCATGGTCTTATGAGAACCCTTATTGCAAACATGGTAGAAGGTATCGATAAGGGGTTTGAAAAAAGGCTTGAAATCGTTGGAATCGGATATAGGGCTGAGATGCAGGGAAATGACCTCATTTTTTATCTCGGTTATTCCCATCCCATCAGGTTTCCTTTGCCTGAAGGCATTTCTGCCCAGGTAGAAAAACAGACCCTTATCACCATAAGGGGTATAGATAAGGAACTTGTGGGAATAGTGGCAGCCAAGATCAAGGCACTTAGAAAACCAGATGTTTACAAAAACAAAGGTATAAAATATGCCGGCGAAATCTTAAGAAAGAAGGCTGGTAAAAGCGGCAAATAAGAGGTAGGAGATGCTAAGAAAAGAAAAGGTTGAGGCAAGGCTTAAAAGAAAAAAGAGGATTAGAAAAAAGGTTTTTGGCACTCAAGAAAAACCCAGACTTTGTGTTTATAAGAGTCTGAAACACATTTATGCACAATTGATGGATGATGAGAAAGGCATTACCATAACAGGTGTCTCTACACTCAATAAAGAGATTAAGGCGCAGATAAAATCTGGAGGTAACATAGAGGCTGCAAAAAAGGTGGGCGAATTTATCGGAAAAAAGGCATTAGAATTGGGCATTAAGAAGGTGGTATTTGATAGAAATGGTTTTAAATACCACGGTAGAATAAAGGCTGTCGGTGACGGTGCAAGAGAAGCAGGGCTTTTATTTTAGTAAGGAGGTTCCATATTGATAGAGAAAAAGGGTTTAGAGCTTGATGGCATAGAATTACAAGATAGACTCGTGTATATAAATCGAGTTGCAAAGGTGGTTAAGGGTGGCCGTCGTTTCAGTTTCAGCGCCATCGTTGTGGTGGGAGACGGAAACGGCAGGGTTGGTTACGGTCTCGGAAAGGCCAATGAGGTTCC
>CAZJOP010000176.1:0-3659 GCA_964547695.1 uncultured Syntrophorhabdaceae bacterium
GTAGGCCCTTTTCCCTTTCCCATTCTTGTCTCTGCCGGTTTCTTTGTAATGGGTTTATC
The DNA here is from genome assembly GCA_964547695.1 of uncultured Syntrophorhabdaceae bacterium. Lineage (GTDB taxonomy): Bacteria > Desulfobacterota > Syntrophorhabdia > Syntrophorhabdales > Syntrophorhabdaceae > JAKORG01. The sequence continues at coordinate 60 of CAZJOP010000176.1, forward strand.
GGGAAATACCCTTATCCATACCTTCCCTGCCCTTCTGACATACCTTGTTAGTGCAATACGGGCAGCCTCTATCTGCCTTGCAGTAAGAATACCGCATTCAAGAGCCTGTAAGCCGAAGTCGCCGAAGCTTATCTCATTGCCCCTTGAGGCAACACCCTTCATTCTACCTTTTTGTTGTTTTCTGTATTTAACCCTTTTTGGCGCAAGCATTATATAATCTCCTGAAAAATTTCTCCTTTATAGATCCAGACCTTTATGCCTATTACACCGTATTTTGTTCTGGCTACAGCAAAACCGTAATCTATATCGGCCCTGATCGTCTGAAGCGGAACCCTGCCTTCCCTGTACCACTCTGTCCTTGCCATCTCTGCACCGGCCAACCTTCCAGAACACATAACCTTTATGCCCTTGGCACCGAATTTCAATGCCTGAGATACATTCCTCTTCATTGCCCTTCTAAAGGAGACCCTTCTTTCAATCTGCAGGGCTACGTTTTCTGCTACAAGCTGGGCATCTATCTCAGGTCTTTTTACCTCTGTTATGTTCAGTATGACCTCTTTGTCGGTCATTGCCTGAATCTCTCTCTTTAAACTGTCTACCTCTGAACCCTTTCTTCCTATTACAAGACCTGGCCTCGATGTGTGTATATTTATCTTCACCCTCTTGTCTTTATTTGCGGCCCTCTCTATCTCAATCTTTGATATACCTGCCTGATAGAGTTTGTTCTTAAGGTATTTCTTTATTGCCATGTCTTCAAGGAGGAATTTTGCATAATTCTTAGACGCAAACCACCTTGAATCCCATGTTTTTATTATCCCGAGTCTGAAACCTAATGGATTTGTCTTCTGACCCATTTAACCTCCAATATTATGATTCATCTAATATCATTGTTATGTGGCTCATCCTCTTTCTTATCCTTGTTGCCCTGCCCATAGCCCTTGGCAAAAATCTCTTTAAAGTAGGTCCCTCATCTACGAGGATATTTTTAACATAGAGATTGTCTATATCAATGTATTTTTTCTGTTTTGCATTGGCTATGGCACTGTTTAACAGCTTTTTCAGTATATAAGATGCCTTTTGAGGCATAAATGTGAGCATTCCCATTGCCTCATTAACATTTTTCTTTTTTATCTGTTCTGCCACTATTCTGACCTTTGTGGGTGATATTCTAATCATTTTTGTTTTGGCCTTGATTTCCATTTTTAATCCTTCCTTTTCGCAACCTTTGCCTTTCTGTCACCGGCATGACTGTGAAAGGTTCGTGTAGGTGAAAATTCACCTAATTTATGACCAACCATCTCCTCGGTGACAAAAACAGGGATAAACTTCTTACCATTATGCACTGCAAAGGTCAATCCAATAAAGTCAGGGATAATGGTTGACCTTCTTGACCATGTCTTTATAACCCTGGAGGCCTTAGAACTTTTCACTTCAAGTACCTTTTTTAAAAGCTTTTCATCCACATATGGTCCTTTTTTTAAAGACCTTGCCACTTATCCCTCCTAATCTCTATGTTTTATTATAAACTTTTCAGTTCTCTTATTCTTTCTTGTCTTCAAACCTTTTGCCAGCTGTCCCCAGGGTGAACAGGGGTGTCTACCGCCTTTTGAACGACCTTCGCCGCCCCCTAAGGGATGATCAACGGGGTTCATTGCCGTCCCTCTCACAGTAGGACGGATGCCGAGCCATCTGCTTCTTCCTGCCTTTCCTATAGATACATTCTCGTGTTCAATATTGCCCACCTGACCTATGGTGGCCATGCAGGACAGATGAATGAGTCTCACCTCTCCTGAAGGCAGCCTCACATGACCATAATCTCCCTCTTTTGCAATGAGCTGAGAATAGTTTCCTGCACTTCTCGCAATCTGACCGCCCTTGCCTGGTTTTAATTCTACGTTGTGTATAAAGGTTCCAAGGGGTATATACTTTAAGGGCATGGCATTTCCTTCTTTTATCTCTGTGTCCGGTTTTTTACTGGAAATCACCGTATCCCCTACTTTAAGACCGAGTGGCGCAAGGATGTATCTCTTTTCACCGTCTAAATAATTGATTAAGGCAATGTTAGCGGATCTGTTGGGGTCGTATTCGATGCTATGGACCTTGCCAGGTATTTCGAATTTGTCTCTTTTAAAATCGATGATTCTATATTTTCTTTTGTGTCCACCGCCTATGTGCCTTGTTGTAATCCTTCCAGAGTGATTTCTGCCACCGGTCTTTTTTAATTTTACTACAAGGGATTTCTCAGGCTCTTTTTTTGTAATCTCATCATAGGTAAGGACACTCATGAATCTCCTGCCAGGAGATGTTGGTTTATATTCTCTTACTCCCATTATGCACCTTCAAAAATTGGTATTTTATCCTTTGGACTGAGCTTAACGATTGCCTTCTTCCAGTCAGACCTTTTTCCTAAAAATCTTCCCAGTCTCTTTTTCTTTCCCTCCATCATAATCACCTGAACAGAAAGCACCTTCACCTTAAAAAGTTTTTCCACAGCCTTTTTAATCTCTATCTTATTTGCGTCTCTATGCACCTCAAAAACATATTGATTACCAGTCTCTTTCAAAAAAGTGCTCTTCTCTGTAATAATAGGTCTTAAAATTATATCATATTCGTTCATGGCGCAAGCACCTCTTCTATCTTACGAAGGGAATCAAGGGTAAAAATCAGCTGGTCATGTCTAATGATATCATAAACATTTAACCCTTCTGTCCTGAGTATTTTTGTATAAGGTATGTTTCTTGCCGATTTTTCCACAACCTCATCTTTATTTGAAATAACAAACAAAGGCTTTGTCAAATTAAGTGCCTTCATAATACCACTGAATGTCTTTGTGCTTATCTTATCCAGTTCAAGTTTATCAAGGACAATCATATTTGAACCGGTAAAGCGTACAGTGAGGGCTGATCTCAATGCGGCCTTCTTTACCTTTTTTGGCAGGCTATAAGAATAGTCTCTTGGATGTGGACCAAATATAACGCCACCGCCTACCATGAGTGGTGACTTATATGTGCCCAGCCTTGCCCTGCCTGTCCCCTTTTGTCTGTATGGTTTTCTGTTACTACCTTTTACTTCACTTCTCGTTTTAGTAGATGCCGTTCCCCTTCTTCTATTTGCAAGCTGCATCTTTATGACATCATGGATGAGATGGGGTTTTATCTCACAGTTAAAGATCTCATCCTTTATCTCTATCTCACCAATCTTTTCTGCATTAATGTTTAGCAGGTCTGCTTTTGCCATCTTCACACACCTCAAGATTTTATCTCCACGTCAACCCCTGCAGCAAGCTCAAGTTTCATTAATGCATCCACGGTCTGCTGTGTTGGCTCGAATATATCAATAAGCCTCTTATGGGTCCTTATCTCAAACTGTTCCCTTGACTTTTTATCAATATGGGGTGACCTTAAAACACAAAACTTTTGAATTTTTGTAGGTAATGGCACAGGGCCCACCACCTGGGCACCAGTCTTTCGTGCCGCATCCACTATCTCTTTAACCGATTGATCAAGCAGTCTATGATCAAAGGCTTTCAGGCATATCCTGATTTTTTGCCTCATCTTCCATCCCCTTCTACTCTATGATCTCTGTTACAACACCTGCACC
>CAZJOP010000177.1:0-3637 GCA_964547695.1 uncultured Syntrophorhabdaceae bacterium
CCACATCCTTTAGCCCTATCACCACTATTTAACTGGTAAGTATGTTTATACCTACCTATGGTTTGCTTTATTTTTCCATTGTGTTCAGAAATAATTTTGAATAAAATTTATGCCATGCCGGCAAACCTACCACCAGATTACTTTGAAGAGGAAAAAAAACTAAGGCAGGCAAAGACCATCGACGAAAAGATAAGCATCATCGAAAATATGCTTGCCATTATCCCCCACCATAAAGGCACGGATAAGTTAATCGGGTCACTCAGGGCAAAGATAGCGAAATTAAAAGAAGAAAGAGAAAGAAAACCCCAGGCTCAGAAAAGATCCGATAGTCTTTATAATATAAAGAAAGATGGTGCAGGACAGGTGATCTTTATTGGCTTTCCAAATGCAGGGAAATCATCTTTGGTCTCTGTCTTAACCGGTGAACCTTTAGAAATTGCAGATTATCCCTATACAACAAGGGCACTTCAACAAAGGATGATGCGATACGAAGACATCCAGATTCAATTAATCGATACACCGGCACTGGGTGATGACAATACAGGCATGTGGTTTGGCAACATGGTGAGAAAAGCCGATTGCATAGTGTTGACAATGGGCTTGTCCGATGCCATAGATGTGGAATACGAATTGATTATGGAAGAATTAAAGCCCCATTTGCCTTATATTCAAAAACCTGAAAGCCGGTTACTTGTCGTGGTAAACAAACTTGATCTTGTGGAATACTCGAAAAACCTCGAAGAATTTGAAAAACAGGTAAAAGACAGGCACAGAATTATTCCTGTCTCGGCAAAAAACGATGTGAACATCCATCAGCTAAAAGATGTTATATTTGATGCCCTTCAAATCATAAGGATATATTCAAAGATTCCAGGTAAAAAACCCGACCTTGATGTCCCTTTTGTGTTGAAAAAAGGAAGTAATATCCTGGACTGCGCAGAGAAAATACATAAAGACTTTGTGGAAAAGATGAAATATGCAAAGATATGGAGGAAAGGCAAGCTCGAGGGCATGATGGTGAGCAAAGACTTTATTCTTGAGGACAAAGACATAGTAGAGATTCATATCTGATTTTTAAAAATCATCAAAATACCTGTATTTCAATCTGATTTTATTTTATATTAATCGGGATAATATGGAGGCATACAAATCTCTCACTGTAAGAAAAAATAAAACAGGGCCTATTTTGAATTTTCATCCGTGGGTGTTTTCCAGGGCAATAGTAAACATCCCTGAAGGGTTAACACCTGGTGAACCTGTTAGGTTTTACGATGAAGAAAAAAGGTTTCTCGGTCTGGGATATTTTAACTCTTATTCATTGATTACGGCTCGCATATGGGGATACGATGAAAGAGAAATAGTGGATGTGGATTTTTTTAAAAAGAGGATACGTAAGGCATATGAAATAAGAAAAAGATTTGTCGAAACCCCAGAAACAAACGCCTTTCGTATAATAAACGGTGAAAACGACCTGTTACCAGGTTTGATAGTGGATAAATACGATGCATACCTTGTGGTGCAGATTCATACAAAAGGCATGGAAAAATGGAAAGACGAAATAGTTAAATCCCTTGAAGAGGTTATCAGACCTAAAGGTATTTATGAAAGATCTGATGTGTCTGTAAGAAAATCAGAAGGCCTTTCTGCATCGAATAAACCTTTATTTGGAGACATACCTGATTTAATCCAGATAAAAGAAAACGGGTTAAAATTTCTCGTTGATGTAAAAAAGGGTCAGAAGACGGGTTTTTTCCTGGATCAAAGGGATAAAAGGCATGCCTTTATGAAATATGTAAAGGGAAAATCGGTGCTTAATTGTTTTTCTTACACAGGTGGTTTTTCAATCTATGCCCTTGCCGCTGGGGCAAATAAGGTAATAAACGTGGATACCTCTGAAGATGCCCTTGAGCTTGCAAGAAAAAACGTGTTGATAAACGGTTTTGACATAAACAAGTGCAGCTTTTTGAAGATGGATGTAAAGGAATACCTTAAAGAAAACAAAGAGAGATTTGACGCTTTGGTGCTTGACCCGCCTGCATTCATAAAGGATAGAAAGAAGATTAATGAAGGAAAGACAGGATATAAGACTATTAATGAATTTGCCTTGAAAAGCCTGAAAGAAGATGGTATTTTACTTACCTGTTCCTGTTCGGCACACCTTAAGATGGAAGATTTCAGATATCTTCTTGTAGAGGCAGCAGGAAAGGTAAAAAAACATCTTAAAATTTTGGAAACATTTACCCACGGCATAGACCATTTGCAGGGTGTTTCTTTTGTAGAAGGTAGTTACCTTAAATGTATTATAGCAACCACATAAAAAGGATGGAACATGAAGCCAGTAGAAGTAAATGATAAGGTTTTTATGGTAGCTGGCCCAAACTTAACAGATTATAGAGATGGGGCCGTATACCTTTTAGATCTCGGTGGGCCTATTCTTATAGATAGCGGCTCAGGTTTTGGGTTTGATAAAACCATTCAGAATATCCAATACCTCGGGTTTAATCCCCATGATATCGGGATGATTATATTGACCCACTGTCATTTCGACCATGTTGGTGGTGCCCATCTGTTCAAAGAAAGATTCGGGACACCACTTATCATGCACGAATTGGACGCACGGATAGTAGAGAAGGCAGACCAGAGATTAACTGCAGCATTCTGCTTTGAAGTAGATTTCAAACCTTTGTTCATAGACGAGAAATTAAATGGAGAAGAGGTTGCCCTTATAATGAATGATTATGAGATTGTATGCGTTCATACACCAGGGCACACACCGGGCTCCATATCTATTTATCTCGATTTAAACGGTGAAAGGATACTTTTTGCCCAGGATATAGGCGCACCCCTTTTAAAAGAATTCGATTGTGACCCAAAGGCATGGGTTAAATCCATAGATTATTTATTTTATTTAAACCCTGATATTTTATGCGATGGCCATTCAGCCGTATTTAAATCAAAAGAGCAGGTTAGAGAATATCTCCAGTACTGTATAGGCAAACAGATAGAAATGGGTTATCTCTAATATGCCTTTAGCAAAAATACCCGAAAAACAGATTATTCGGTTTTCTTTTTTGTCCTTTTGGTCTTTTTCTCTGTTGTGTTATCGGTCTTTTTGGCCTTTGCAGTCTTTTCCTTTTTTGATTTTCCAGTTGCCTTTTTCTTAACTTTTTCTATCTTTTTTTCTGCATCTTCCTTGGATTTTTTATCTTCTCCACCGACCCATTGGACCTCATATCTTGAGATTACTATCCTTTCTGCCTCAAGCCAGTGGTCAAGGTCTCTGCCATGCACCCTGCCTTCTCTTTCATAGATTTCATAGGCCAATTTTGCTATTTCTTCTCTTAAATCTAATTCCATAGGACACCTCCCTATGTATTAACTTAACAAAGGATATGCTTTTTGTGCCTGGTTGTCAAAATATTTTTATTTACACTGCCTTAACAAATTTAATAATTGACAATGAAGACAGATATTGCTATATAATTTCAACTACGGGGCTGTAGCTCAGATGGGAGAGTACTTGACTGGCAGTCAAGGGGTCGGGGGTTCGATCCCCCTCAGCTCCACCATTACTTAAAGTAATTATAATATACATTTCTTTTGCACACCTCCTGATTGAAAGCTACATTAAAAACTG
>CAZJOP010000178.1:0-3606 GCA_964547695.1 uncultured Syntrophorhabdaceae bacterium
AATCAAGGATGAACCTCTCCAGTTTTGCCATGGCAGCAGGGCCTAAATAATCAGGATTTCTTGTTAGCACAGGACAGGCTCCATAACAGCAGGCACATAGTATGCAGTTTACAAACTGGTCTATACGCTTTCTCTCCTCTTCGCTTTGCTTTATCTCTTTTTCAGGGTCAGGGCTTTTTCTTATAAGATAGGGCTTTATCTTTTCATACATATTCCAGAAAGGTGTCATATCTACAACGAGGTCTTTAATAATCTCAAAATTGGGTAATGGCTCCAGTATTATTGTGTTTGTGCCGAAAGATGCTACCTGGGTTCTGCATGCCAAATCAATCTTGCCGTTTATCACCATAGCGCAAGAGCCGCACACAGCAGAACGACATGAAGACCTGAAAGACAGTGTGCCGTCTATCTCGTCTCTTATACGAATTAAGACTGAAAGCACAGTAAGCCCTGGAATGACCCTTATTTTATAAGATTGGAAACGAGGGGCCTCATCAGGCTTTTTTGCATCAAATCTCAGTATCTTAAATGTATAGGCAGTTTCTTTAATCAATATTTTCTCTCCATTGGTTGATACCTTGTAATCACCACTTCTTTAAAGGATATTTCCGGATTGCCGTCACTACCCAATCTTGCGATAGTATGTTTGAGCCATTTTTCGTCATCCCTTTTAGAAAAATCCCTTCTAAAATGTGCACCTCTGCTTTCCTCTCTTAAGTATGCTCCCAGGGCAATTGTATGTGCCACCTCTATCATGTATCCCAGCTCAATGGCATTTAAAAGCTCATAGTTCATATGTAGCGATGATGAGGATATGCGCACATTTTTGTATCTTTCCTTTATTTCCGTTATCTTATCAAGGGCCTGGGTAAGCTCATCTCTTGTTCTGAATATGCCCACATTGGAGCTCATGTTTTTGCTCAAATCATTTAGTATGGAAAATGGCCTTTCACCTGTATTATTTGCTATCTTTGCTATGTATGTCTCCATTTCTTTAAGTTTTGCAGATAAGGGCTTTTCATCGGGGCTCACATTGTTTCCCCTTAAATATTCATCTATCGCAATGGCAGAGAGTTTACCGAATACTATTGTTTCAAGGAGAGAATTTCCGCCAAGTCTGTTGGCACCGTGGACACTCACACACGCACATTCCCCTGCTGCATAGAACCCTTTTATCTCTGTTTCTGTCTTTTCATTGGTATCTATACCACCCATGGAATAATGCTGGCAGGGCATAATGGGTATGGGTTCGTATATGGGGTCAATCCCTATAAAATCGATGCATATCTTTCTTATGCCTGGAAGCCTTTCCATGATCTTTTGTGCACCTAAGTGCCTCAAATCGAGCTTAATATATTTGCCTAATGGATGATCAAACCCCCTTCCTTCATCGATTTCTGTCTGGATGCTCCTTGAGACAATGTCTCTTGGTGCAAGCTCCATTGCCTTTGGTGCATATTTCTCCATAAATCTTTCGTTTTTATTATTTATAAGATACCCCCCTTCACCACGGCAAGCCTCGGTCATAAGGATATTCGTCCCTATTAGACCAGTAGGGTGAAACTGAACAAACTCCATATCTTTTATGGGAACCCCTGCCTTATAAGCAATGCCTATGCCACTGCCTGTGTTTATTAATGCATTTGTGGAATACTGGTAGACCCTTCCGTATCCACCTGTGGCAAACACAGTAACCCTGGATTTAATGGGGACAATATTACCGTTTATTAAATCAAAGGCAATTACACCGTGACACTGACCGTTATCCACCACAAGGGCAATGACATACCATTCAGAATATACCTTTACCCCCTTTGATACCGCCCTTTCATAAAGGGTGTTTAAAAGCACATGACCTGTTATATCAGCGCTGTAGCATGTCCTCGGGTAACCAGCACCGCCGAAGGGTCTCTGGGCAATGGAGCCATCTTCAAAACGGCTAAAGGGGCACCCCCAGTGTTCCATCTCATAGACAATTATGGGGGCCTGTTTGCACATGATCTCTACTGCATGCTGGTCTGCGAGGTAATCACTGCCCTTTATGGTATCAAAGGTATGCTTTTCCCAAGAATCGTCTTTTCCTTCAGGATGGTTGGCAAGGGAGGCATTTATGCCACCTTGTGCTGCAATGGAATGAGACCTTATGGGATGAACCTTTGATAAAAGGGCCACATCATATTTATCACAAAGCCCAACTGCTGCACGGAGTCCTGCAAGACCTCCGCCTACTATGACGATATCATGGCCAAGCATGGTTATGAGACTATAAAATAAATGTAAATAAGTATGATGGATATAATTCCTGCTACAGCATTCGATAACCAGAAAAGTTTTTTCTCTTTTCTGTATCCGAAATCTATTAAGATTGTCCTTAGCCCGTATATGCTATGAAAGGTAAAAAGTATTAATATAAGGACATCAATTATTGGCTGTCTGTGAAGGCTTAATGCCCAGTCAGGTTTTTTATCCTTCGTAAAAAGAAAAAAGCTTGTAAGGATTTTAATACCAAAAAGAATTATTAAAGATACACCGCTTATCCTGTGAAAAAGCCAGATAAACATTATAAGTCCTTCATAACAATTGAAATAAAACTTGTCAAGGAAAAAATAAAATTTAATTTTTATGAAAACTTTCTAATTAACTTGGAAAAATGATTGACAAATCTTTTTGGGTAATTTAGGATTAAAATTGTTCATAAAATGAACATAATTTTTTTAAATCTTTTCAGCAAACTGTAATGTTTAGTGGCGGTAGCATGTCTTTGAGATGAAAGAGACTAAATTTTTATATCCTTAAAGAATTTTTAATTTTTATAAAATGGAGGGTTTTGTGAAAGCTCTTTATCAGAAAACTTTGATTTTTGTTATCTTTATCTTAATATCACTAATCGTGATGGAAGAAGGTGCATCAGGAATAGATTCCGATGAAACCTGTAAGACACTGGCAAAGTTAAGAGGTATCAGGGTTGTTGTAGAAGATTTTCAACCAAACTTTAAAAAATATGCTTCCAGATTTAATATCAATCAAGAACGTATTACAAAGGTTATTGAAAACAGATTAAAGGAATCGGGCATCGAGGCTTTAAGTTATAACGACTGGTTGAAAACCCCGGGTCGGCCCATTCTTTATGTAATCATTAACACCCACGAAAATGAAAAATACTGGTTTGCATATGATATAAAATTTGAATTACTTCAGATTGTGTTTCTTGAAACAAATCCTTCGTTGAAGACAATGGCCTCAACCTGGTCTGTTAATGTTACAGGTGTTTTAAATATAGGTAATTTAAATCTAATCAACCATGAAGTGCTGAAATTAACCAATAGATTTGTTGATGCCTATTTTTCTGTAAATCAAATAAAAAAGTAAATGTTCATTAATCTCAAAGTGTGCTATACTACGATAAAAAATAGGAAATAAAGGCTTTTATGGCACTATCAAGACAGGTAGAATTTAAGATAACCCCTGCAACAAAAAAAGAGATCATCAAAATAATAGATGAGCGCATAAGGGAGGCTCATGTTACAAAGGAGGACTTTTCTGAGTTAAAGGCCATAGTAAAAGACCTCGCCCAGGCCCAACAAGACCTCGCCCAGGCACAAAAAA
>CAZJOP010000179.1:0-3601 GCA_964547695.1 uncultured Syntrophorhabdaceae bacterium
TCTCTCCTGTGTCTCTTTTATTAAATCGAGTATGGTAAGGGAGATGATAGGATCAAGGGCGCTTGTGGGCTCATCGAAGAGTATGATCCCCGGGTCCATAATCAATGCCCTTGCAAGTCCCACCCTCTTTCTCATGCCCCCCGATAGTTCAGAAGGCATTTTGTAGCCAAATCCTGAAAGACCGACGTTTCTTAATTTTTCTTCTGTCAGCCTTATTATCTCATTTTCAGGTAGTTTTGTATGTTCCCTTAAAGGAAAGGCAACATTGTCAATCACATTCATAGAATCGAAAAGGGCTGCCTCCTGAAAAAGCATGCCGAATTTTTTTCTCACCTCGTTTAATTCCCTTTCTTTTAGTTTTGTAATATCCACACCATCTATCCATATCTCACCCATATCGGGCTTAAGCAGGCCAATCAGGTGTTTCATGAGGACACTTTTTCCGCCCCCACTCTTGCCTATAATTACCGTGATCTCCCCGTGTTTTACCTCAAGGTTTATGCCGTCAAGCACCTTCTGGTTGCCGAAACTTTTATGGAGATTTACAATCTTTATTGCAAATTCGCTATCTGTCATCTCTAAAACATCAAAGAGGTAAGGACATAATCTGCAACGAGGATTGAGACGCTTGATATCACCACAGATTCTGTCGTAGACCTTCCTACCCCTTCTGCTCCACCGGATGTATAAAACCCCTTATAACACGCAACCGTACTCAAGATTAAACCAAAGCATGCTGCCTTGACAAGCCCGTTGTAAATATCTTCAAGGTCCACATATTTAACCATCTTGTTTATAAAGGCCCCTTCATTTATCCCGAGAAGTTTCACCCCCACCAGCCAGCCACCCACAATACCTACAAAGTCAGATATAATGGTCAAAACAGGAAGCATAAGGAAAGATGCTATTACCCTTGGCGTAACGAGATACTTAATGGGGTTTAAGGCCATAACAATTAAGGCATCTATCTGTTCCGTGACCCTCATGGTGCCCAGTTCTGCTGCCATGGCAGAGCCGGCCCTCCCTGTAACCATGAGACTCGTGAGCACAGGGCCTAATTCTCTTGTCATACTGAGTGCTACGGTGGTGCCCACAAGCCCTTCTGCCCCGAATTTTCTAAATCCGTAATATGACTGTAAGGCAAGAACCATACCTGTAAATGTCCCTGTAATGACCACAACACCGAGGGATTTGACCCCGATAAATTCCATTTGCTTGAAGATGTAGTTGAATTTTAAGGGCCTCCTAAAGGCGAGGATTACGCTACTAAAAAACATAAGCCCCATACCACCTAACTGCCTTAAAACACCTGTTAATGGGCTATAAATCCTCTCAAGACTAAAAAGGTTAATCAATGTAGCACCTCTTTATCTTTTTTGATAGCCTGCATAAAACCTCATAGGGGATGGTCCCCTCAAGGGTTGCTATATCGTCTGCTGTGATAGATTGGTCCTTTCCATATCCTAATAACACTACCTCGTCCCCTACCTTTGCACCGGGACAGTCGGTGATATCTATAAGTATCCAGTCCATACAGATTCTACCTACAATACAACATATTTTGTTATTAATCAATACATTGCCTTTATTGGAAAGTGCCCTGGGGTATCCATCTGAATAACCTAAGGGGACATATGCTATTTTTGTCTTTCTCTGGGTTAAAAATGTCCGTCCATAGCTTAAAAAATTTCCTTCAGGGAAGTCTCTGATTAAGGCAATCTTGGAGGCCAGCCTCATTACCTGCTTTAACTGAACCCTGTGCTTTAAAGTTATATCAGAATAAGAGCCATAGAGACTTATACCGAGCCTTACCATATTAAAATGGGCCTCTGGATAATTTATGATTCCACCGCTATTTGCCATATGGATATAAGTGGGTGTTATCTTATTGTTTTTTAAAAATTCGATGATCTCTCTAAACATTTTAATCTGGTTAAGTCCATAATCATCCCTTATCTCTGAAGCTGAAAAATGGGTCATAACACCTTCAACGTGGATGTTGTCTATGTTTTTTAAAGTCTCTACAATATATGGCCCTTCATGGGGAAAAAAACCCAATCTACCCATGCCTGTATCAAATTTAATATGGATTTTAAAGGGTGTTTTGTAATTGCTATTTGCTTCCACAATTCTTTTTAATGCATATCTATCGTATACAACCGGTGTAAGGTTATATTCTACAAATGACATTAGATTATCCCAGGGCAGTATCCCGCTCATGATAAGAAGGGGATTTTCAATGCCATTTGCCCTTAAATCTATGGCCTCTTCCAGGGTTGCCACACCGAAATACTCTACACCCATTGCATTTAGTCTCTGTGCCACCCTTACTGCACCATGACCGTATGCATCGGCCTTTATAACGCATAATATCTTTACATTATCAGGCAATAGAGACCTTATTGCCCTGTAGTTTTCTTCAAGAAAACCAAGATTAATATAAAGCACTGCCCTTTGGTAATTTTGTGTGTTATCCATGACTTAATCTTGTAAATACATTTTTAAAGGCGTTTATAGTTTTTTTGAGTTCGCCCTCTCTGTGACTTAAGCTTAAAAAAGATGCCTCAAAAGGGCTTGGTGCAAAAAATATACCCTCCTCAATCATCAGTTTAAAAAATCGTTCGTACAATACCCTATCTGAATCCATTGCATCTGTGTAACTACTGACATGTTTATCTGTGAAGAAACCGGTCCACATACCTGTTATCTTATTTATCCTGTATGGAATGCCCAGTTTAGAAGCCAAAGCTAAAACCTCATCCTCCATTATTTTTAGGTACTCATCCATCTGTTTATAGAGGAATTGATGGTGTTTAAGATAGCTAAGGGTATATATACCTGCCCTTACGGCAACCGGGTTTCCAGAGAGTGTGCCTGCCTGATATACATCCCCTGCTGGGGCCAGCATATCCATAATGTCTCCTCTTCCGCCGAAGGCACCAATTGGAAATCCACCGCCAATAATCTTACCCAGACACGTTATATCAGGTTTTATGCTGTATATGTGCTGGGCGCCACCATAAGTAACTCTGAAACCTGTTATCACTTCGTCAAATATGAGAAGGATACCATTTTCCCTGCATATCATCTCTAAATCTTTAAGAAATGTGGCTTCCGGTAGGATTACACCCATGTTTCCCATGACAGGTTCTATTATGACACAGGCAATGTTTTTATCTGTTTTTATTATGTTAGATACACTGTCAGTACTATTGAATTGAGCTAAATAGGTGTGTTTTGCAAGATCTGGAATTATGCCTTTACTGTCGGGCATACCAAATGTGGCTAAACCTGAACCTGCCTTTACAAGCAGGGCATCTACATGTCCATGATAGCAACCTTTGAATTTTATGATGTTTTCCTTACCTGTATAGCCCCTTGCAAGCCTTATGGCACTCATGGTGGCTTCGGTGCCTGAGTTTGTAAGGCGCACCTTATCCATTGAGGGAAAGGCATCCACTATCATCTCTGCAAGTTCAATTTCATATCTGTGGCATGCACCAAAACTCGTGCCGTCTGATACGGCACTTCTCATCTCATTTACAAGGCCGCTCTCGGCATGTCCAAGAATGATTGCACCCCAGGACATAACATAGTCAAG
>CAZJOP010000180.1:0-3583 GCA_964547695.1 uncultured Syntrophorhabdaceae bacterium
CAACAGCTGATTTTCCCATCACATCCTTAACATCGAGTCCTGCTGCAAAGGCCTTTTCTCCGTTTCCTGTTATAACAATTGCACCGATACTTTCGTCTTTTTCAAGTTCACAGACAGCATCGTATAGCTCAAGATACGATTTTACACTAAGAGGGTTCACGGGGGGTCTATTTAGCTTTATAATACCCACCGTTGCATCTTTTTCCAAGATTATTGTTTCGTAGCCCATCCGAGCCTCCTATGAGTTCTACTTACTGTAATCATACCAGCCTTTACCGGTCTTTCTTCCAAGAAGTCCTGCCTTTACCATATTTTTAATGGTAACGGGGGGATCCCATTTCAATTCTTTTGGCAATTCTTTATAAAAATAATCCATCACGTGATAGTTTATGTCCAGTCCTGTGAGATCCATAAGCTCAAATGGCCCCATTGGGTAGTTAAGGCCTAACTTTGCTGCCTTATCTATGTCTTCCTTTGAGGCAATACCGTATTCATAAAGCTTTATGGCCTCTATCGCACTTGCTATCATGAGCCTGTTTACGAGGAAACCAGGGACATCTGCCTTTACCTCAACGGGTTCTTTACCGAATTTTTTTGCCAACTCTATGGTCGTTGCCACGGTCTCGTCACTGGTCTTGATGCCCCTTATAACTTCTACAAGCCTCATAAGGGGGACGGGGTTAAAAAAGTGCATACCTACCACCTTGTCCGGTCTATTTGTTGCCGTTGCAATCTCTGTTAAGGACATGGAGGATGTGTTTGAGGATAAGATGACATCCTTTCTTGTAATCTCATCGAGTTCTGCAAATACCTTTTTCTTCACATCCATAACCTCAATGACCACCTCTATCACAAAGTCAGCGTCTTTCAATAAACCCATATCTGTGGTGCCTTTAATCCTGCCCATAATTTCGCTTTTTTGTTCCGGTGTCATCTTTCCTTTTTCCACAGACTTTGAAAGAAACTTATCGATGTTTTTCAATCCGCCTTCCACAAATCTGTCCTCGATATCCCTCATGATTACATTGTAACCTGCCATTGCTGCCACCTGGGCAATGCCATTTCCCATGACCCCGGCGCCAATTACCCCTATTGTTTTTATTTCCATGACATCCCTCCTCAGTTAATTAATTTTTTCACATGTAGCCTATATATAACAATTAATATACAAGATATGTCAACTATTTTATTAAAATTTTAAGCACAATCCCTTTTGTTATGTCCTTCATAAAGGCAACTTATTACAAATTTTATTGATTTAAAGACCTATTTTCTAAAAACCTTTCAGCCAGATGAACAACTCTCGTCCTCAAATTTAAAAGATAGGCCTTCTCCGGCTGCTTTGGCCCTGGATTCGGATCATACTCGATTGCCTTTATAATCTCCACCACTTTATCCACATCTCCCCTTTCCCTTTTTAGATATTCAATGACCTCTTCCTTAAACCTCTCAGCTGATTTCATGGACTGTTCAAAATGCCTTTTAACATCTTCTCCTGTATACACAAAATGATGCCCCTGACATAAAATCTCCACATCAAGCATAGATAAACGCTTTAGAGATGATATGTATCTATCATAATCAACAAGAAATTCTGTCACAATATGACCAGTTTGACCCATGCATCCAGCTGCCTCTGTTGCAATCAAGATCTTTCTCTCAGGTATATAATAACTTAACATGTCCCTTGTATGACCTGGTGTTTCAAAAACCTCAATGGTTAAGTCGCTACAGACCTCTATTGTATCCAAATCCTTTAATATAATATCCACATGAAAAGGCTCAAAATCGTTATCCAACAATAGATTTTTGTCGATTCCTTCCATGGCATATATGATTTTGTATACATTTTTACTCAGGGTTTTCATGAGTTCCTGTGCATTAGGTCTTTTTATAATTTCCGATGCCCTCTGAGATGCACATATCTTTAATTCTGAAAAGGTGTTTTTAAAGTACGATGCCGCACCGCAATGGTCGTAATGAAAGTGGGTTATAAAAAGGTATTCAAGGTGTTTTTCATCAATCACCTCTCTTATGTGCTTCTCATATATCTTTGCCATGCAGTGAAAACCGGCCTCAAAGATTACAGGTATTTCACCATCTATTAGATAAACCGGTGACCATGGAAAGCCTGTAACATAAAAACCGTCTTTAACCTCCCCTACCCTCTTGAATATCACGGAAAGATTATATAATAAACATTTTTATTATGGCAACAATATAGTTGTGCTTTTTTTACCAAAATTTTTCCATAAATTACCGTTACTTTTTCTTAAAAATAAGCTTGACATAAAAAACATCCTTTTGTTAATATAAGTTGATTCAATTTGTTAATTGTTTCACATTCTTTTCGAAAGGAGATAAAATATGGACTTTAAAATTTCAGACGAATTAGAATCCATGCGTAAAATGGCCTATGAATTTGCTGTGAAGAATATTAAACCCACCATGGAAGAAGATGAAAAAGAGCACAAATTCCGTCCTGAAATTCTGAAAAAGATGGGTGACCAGGGTATGTTTGCATGTCTTGCACCGGAAAAGTTCGGTGGGCTTGAATTACCAGAAGGACACATGGCAGCAACACTCATGGCAATGGAGGTTGCCCGCGTCAGTCCATCATGGGCACTTCCCTTCAACCTCCAGATGAACGGCCCTCAGAATGTGCTACTGAAATTCGGCACAGAGGAACAGAAAGAAAAATATCTTCCAGGGCTTATTGCAGGAACAAGCGGTGGATGTTTTGCCATTACCGAGCCAAACTCTGGTTCAGATGTGGCAAGCATGAAAACCACGGCAGTAGAGGTAGATGACGGCTATATCTTAAATGGCACAAAAACATGGATTTCAGGCGTTCCATATGTGGATGTGGGTATCGTATACGCAATGACAGACAAGGCTGCAAAACATAAAGGTATGTCTGCCTTTGTTGTTGATTTTAAAACACCGGGCATAACTCAAAGGGCAATAAACACAAAACTCGGTCTTTTCTGTGCACCAACCGGAGAAATCTTCTTTGAAGAGGTAAAGATTCCAAAGAGTGCCCTTATTGGTAAACCTGGCCAGGGCTTTGCCATATGTATGTATATGCTTAACTTCACAAGATTAAGTTCAGCAGCCAGGGCAGTGGGCGTTGCCCAGAGCTGTATCGAAGAGGCCTGTAAATACGCAAACGAAAGGGAACAGTTCGGTCAGCCCATAGGACAGTTCCAGATGATTCAGGAGCAGATAGGCAGAATGGTGGCAGAACACGAGGCTGCAAAGTTACTCGTTCTAAGGGCAGCATGGCAGAAAGACCAGGGTATAAACAATACCCTTGAGACCTCTATCGCAAAGTATTATGCTGGCGAATCAGCCAATTTTTGTGCATCAGAGGCAGTGAAGATATTCGGTTCCTATGGTTTCTCCTCAGAATATCCTGTAGAAAGATTTTTTAGAGATGCAAAATCTTATCAGATAGTGGAAGGCACTTCAAACATTCAGAAGATGATAATTGCCCAATTTGCATTGGGTTATAGAAAAGCATAAAAGAAATTTTAAGGAGGGAAAAATGGCGACAGGAGTGACGGTTCCAATGGTAGGGAAG
>CAZJOP010000181.1:0-3519 GCA_964547695.1 uncultured Syntrophorhabdaceae bacterium
TCTTTTTCCTTCTTCTGTTGTAAGCTCATTAGCATGATACCCTTCATCCTCTGCCTGAGCATAACAGTGGATACAACGTAAGTTGCACCTTTTTGTCATATTCCAGACGACAACAGGTTTTTTGTCCTTTGAAAACTGGATGAGATGGGAAGGGAGTTTTGAAGTCTCTCTTTCGTATCTTAAAGGGTCAGACGGTTCTACTGCCCCGCAATAAAGCTTTGATATACCTATCATGGACTATTTAAATGTGATATCACCAAAGTGGAGGCATCTTTTGAATGAAGTGTATCTATTTCGTATCTCATCGTATTTTAGCCTTTTAATCCTCTCGATGCCAAAGTCCTCCACGTTAAAGGATGCCATCACAGAACCCATTACGATTGCCTGTTTTATTGTCTCAGGGTTGACCTCACCCACATTTGCAAGATATCCCATAAATCCACCGGCAAAGGTATCACCTGCACCGGTGGGATCAAAGACCTCTTCAAGGGGATAGGCAGGGGTAAGAAAAAGACCATCCCTTTCTGCCATGAAAACACCGTATTCACCCCTTTTTACAATTACAAAAGAAGGTCCCAATTCCATTATCTTTTTTGCACCTTTTACGAGGCTATACTCCTTTGTAATCTCCCTTAATTCTGATTCGTTCACAACAACTATATCCACCTTTTTAATCACATCCATCAATGCAGAAAATTTATTTTCAATCCAGAAGTTCATCGTGTCAAGGACAATGATTGCCTTTTTATCTATCTGCTGGATAATATAAGCCTGAAGCTCGGGGTCTATGTTTGCGAGAAATATAAAATCTGCCCTTAGATAGTCTTCAGGGATGCGAGGTTTAAATTTGTCTATTACATTTAATTCTGTTTTTAAGGTGATTGCCTGATTTAGATCATATCCGTATCTGCCTTCCCACCTGAAGGTCTTTCCCTTTTCTACAGTTATACCCCTTATGTCCACGTTTCTCTCTTTTAAAAAACCTATACCGGTTAAATCAAAATCCTTGCCCACCGTGGCCACAATCCCTACATCGGCAAAAAAACTCGCTGCATTTGTAAAGTGTAGGGCAGAGCCCCCGAGGACATTTTCTACCTTACCAAAAGGCGTCTCTATGGAATCATAGGCAATGGTCCCTACAACGAGAAGGTTTATCATGTCCCCATCTCCCAGGAAGCAAGATAAATTTTCTGTTCTTCTGTAAGCTCGTCTATAGCCACACCTTCTGAGGCAAGCTTCAATGCCGCCACGTTTTTGTCTATCTCTTCCGGCACAGAATATACCCTTTTCTCGAGTTTTTTACCGTTTTTCCACATATATTCAGCACATAAGGCCTGATTGGCAAAACTCATATCCATTACCTCTGAAGGATGACCTTCTGCACAGGCAAGGTTTACAAGCCTTCCTTCCCCTAAAAGATAGATACGCCTGTTGTTTGAAAAGGTATACTCATCCATCATGCCCCTTACCCTTCTCTTTTTCACTGCCATTGCCTCAAGGGCGTCTAAGTCAATCTCCACGTTAAAATGGCCTGAATTGCCTATAATTGCTCCATCTTTCATGAGTTCAAAATGCTCTTTTCTCAATACATGGATATTTCCCGTTGTGGTAATGAAAATATCTCCGATGGGTGCTGCCTCTTCCATCTTCATAACCGCATAACCATCCATGAGCGCCTCAAGGGCCTTTAAAGGATTTACCTCTGTGACAATCACATGTGCACCAAGCCCATTTGCCCTCATAGCTACCCCTTTTCCGCACCATCCGTATCCTGCAATAACAAACTTGGCACCAGCGAACAGGACGTTTGTTGCCCTTAATATACCGTCTATGGTGCTCTGGCCTGTGCCATATCTGTTATCGAACATGTGTTTTGAAAAGGCATCGTTTACTGCAATTATGGGAAAACACAGAACCCCTTCCTTCTCCATGCTTTTTAACCTTATCACCCCTGTTGTGGTCTCTTCAGAACCGCCAATAATATTGGCCACAAACTCTTTTCTTTCTGCCTCACTTAGAGTCTCCACCCACTGTCTTACTGCAGGATGGAGCGCCTCGAACCTCTCATGGGCTATCATGTGCAGTGACCCCACAAGGTCTGCACCGTCGTCCATGGTGAGATTCGGCTTAAAGGCAAGGGCCTTCATTATGTGGGTGTAATATACGTCATCTGTTTCACCTTTTATGGAAAACGTGGGGATACCGAAGTGTTTTACAATGGAGGCGGCCACATCATCCTGGGTGCTCAGTGGGTTTGATGCACACAGCGCCACCTCTGCGCCACCCTCTTTTAAAGTTCTTACAAGGTTTGCCGTCTCTGTTGTCACATGGAGACAGCATGAAATCCTTACCCCTGAAAGGGGTTTTTCTTTTGAAAACCTCTGTCTTATCTTTCTTAAAACAGGCATCCTCATCTCTGCCCATTCTATCTTCTCAAGTCCTTTTTCTGCAAGGTTTATATCCTTAACATCATAATCCATCGCAATCCTCCCAATGCTTCAGTAAATTTTAATCACATATCAACTGTTATAGATGACAAAAAGGCAGTTAGATGCCTGCCAGCTTTCTTATCTCATCCACCATGTCAAGTCTTTCCCATGTAAATTCCGGTTCGGTCCTCCCGAAATGTCCATAACACGCCGTCTTTTTGTAAATGGGCCTTAAAAGGTCGAGCTTTTCAATAATCTTTCTCGGTCTTAAATCAAAGAGTTCATTTACAATCTGGGCTATTCTGTCAGGGCTAATCTTTGATGTGCCCTTTGTATCAACCATGACAGAGACCGGTCTTGCCACACCTATGGCATAGGCAATCTGAATCTCAAGCTTATCTGCAAGGCCTGCGGCAACGAGATTCTTTGCAATGTATCTTGCCATGTAAGACGCACTTCTGTCTACCTTTGAAGGGTCTTTTCCTGAAAAGGCACCGCCGCCATGACTTCCCACACCACCGTATGTATCCACTATGATCTTCCTGCCTGTCATACCGCAGTCACCCTTTGGACCACCTATCACAAACCTGCCTGTTGAATTGATGTAAATCTTTGTTTTGGCATCCATCATTTCAGCAGGTATCACCTTTTTTATTACCTCTTCTGTAACCCCTTCCCTTACCTTTTCGATAGGGACATCCGGTGCATGCTGGGCTGCAATCACTATGGCATCAACCCTGACAGGTCTTCTGTCAATATATTCGATTGTTACCTGACTTTTACCGTCAGGCCTTAAGAAGGTAAGGATGTTTTGCTTTCTTACCTCTGCAAGCCTCCTTGTAAGCTTGTGGGCAAACATTATAGGCATGGGCATATACTCAGGTGTCTCTGTGCATGCATAACCCACCATCAAACCCTGGTCACCGGCACCTTGCTCATGGTCTGGTGTCTCTATGACACCCATGGCAATATCAGGGGATTGCTCATCTATTGCCGTAATGACTGCACACGTCTCCCAGTCGAAGCCCATGGCAGAATTGTTATAGCCGATCTCTTTTACGGTCTGCCTTACTATGTCCGGTATATTTAC
>CAZJOP010000182.1:0-3457 GCA_964547695.1 uncultured Syntrophorhabdaceae bacterium
TCTCCAATCTCGTCAAGAAACAGGGTGCTGCCGTTTGCCTGCTCAAATAGACCTATATGTCTTGTTAATGCCCCGGTGAAGGCACCTTTTTCATAACCGAACAGTTCGCTTTCAAGGAGCGTCTCTGGTATGGCCGCACAGTTTATGGCAAAAAAGGGTTTATTCTTTCTCGGGCTATTATAATGGATGCTCTTGGCAAATAGCTCCTTTCCTGTGCCACTTTCACCGTAGATGATAACAGTGGAATTGGTGGGTGCCACCCTTTTTACAATCTTGTATAGCTCTTCCATCCTTTTGTGGGCGCCTATTATGTTATCCAGTTGAAATTTGCTGGTAAGCTGGTCCTTGAGCATGATATTGTCTCTTAGCAGCTCCACCTGGTTCATGGCATTTTTAATAACAAGGAGCAGCTGGTCCTTTTCGAAAGGCTTTTCAAGATAATAAAATGCCCCTAACTTTGTTGCTTCAACAGCAGAAGGGATGGAACCAAAGGCTGTGATGATTATTACCTGAGAGATACTGTTCTGGTTTTTAACCTCTTTAAGGATGTTTGTGCCGTCTATATCAGGGAGCCTCAAATCCGTTAAGACCACATCAAAGGCATTACCTTTTAGGAGATCCAGGGCCTTTTTGCCTGTATCTGCATCTTCTACATAGTACCCCTCTTTTTTGAGTATGGTCTTTATAATCTCTCTCTGATTGTGATCGTCTTCAACAAGGAGTATGTTGCCTGAGTTGTTCATCTTTATATGGTATCCTTATGGTAATCTTTGTGCCTTTATCTGTTGAGCTTTTTATATCTATTGTGCCTCCATGTTCCTCTACAAATTTCTTTGTTATGGTAAGGCCCAGGCCTATGCCAAACTTCTTTGTGGAATAGTATGGTTCAAATACCCTTGTCAGTTCAGATTCAGGTATGCCTGGACCCGAATCAATGACATTTATAAAACTGAAAGAGTCCTGTCTGCCATACTCTATCTTTATTGTGCCTTTTTCTTCTGTTATAGCCTGTATTGCATTTAGTATGAGGTTTATAAGGCATAGCCTCATATACTCCCTATCACAGTATATATATTCATTTCCGTCAACATTTGCAACCTCGATAAAGATACCCTTTCTTATCTTGTCTTTTAGAATCTCCAGGGCTTCGGCAATGACGGTTTCAAATGGCACCCATTCTTTCTTTAGAGTAATATGTTTTCCTAACAGCAAAAAGTTGTGTATGAGCTGGTTTACCCTGTATATCTCTTTTGTGATGTTATCGAGAAGGTTTAGAAGCTCTTCTTTTCCTTCTAATTTGGCCTCTGATAAACGCTCCTTAATATGACCTATGGAGAGGGAAAGAAAATTTAACGGATTTCTTATCTCATGGGCTATTCCTGAAGATAGTTGACCGATAATTGACAGTTGCTCAGATTTTTTTAATTTCTCCTGCAGTTCTTCTCTTTCTACAAGTTTATCCACCATCTCGTTGTAACTTTCGATGAGCGTGCCTATCTCATCCCTTCTGTTTTTGTTTCCTATCTTTACAAGCTCGCCTTTTGCAATCCTTTTACTTGCCTCTGCCACCTTTTTAATGGGCTCTGTATATTTTTCTGCAATGAGAAGGCTCAAGGCTATGCCAATGCTAAATGCAAAGACCATGCTAAGAACCCTCTTTAAATGGTTTTTGCTCTGGAGCAGTTTATAGTCATCGAGCACCATGTTTATATGCACATAGCCAATATTCTGACCTTTAATAGACACAGGCATGATAACATTGTAAGATTTTTGTGTGCCTTTTTTGCCTTCTTCTCCCATCCTTGCAGTTATTATTAGGTCTTTTTTTCTTGGCTGTTTTTTCTCTGTAATCTTTTCCAATGTGCCTATCTTTTTTGGATTTGAGCTCGCAATCACCTCTGATGTATCACTGATGATGGATATCTCGTTTATCCCTTTTTTATTCAACATCTCCACATAGTTTTTCAGGCGCTCTGTTGGATTACCCTGATAAGTTAGCTCTTCAACGCTTATCTGTATGGCCTTTGTTATATCGTCGATGTTCTCTGTCACCTTTTCGATGACCATATCTTCAGTCCTCGAATAGATAATGGTCAGGGAGCTTATGGATAATATAAGCATGAAAAGCAGTATCAGAAGGAGCTGCGTCTTAAGGGAGAGGCTTCTGAAAGTGTCTTTTAATTTATTGAAAATCTCTTTTTTACGCATTGGATTCTCTTATAAATGCTTTCTTTTGAAATTAACGGGAACACCTCATTGATGGGCGGGCCGCTTTTTCTACCGGTTAGAATAATCCTCAATGATATCATGAGCTCTTTTCTGGAAAGCATGGTTTTTGATTTTATCTCATCTAATAAATGATGAAAATCTTTTATTGAATCCCTTTTTATGGCATCTTCTATTATTTCTACAATGTTAACCAGTCCGTTTATTTTTAAAACATACTCCAGTGCATCGTTATCTATGGAGTCTCCGTCGAATATGTTTAAATAATCCTTTAGTTCCTGTAGTGTTTTTGCATTTTCTCTTATAACCCCCACCCTGTCCATGTATTCAATTGACAGGCCTGCCTCGTAAACGAGCCTTTCCAGAGGCATATGCCTTATGTATTCTTTGTTTAACCATAAAAGTTTTTCCATATCGAAGATAGAATCGGACGGGGATAGAGATTTAAGGTCAAAGGTGTGGATGAGCTCATCTTCTTTTAAAAATTCCTTTTCCATTGACCTGCCCGTTATACCCAGATAATTAAAGAGTGCATCTCTTAGGATCCCCATTGCCTTAAAATCCTTTATGCCTGTCACACCATGCCTTTTACTTAAAGGCTTGTTGTCAGGCCCTGTAAAAAGCGAGTGATGGGCATATACGGGATGGTCTTTCTCAAATGCATGATAAAGCATAATCTGTTTAGGCGTGTTTGATATATGGTCAGCCCCCCTGATCACATGTGTTATACCAAAAAGCATATCGTCTATCACCACTGCAAAATTATAGGAAGGTATACCGTCAGACCTCAAGATGATAAAATCGTCTACATGGTCAAAGGGAAAGCTAATTTCACCGTGAATCACATCTTTGTATCTTATAGGCCTCTTAAAGGCATTGAACCTTATTACATATTCCCTTCCTTGTTTTAAAAATCTATCTATCTGTTCCTTTGAGAGTGTTTTGCACCTGCCGTCGTATCTTGGGGATAGACCTATTGCAGAGGTTGTCTTTCTTGCCTCTTCGAGTTCCTCTTTAGTGCAGAAACATCTGTATGCAAGACCTTTTTTTAAAAGCATCTCTCCGTATCTTCTATAGATATCGAGTCTTTCACTCTGTCTTACAGGTCCTTCGTCCCATTTTATGCCAAGCCATTGCAAGTCTTCTATAATGGAGGATTCGTAGATTTTACTTGACCTTATAACATCCGTATCCTCTATCCTTAAAGTAAAGATACCTTTTTCTTTTTTTG
>CAZJOP010000183.1:0-3387 GCA_964547695.1 uncultured Syntrophorhabdaceae bacterium
TGTTACCTTTTTTATTGTTTTGTGAACCTTTATGGTTAATGATCTGCAATCTTCCCCACTGTCAACCAATGTATAAGTTGATTCGAGGCGTTTTATGTCGTTGAGCCTGTCTGTTGCAAGCCTCCATATCCTCTGTAAAAACCTGTAACAACCCTCTACCCCTTTATCACTCCAATCGAGATCCTTTTCCGGAGGCGCTGCAAAAAGACAGCACAGTCTTGTTGTATCGGCCCCGTATTTTTCAATGAGGTAATCGGGGTCTACGACATTTCCCTTTGATTTACTCATCTTTGCCCCATCCTTTATCACCATACCCTGGGTTAAAAGATTTTTAAAGGGCTCTCTCACATCAACAAAACCCAGCTCATTTAAAACCCTGTTAAAAAACCTCGAATAGAGAAGATGGAGCACTGCGTGTTCGACACCACCTATATATTGATCCACAGGCATCCAGTAATTTACCTTTTCTTTATCAAGGGGGCCTTCTTTGTAATCAGGGCATGCATATCTTAGAAAATACCATGATGATTCAACGAATGTATCCATGGTGTCGGTCTCTCTCTTTGCAGGGCTACCGCATTTAGGGCATTGAACATTTACGAACTCTTCACAATCTATAAGCGGTGATCTGCCTACCACCTTTACTTCTAAATCAAGGGGGAGGATAACCGGCAGGTCTTCATAGGGCACAGGCACTATACCACAACTATCGCAGTATATTATGGGAATGGGTGCCCCCCAGTATCTCTGCCTTGAAATGCCCCAGTCCCTCAATCTAAAGTTCACCTTTTTTCTTCCCAGGCCCTTTGCCTCAAGATAGTCTATAATCTTTCCTATGGCCTCTCTGTTGTTTAAACCATTAAATTCACCGGAATTAACAAGGTATCCATCACCTTCATAGGCCTCCTCCATCGTATTGGGGTCTAATCTTCTATCTTCTGGCATTATGGTAACTATTATGGGAAGACCATAAACTTTTGCAAATTCAAAATCCCTCTGGTCGTGGGCAGGAACAGACATAATGGCCCCTGTGCCGTATTCCATAAGGACAAAATTGCCTATGTATATGGGGATTCTTTGCCCGTTTAAGGGATTTATTGCATATCTGCCTGTAAATACCCCTTCTTTACTACCTTTCAATTCTGCCCTGAAACTCCTGTCCTGCATCTTTGCCTTTTCAACGAATGCCCTTACCTGTTTTTCATATGTTGTTCCCTCTGCAAGGGCGATTGCAAGGGGGTGTTCAGGGGCAAGAACCATAAAGGTAACACCATATAGCGTGTCAGGTCTTGTAGTAAATATCTTTAAAGGTTCATTATTTTCAAGCCTAAAGTCTACCTCCACCCCATAGCTCTTACCAATCCAGTTTTTTTGCATGTTTAACACCCGTTCAGGCCATCCTGGAAGCTTGTCACAGTATTCATAAAGCTCATCTGCATATTTAGTGATAGCAAAAAACCACTGGGTGAGTTCTTTTTGTATTACTGCCTGATTGCATCTCCAGCAGTTACCGTCCACAACCTGTTCGTTTGCCAAGACGGTCTGACAGTGGACACAGTAATTTACAGGCGCACTTTTTCTATAGACAAGGCCCTTTTCATACATTTTGAGAAAATACCACTGTTCCCATTTATAGTATTCCACGTCACAGGTGGCAAACTCCCTTGTCCAGTCATAACTGAATCCTAATCTCTTTAGCTGTTTTTTCATGTAGTCAATGTTATCGTATGTCCATTTAGCAGGATGCACCCCTCTTTCCATGGCAGCATTTTCCGCAGGCATACCGAAGGCGTCCCAGCCCATCGGGTGCAATACATTATAACCCCTCATCTTTTTATACCTTGCTATCACATCTCCAATGGAGTAGTTCCTCACATGCCCCATATGTATCTTTCCTGAAGGATAAGGAAACATCTCGAGGAGATAATATTTTTCCTTCTTTTCTGTCTCTAATACCTTAAAAAGGTTATCTCTTTCCCATATGGCCTGTCTTTTTTCCTCTATGACATGGGGTTCGTATTGCTTCATCGTCACAACTCCCGAAATTATTTATTTAACATGGCCCTTATCCTGAGCCTAAGTGCATTCAATCTTATAAACCCTCCTGCATCTGCCTGTTTGTATACAGAATCCCTGTCAAATGTGGCAAAATCCTTTGAATAGAGAGAGTTTTCAGATTTTCTTCCCACAACTATGCAGTTACCTTTATAGAGTTTTAATCTCACGGTTCCTGTTACACCCTTTTGTGATTCATTTATAAAGGCCTTAATTACCTCCATTTCCGGAGAATACCAGAATCCATAGTATATTAATTCCGATACCTTTGGTATGAGGCTATCCCTCAAATGCATAACCTCTCTGTCCATGGTTATAGATTCCATAGCCCTGTGTGCAACGTGGAGGATGGTGCAACCAGGGGTTTCATAAACACCCCTTGATTTCATACCTACAAATCTGTTTTCTACAATATCCACCCTGCCTATACCGTTCTCACCGCCTAATTTATTTAGGTGTTCAATTATTTTGTAAGGTGTCATCTTTTTCCCATCAATGCTAATGGGGATCCCGTCTACAAAATCAATTTCTATATATTTGGGCTTATTAGGCGCCTTCTCCGGTGATACGGTTGTTAAAAACATCTTTTCATCCGGTTCACGCCAGGGATCTTCAAGTATACCCCCTTCGTAACTAATGTGCATAAGATTTCTGTCCATACTGTATGGTTTTTTCTTGGTAACAGGGATGGGAATCTTGTGTTTTTTTGCGTAATCGATTAATTCTTCCCTTGAAGTAAACTCCCATTCTCTCCACGGTGCAATCACCTTTATGCTGGGATCAAGGGCATAATATGTTAGTTCAAATCTGACCTGGTCATTACCTTTGCCTGTGGCACCATGAGATACGGCATCGGCCTTTTCCATTTTTGCAATTTCTATCTGTCTCTTTGCAATAAGGGGTCTTGCAATGGAAGTGCCCATTAGATAGCTGCCTTCATATACGGCATTTGCCTTTATGGCAAAGAATATGAAATCTCTTGCGAATTCCTCTTTTAAATCTTCAATATAAACTTTTGATGCCCCTGTATTTAATGCCTTTTGTTTTAAACCCTTTAGTTCCTCACCCTGACCTACATCTGCGGCAAAGGCTATAACATCGCAGCCGTATTTCTCCTTTAACCATTTAACTATTATAGATGTATCCAGTCCACCTGAATAGGCAAGAACCACCTTTTTAATATCTGACATTTTATACCTCCGGTTTTTCATTTACTTGGAAGGTTTTTTTAAAACCTTCTTAATATCAGCCATTCGAGAAGTGCCTTCTGAACATGCAATCTGTTTTCCGCCTGGGTGAAGATAACATGGGAAAACCTTTCAAACACATCCC
>CAZJOP010000184.1:0-3356 GCA_964547695.1 uncultured Syntrophorhabdaceae bacterium
GAATCCGAAGCCGCACCCTGAATCTGTGGAAAAGATTATCCATAGTTTTGGATTGAATAAAGATGATGTGGTCTTTATCGGCGATTCTGAGGTGGATAGAGAGACTGCAAGATCAGCAGGGGTAAAGTTTATTGCCTATAAAAATAAAGACTTACAGGCAGATGCCTTTATAGAAGACCATCTTTCTCTGATACATGCTCTCTCAAACGGTGTTCCTCATCAAATATAGCCTTTTTTCTAACAAAAAGGGTGTAAATAGGTCCGGATAAAAGATAAAGGGATGCAAGAATAAACAGGGTTACCTTTGGCTCTATAAAGATGATTACCAGCAAAAGGACAACGGTAATGGTTGAGTGAAACGGTTTTCCTTTAAAAAAGGGTATGTCTTTAAAACTATAATATTTAATCTCGCTCACCATTAGAAATGCCAGTAAATATACCATAATAGGCATGACTATTGTCTTTAATTCACTTTTAAAGCCAAGCCATGAGTAAAAAAGGACACTTCCTGCAATCGTTATAGCTGCGGCAGGTATGGGCAATCCGAGAAAATATTTTCTCTGAACATTATCCACCTGGATATTAAAACGGGCAAGCCTCAGTGCCCCGCATGCTACGTATAAAAAAGCAGCAAGCCAGCCGAATCTGCCGTAACCTTTTAGTGCCCATAGATATACAAGAAGCCCTGGGGCAACACCAAAGGCAATAAGGTCACATAGAGAATCGTATTCAACGCCAAAACGGCTACTTGCCCCTGTTAACCTTGCGACCCTGCCGTCGAGCATGTCGAATATACCTGAAATAAATACGGCAATACTTGCGTAGATAAATTTTCTATCTATAGCAGAAACAATGGAATAGAATCCTGAGAGAAGGCTGATGGAAGTAAGAATATTCGGTAAGATATAAATACCTTTACCTTTTTTCTTTCTCATAAAACCTCCCTTTTTGCAATAATGGTCATGCCTGCCTTTACTTTACTCCCTAATGATACCATAATTTTATAATGCTGGGGAAAATAAATATCAACCCTTGAGCCAAATGCAATGATACCAATGGGTTCACCTTTCCTTACCATCATACCTTCTCGGACATAAGATGTAATCCTTCTGGCGATAAATCCTGCTATCTGAACCACAAGTATATCTTCACCACTATCACCATTTTCTATTAATATGTAGTTTCTCTCGTTTTCTTTTTCTATATCCTTTTTAAAGGCAAGGGCAAACTCCCCATCTTTGTGAATTACCTTTTTTATGGTTCCATGGCAGGGTGATCTGTTTACATGGACATCGGAAAGAGACATAAAGATGCTTAACCTCTTTGCTCCTTTATTTAAAAATTCATCCTCCTTTAAATCTTTTATGTCTATTACCTTTCCGTCTGCAGGGGATATAAGTACATCTTCATCGTTGGAAGCAGGAAACCTTTTGGGGTTTCTAAAAAAATAAAGGCAGAAAAGAAAAAAGATAAGGCTTATAATCGGGACAACAGGTATATTTAAAAGAAAGAGTAATAAGGTAAAAAAAAGGGAAAGGCCCATATATGCATACCCTTCCCTTGCAAAAGGTAAACCCTTCAATCCTTACTTACTCCCTATCCATTTCATCATGGACCTTAACTCTTTACCCACCTTTTCGATTAAGTGTTCTGCGTCCATTTTCTTTATGGCATTATAGACAGGCCTTCCTGCCATGTTTTCCATTATCCATTCCCTTGCAAACTCACCTGTTTGAATCTCTGTTAATATCTGCCTCATCTCTTCCCGTGTATCTTCGTTTATTATCCTTCTGCCTCTTGTCATATCTCCGTATTCTGCAGTATCGCTTATTGAGTATCTCATATAGGAGATGCCGCCTTCATACATAAGGTCTACTATGAGCTTTAATTCGTGAAGGCATTCAAAGTATGCTATCTCTGGCTGATAACCGGCCTCAACAAGGGTATCAAAGCCTGCCCTGACCAGCTCTGACACGCCACCACAGAGCACAGCCTGTTCGCCGAATAAGTCTGTCTCTGTCTCTTCCTTAAATGTGGTTTCTATGACCCCTGCCCTTGTAGCGCCGATACCCTTTGCATATGCAAGGGCCTTCTTCATTGCCTTTTTTGTGTAATCCTGATAAACGGCAACAAGGGATGGCACGCCTGCACCCTTTTCATATTCCCTTCTTACAAGATGACCCGGGCCTTTTGGTGCAACCATTATTACATCTACATATTCAGGGGGGACAATCTGGCCGTAGTGGATATTAAATCCGTGGGAAAAGACAAGGGTCTTACCCTTTTTCAGGTTTTTCTCTATCTCGTTTTTATACAGAGCTGCCTGCACATTATCCTGGGCAAGTATCTGAATCATATCCGCCTCTTTTGAGGCCTGTGCAGCACTTACAGGTTTAAAGCCATGCTCTTTGGCAAGTTTATAGTTAGGTGTGCCTTCCAGTTCTGCCACAATTACATCGATTCCACTGTCTCTTAAATTCAATGCCTGTGCATGACCCTGGCTTCCATAACCTATTATTGCCACTTTAATGCCTTTTAAGATGCTTAAATCAGCGTCCTTGTCGTAGTATATCTTAGCCATCTTCTCCTCCTTTTCTTTGCTTTTCTTTTATCTTTATCACCTTATCACCTCTTGCCATTGCTACAGGACCGGTTCTCACGAGTTCTTTAATGCCAATAGGTTTTAAAAGTGCCAAAAATGCCTTTATTTTGTCCTCGTCACCGGTTATAAGCACAGTATATGTTTTTTGTGATACATCAATTACCTTACCTCTAAATATCTCAACCATCCTTAAAACCTCTTCCCTTGTCTTTTCCTCTGCATTCACCTTGACAAGCACCATCTCCCTCGTTACGTAATCTATGTCCCTGAAGTCCGTTACCTTTATAACATTTATGAGTTTGTTTAACTGTTTTAATATCTGTTCAATGATATCATCGTTTCCAGATGTGACTATCGTCATGCATGATATGGTTGGGTCGAGGGTTTCGGCAACGCAGAGGCTCTCTATGTTAAAGCCCCTTCCACTAAATAGACCTGCAACCCTTGACAACACACCAAATTCATTTTCTACAAGCACAGAGATTATGTGTCTCAATGTCCCCTCCTAAACAAGTAACATATCCTTTAAAGAGGCACCTGCCGGCACCATGGGATAGACATTTTCTTCAGGGTCTACATGAACATCGATGAATGTAGGTCTATTGTTATTAAAGGCCTCTTTTAATATGTTATCCACCTCTTCTTCTCTAATAATCCTGTAACCTGCGGCACCGTATGCCTCGGCAAGCCTTACAAAATCAGGTGCATAATGCATGGGTGTCCAGGTATATCTTTTTTCGTAAAACAATTTCTG
>CAZJOP010000185.1:0-3346 GCA_964547695.1 uncultured Syntrophorhabdaceae bacterium
TCTGTAGCAAGGCACCTTTAAATCCAAACAGGGTAAAAGAGAATATCCCCAGGGTTACAAATCCCATGTGGGCAACACTGGAGTAGGCTATCAATTTCTTCATATCCGTCTGGCTTAAACATACGTAACCACCGTATATGATACCTATGAGAGACAGGATTATGAAATAAGGTGCAAAAAGCTGGCTTGCCTTTGGGGTAATAGGCAGACAAAACCTCAAAAATCCATATGTCCCCATCTTTAAGAGCACACTTGCAAGAAAAACACTACCTGCCGTAGGTGCCTCAGTGTGCGCTGCAGGCAACCATGTATGAAAAGGAAACATGGGAACCTTAATGGCAAAGGCAATGGCAAAGGCAAGAAAAACCCAAATCTGAAATGTGAGGCTGTAATCCCTGTACATGGCATTGGGGATACTGAAACTTCCTGTGGTGAGATAAACGGCAATTATGGCAACAAGAAGAAAGACACTGCCGAATAAGGTATATATGAAAAACTTAATGGATGCATAATCCCTTTGAGGCCCACCCCATATGGCTATAAGGAGATACATGGGGATAAGCATTGCCTCCCAGAATATATAAAAGAGGATAAAGTCAAGGGCACAAAATACCCCTATCATGGCGCATTCCATGATAAGGATACAGAACATAAACTCTTTTACCCTTTCCTTAATGGCGGTCCAGGAACAAAGCACACAGACAGGTGTTAAGAGGGTTGTAAGGAGTATTAAAAATATCGTGATACCATCAACGCCGAGCACATAATTTATATTGTATGTAGGAATCCAGGGTATAAATTCACCAAGCTGGAAATTGTGTGTATTGGGGTCAAAGTGTGAAAAGAGCACTAAAGAGAGTATGAGGTTTACAAGACCTGTAATAAGGGCAATCACCTTAATTACAGTTTCGTTCTTTATAAAGAACAGCAAAACCGCTCCCACAAGAGGCAAGAATATGGTTGTGGAAAGTATTGGGAAACTAAATGTATTCATCATAAGAAACTGCTCCATAATTAACCCATCCTCAATGCAATCCAGATAACTATAACAAGTATAAAAACTGCAAAACCTATATATGCCTGAACCCTTCCAGTCTGTAATTTTCTAACAAGGAAACCTGCCATCCTCACCGATTGCGCTGTTCCATCAACGATACCATCTATAACAATCCTGTCAAAGGCAGAGGCAAACCTTGCCTTAAGGAAAAGAAGCTTAAGGCAAACCGTGTTATAAAGATTGCCCCACCATGTGTCAATAGGGCTGATTACCATATCGTCTATAAACATAAATGCCCTGCCACCCTTTCTGTAAATGTAGTCCATATCAAGATTGATCTTTTCTTCCGGGGCCAGCTTTTTAACAAGAAGGAAGAATATTAATCCAGTGAAGGATAAAATCTGCAGCATCTCAGAAAGATGGGAAAGGGTGTATGGATGATATTCAACCTTATAGGGTAATAATACATAAAGTGAGTCTGGATAAACACCTATTATGAAACAGAGGGCTGAAGTCAGTCCCATGGATAAAAGCATATTCTTCGGTGGTTCAGAGGCTTTAATGGGTGCCTCATCCTTACTGAAGAATGCAAAATAGGTAACCTTTAGTCCCACAGAGAGAAATGTACCTATTCCGGCAAGGTTCATAAGAAGCATGAGCACAAGCCTTCCTTCTTCATGGGCTGAGGCCACAATCATGGATTTACTAACAAATCCTGAAAAAAGTGGAAATCCGGAAATGGAGATGGCCCCAATGATATAGCATATCATGGTTAAGGGCATGTATTTATAGAGACCGCCAAGCCTTGTCAGTTTGGCAGTGCCCGTCATGTATAAAACCGCCCCGGCACCCATAAAGAGAAGGGCCTTATAAAGGATGTGGGCAAAAGCATGGGCGCATGCACCATTTATGGACAGTTCTGTGCCTATACCAACACCTGCCACCATGTAACCAACCTGGCTTATAATGTGGTAGGCCAGGACGCGGCGCATATCGTTTTCAATTACCGCATAGAAGACACCGTATACGGTCATGGCAGTCCCTAAAATGGCAAGCACCTCAAATCCCGGAAAGCCTCTTGCCAGCACATATACTGCCGTCTTTGTGGTAAATGCACACATAAAAACCGCACCTTCCACCGTTGCCTCAGGATACGCATCAGGAAGCCATGCATGGAGGGGAAGCACTGCAGCATTTAAAGAAAAACCAGCAAGAATCAAATATTCTGCTACACCGGCATTGGCAGGCAGGATCCGCTCAAACGCCATGCTGCCTGTTTTATAATAGTAAAGCATCATACCTGCCAGAAATAAAAGCCCGCCGAAAACGTGGACGAGTAGATATCTATATCCTGCCTCTATGGATTTCTGCTCTTTTCTATACCAGACCAGAAAAACCGAGGAGAATGCCATGATCTCCCAGAATATAAATACAGTAAGATAATCACCGCCGAATATGGCGCCCAAAGAACTTCCTATGTAAAAATTGGCAGCTATGTGATGACCGTCCTCTTTTACATGGAGTGAGTAAAGTGCTCCAAGAAAGGCCATGATTACAAAGACCCAGGCAAAGACAAGGGAAAGCTTGTCTACCCTTCCAAAGATAAGGTTAATGTTTAGAAAGTTAATTACGCCGTATATACCTTCCTGCATTAAGGCCACATCTATTATGGACAGGGAAGGTATTAAAAGGAGAAAAAATTTTTTTGCCTTTTCACCCTTTATAAGAGGGAGTAAAAGACTACCTACAAAATAAAATACTGAGGGATGTAACCACCTATCCATAGAAATCCTCATCCTTTGATAGGAATGCGTGGGCAATGCCCTTTGCAACCTTTATGAGAATAAAACATCCTATCCCACCGAAAATGGTCCAGAAACCAGGTATGTTATCCACAAAAAAGTGTCCGTGTAACCCGATATGGATTACAATATCATAAATCACAAGGACGATAAGATAGACGATCAAAACCTTTTTTAATGTGGACAGATTATTTCTTAGTGCCTCTATATATTTCAATGCGTTCATAATCCCATCCTGTCTTTTTCCATTAAGGTATTATCCTCCCTATAAGACCCACAAAAAACTGTGGGAATATACCTATTGCCACGGATATAAGGGATGCCAGAACAAGGGGCACTACCATCGTCATGGGCGCTTCTTTTATATTAGCCCAGCTCCATTTAGGTCTTTCTCCCTGGAAGAAAGCCCTTATGGTTATTGGTGCAAAATAACCGGCATTCAAGATGGTGCTCGTTAAAAGCACAACAACAAGTGTCATATTGTGTATGCCCATGGCACCGTTTAAAAGGTACCATTTGCTTACGAAACCGGCAACAGGAGGCACAC
>CAZJOP010000186.1:0-3322 GCA_964547695.1 uncultured Syntrophorhabdaceae bacterium
GCGCTTGCCTTGGGAGCAAGAGGTCGCTGGTTCAAATCCAGTCGCCCCGACCATATCTTTTTTTTATTTCTTTGTGCCTGAGAAAAGATAGGTTATACCAAAGGTAAGTTTATAGACCTTTACATCTTCCATACCTGATGCTTCCATCATTTTTTTGAAATCCTCTGGCCCGGGAAAGTTCATAATTGAATCGGCAAGGTAGTGGTATGCCTTATAATTCTTTGAAAACCACCTTGCAAGGCAAGGTAAAATACAGTTTAGGTAAAATCTGTATAAAAGATTCGAAAACCAGTTTTTTGTAAAGGCCATTTCAAGCACCATAATCTGTCCTTGCGGCACCACGACCCGTGTCATTTCTGAAAGGGCCATTTTTTTATCAGGTATGTTTCTGATTCCAAAGGCAACCACGGCAACATCAAAGGAATTATCAGAAAAAGGTAAAAGGCAGCCATCACCTCTTATCAGGTGGATTCTGTGGCTCATCCCCCTCTCTACAATCTTAATGCTGCCTGCCTCTAACATCTTATGAACAAAATCAAGGCAAAAAACCTTTATTTCTGGGTATGTTTCTGCTGCGTATAAAGCAACATCACATGTACCGCAGGCAACATCAAGGAGACGGCCTGTGTTTTTAAAATGCATCTTTTTTACGGCAAATCTTCTCCAGGCAATATCCCGCCTGAGACTTAAGAAGTGGTTTAAAAAATCATACCTGTCTGTGATGGTAGAGAAAATTTCCCGGACGATCTCAATATGCTCTTTCTGGGTTATCTTTCGCACAGAGGGATATTTTTCTTTTTTGTCTCCCATAACTCTATTCGGCAAGGGAATTTAACATTTTTTTTTCTATAAATAAAGCATCATATTTTTAGGTAAATGAAATGGATAAAGATGGGTTTATGGGCTTGCCTTTTCGATAATAATCTCAACCCTTCTGTTTAGTGCCTTATTTTCCGGCGTATCATTGTCTACCAGGGGTCTATATTCTGCATATCCTGTGGCAGATATCCTTTCAGGGGTAATGGCACCTTTTTCAATGAAGTATCTTACCACCTCTGTTGCCCTTCTCACCGATAGTTCCCAGTTAGATTTGAATTCTGCATTGCTTATAGGTGTATTGTCTGTGTGACCCTCTATCCTGATATGGTTTTTTATATCTTTCAATATATAACAGATCTTATCCAGTGCCTTTTTTGCACCTGGTTTTATCTCTGCCTTGCCTTCATCGAAAAATGCCTTATCCATTATCCTTATCACAACACCCCTCTCATCTGTAAAAATAAATATACTGTTTTTCAGTTCACTCTCCCCGCCTATGGCATTTAGTTCATCTGTTATCTTTTCTTTCAGACCTTCAGTTAATGCCTTACCGGTTAACATTTCTAAGTTCTGTGTGCCGCTTATGTTTCCCTTTTTTAAGATGCCTGAGCCGCCGGAAAATATTGCCTTAAGGTATGATGATACCTCTTCGTATCTTTCAGAGTCCTGCTTTGAGAACGTATACATCATTATAAAAAATGCAAGAAGGAGTGTAATAAGGTCTGCATATGTGAGTAACCATCTTTCGAGATTTTCGTGATCGTCGTGATTGTTTTTCCTTCTCATCTCATATCACCACCCTTTAAACCGGGTAACAGAAAAGACATAAGCTTAAGTCTTATCACCCGGGGATTCTCTCCTGTGGTAAGGGAAAGGATTCCCTCAAGGATGATATCGAGATAAAGCGCCTCGTTTTGATGCTTTGCCTTGAGCTTGTCCGATATGGGAAGATATATAATGTTTGCCAGTGCAACGCCCCATAAGGTTGCGATAAATGCCGATGCAATGGATGAGGCCATGTTTGCGCTATTTTCAATGCTGCTCAGCGCATGTATGAGACCCAAAACAGTGCCTATAATACCAAAGGTCGGGGAGAACCCACCGAGTTTTTGAAAAAACATGGCACCTGCCCTGTGCCTTTCTTCAATGTAGGACATCTCTATTTCAAGGATTTCTCTTATCTTGTTCGTTTCAAATCCATCTATGGCAAGCTGAAGGGCCTTTTTCAGAAAGCTGTCTTTTACTTTAGGCAGTTCATTTTCAAGGCTTAAAAGCCCGTTTTTTCTTGATTTATATGCAAGGTCACATATAAGGTCTATCAATTGATGAAAATCGAGTTTCCTGTCCGTGAATACTATGTTTATCAGTTTGGGAAGTGCCTTTAGTTGATTAAAGGGGGTGGTGACTATCGTTGCGCCAAAGGTGCCACATATAATTAATATTAAGGCAGGACCCTGGATAAGGGAAGAAAGGTGCCCTCCTTCGAGGATAAAGGATACGATGACTGCTCCAATACCTATTGCAAGACCTAATATCGTTGTTATATCCATAAAGCATTAACCTGCCGTGTCTTTCTTTATCCGTAACATCTCCCTTTCTTTTGCAAGGATATACCTTATCAATACATCTCTATTGCCTTCGTTTATGACAACAAATTGAAGGGATACCTCGTATATTTTGTACCCGTTCTTAGCATTAATTTTAGTCCTTACAACCCTGCATAGGGCAGAGATCCTCATATGGGGATAAACAGGTAATATTATTATTAATTCCATGAGGTCATCCTTTTTCACAGGAATCTCTGAGCTAAACCTGACCCCTGATGCGCTCAAGTTTACTTCAGTTTGTATGGTATTATATGGACTATCTTCTTGTGACCTTTCAGCAAGCATATCTAAGATTAAATCGAGTTTTCTGTCTATAATCTTGAGGTAAGTGTATACAGGATCCTTGTTTTTTTCTTCATTCAGCTCGATTTTTTTTAAAAAAGAAAGCTCATGAGTATCTAAAAAGCTGCTTGCGGGACTGAATCTAATGATATCTTCGAGGTATCTAAACTCTTCTTCGTCTATAATTCTAAACTTCAATGTCAATCTGTCATCGATTCTAAAAAATTCTCTTCTCTCTCTATGTTCCATGATTTCCGTTTTTCATCATCTTTAAAAACGCACCGGCTATATGGGGATCGAACTGGGTTCCAGCACATCTTTCGATCTCAGCTAATGCATCCTCAACGGTTAACGCCTTTCTATAAGGCCTGTCTGTGGTCATGGCATCAAAGGTATCGCACACAGCCAATATACGGGCACAGACAGGTATATCGGTTCCGGATAGACCATCGGGATAACCTCTACCATCGAATCTTTCATGATGGGCCCTTATAATCATAGACTCTCTGGATAGTATTTCAAACTGGCTCAATATCTCCTGGCCTAAGGTGGAGTGGCTCTTCATAATGGTATATTCTTTATCTGTTAGCCTTCCGGGTTTCAAAAGTATTTCA
>CAZJOP010000187.1:0-3320 GCA_964547695.1 uncultured Syntrophorhabdaceae bacterium
TTCATCTACCACGTAAAAGGGTCTTTCATAGGTGGAATACAGATAAGGGGTGTATGCAGGGAATTCTGCAGCACATGTATCTACTGTTTTGTATACAGGGATTATATTTGATTCCATCCTCTGCTTTCTGATCTCTTTTTCCTCTGTCTGAAGCAACTCTGCAATAAATTTGTCTGAAAAACCCATTTCTTTTGCATGTCTTATTAGTGTTGGCTTAAAAAGATCGGAAGACCCTTTTATTACCTTTTCAAACTCTACAAGCTCTTCTATGTTTTTCAAAAACCATCTGTCGATGTTTGTATATTCGTATATTTCGTCTATGGATAATCCGTTTCTTATGGCATCGGCTATGAACCACAGTCTCTCCCAGTTGGGGGTCCTTAATTTTTCAATAATTTCATCCATGTTTGTGCTTTTTTTAGATAACCCATATTCGCCAATCTCAAGGGATCTTATTGCCTTATGTAGGGCCTCTTTGAAAGTCCTGCCTATGGCCATTACCTCACCTACAGACTTCATCTGGGTAGTGAGCGTCTGGTCTGAATCAGGGAATTTCTCAAAGGCAAATCTGGGGATTTTCACAACCACATAGTCCAGGGTAGGTTCAAAGGAGGCCGGTGTCTTTTTTGTTATGTCATTTGGTATCTCATCGAGGGTATAGCCTACTGCGAGTTTAGCTGCAATCTTTGCTATGGGAAAGCCTGTGGCCTTACTTGCCAGTGCAGAAGACCTGGACACCCTGGGGTTCATCTCTATCACATACATCTTTCCGTTTTTAGGGTTTATGGCAAACTGGATGTTCGACCCACCGGTATCCACGCCTATCTCCCTGATTATCTCTATGGCCGCATCCCTCATGATCTGGTATTCCTTATCCGTTAGTGTCTGGACAGGGGCAACGGTTATGGAATCACCTGTGTGGATGCCCATGGGGTCCAAGTTTTCTATGGAGCATATGATCACCACATTGTCCTTTTTATCCCTCATTACCTCGAGTTCGAATTCCTTCCAGCCTATTACAGATTCTTCTATTAAAACCTCATGATAAGGGCTTGCATCAAGGCCGAACTGGACGTACTTTTCAAACTCTATCCTGTTATAGGCGATGTTTCCTCCTGTGCCACCTAAGGTAAAAGAGGGTCTAATAATAAGGGGATATTGTATCCGTTCTGCTATCTCCATGGCCTCAGATACAGACCTTGCATATCCGCTTTCTGGCACAGAGAGTCCTATTTTTTCCATTGCCTTTTTAAAAAGGCTTCTGTCTTCTGCTTTCCTGATGGCCTCCACATTTGCCCCTATCATCTCCACATTAAACCTATCGAGAAAACCATCCTCTGCTACCCTTAAAGATACATTTAATGCAGTCTGACCACCAAGGGTGGGAAGGAGTGCATCAGGTCTTTCCTTTTCTATAATGCTTTCAACCATATAAGGCGTGATAGGCTCGATGTAGGTTACATCTGCCAGTTCAGGGTCAGTCATGATGGTGGCAGGATTTGAGTTTATAAGTATAACTCTATAACCCTCTTCCTTTAGTGCCTTACATGCCTGTGTGCCTGAATAGTCGAACTCGCAGGCCTGACCTATGATAATGGGCCCTGAGCCTATTATGAGAATACTCTTTAAATCCGTTCTTTTCGGCATATGTTAAAACCTTTTTGTTTTTTTGTGGTCTTCCATCATCTCTTTGAATAATTCGTAGAGATAGCTTGCATCATGAGGGCCAGGAGATGCCTCTGGATGATACTGGACGGAAAATACAGGTAGTTTTTTGTGTGCCAGACCTTCAACGGTTTTGTCATTTAAGTTTATATGGGTAATCTCTGCAATGCCCTTGAGACTGTCCATATCCACGGCAAAACCGTGGTTTTGAGATGTAATCTCCACCTTTTTTGTCCTTAAGTCCATGACAGGCTGGTTTGCACCCCTGTGACCAAATTTTAGTTTATACGTTTTTCCTCCTAAGGCAAGTGCCAAAAGTTGATGTCCCAGACATATCCCGAATATGGGTTTTTTGCCGATGAGTTGCCTTATATTTTCTATGGCATATTGGACGGGCTCCGGGTCTCCGGGGCCATTGGATAATAGAATACCATCGGGATCCAGATTTAGCACATCTGTAAATGGAGTGTGGGCAGGCACCACTGTTATTCTACATCCCACATTTACGAGGTTTCTTAAGATATTGTATTTTACACCAAAGTCATATACTACAACGTTATATCTTAAATTCTTTTCAGAGGGTTTTTTGTAGCCCTCTTCCAGCATCCATAGACCTTCATCCCAGATGTAGGGCTTATCACATGTCACGTAATCAACGAGGTTAAGGCCTTTCATGGAAGGATGGGCCCTTGCCTTTTTTACGAGGCTAAAAGGGTCTAAATCAAAGGTGGATATTACACCGTTTATTGCACCTACTTCTCTTATGTGTTTTGTTAGCGCCCTGGTATCAATGCCGTATATGCCAGCGATTCCCTGGGCTTTTAGATGACTGTCAAGGGTGGATGTGGCGCGCCAGTTGCTGGGATAAAAGCATGGCTCCTTTACGATAAATCCTTCCACCCATGTCTTTCTCGATTCCACATCCTCACTGTTTATACCGTAATTTCCTATCTCTGTGTATGTCATGGTTACTATCTGACCCTTATAGGATGGGTCATAGAGTATCTCCTGATAACCTGTGATAGATGTGTTAAATACGACCTCTCCTGATACCTCTTTCTCGGCACCGAAGGCATAGCCTTCAAATACAGTCCCATCTGCTAAAGCAAGCATTGCTTTTTTTGATTCTGTCATGGTATTCCCTTTATGTTTTTGGCGTAATAATAAATCAGATTTCTTTTACTTTTGCAAATTTTTAATACTCTTCCATTTCCCATACGCCGCAGGGGCACACCCCCACACAGAATCCACAGGCAATACATTTTTCATCATCAACGGTATATTCTACAGAACCATCGCTATGCTCGATCCTTTTTATTGCACCCCAGTGGCATGTGGCCTCGCATATACGGCAATCCCTGCACATTCCGCATGAGAAACACCTCTGTGCCTCTTCTGATGGGTCGTTGTTTTCAATCCTTGAAAAGTCGTAATATTCCTTTTTTATCCTTTCATAGGGAATCACTTCTTTTTTCGTAAAGGAGTAAGGTTTTGCCATAAGCCTTGCATGTATATAATCTGCCACAATTTTTCCATGACCTATAGCATGGGTTACAAGACCAAGACCTGTGACATCACCTATGGCAAACACCTTTGGATCAGATGTCTGATAGAATTCGTTTACCTTGATCCAGCCGTTTTCTGAATGGATAAAG
>CAZJOP010000188.1:0-3309 GCA_964547695.1 uncultured Syntrophorhabdaceae bacterium
AGAGAAAGAAGGCTCTATTGTTATTGCACCAGATGTTAAAATCACAGGCATCACTGCCTGGGGATTTCCAGGGCTACTGCCGGATAGATGGCTTAAAATAAAAATCCCCACTCAGTAGGTCAATACCATGCCACGAGTAAGTGTTATCATGGGTGCTTATAACTGTGGAGAAACAGTTGGAGCTGCCATCAATTCCATAAAAGCCCAGACTTACAAAGATTGGGAATGCATAATATGTGATGACGGTTCAAAAGATGATACATGGGAAATTTTAAAGAAGACTGTTGGAAACGATGAAAGGTTTATTTTAATTAAAAATGAGAGGAATATAACTCTCGGAGGAACTCTTAATAGATGCATTCAAATGGCCAGAGGTATATATCTTGCACGACAGGATGCTGATGATATTTCACTGCCTCAAAGGTTAGAGAAGCAGGTGTTGTTTATGGATAACAATCCTCACATATCGGTTGCAGGAACATATGCTGAATTATTCGACAGAAAAGGGAAAATATGGGGTATTTTGAAGCCACCCTTAAATCCTGAAACTAAAGATTGGATAAAGGGTTCTTGTGTAATTCACCCTTCTACTTTGATGAGAAAAAAAGATATTATTGAGATTGGTTTATATAATCCAGAGGCCATTAGGCTTGAAGACCTCGATCTCTGGTTAAGGATGGTTCACAAAGGTTATAAAATCGTTACAATACCTGAGACTTTGTATAGATATCGTCTTGATTTGTCTGACTATAAGAAGAAAAAATTAAAATATAGGTGGAATGAAGCAAAGCTTATTTACGGTGCTTTTAAACACCTTGATATGTCTTTTTCTGATTTTATGTATATTTTAAAACCTATATTCAACGGAATTATCCCATCCATGGCTTTGTATAAATACCACCGTTACAGGTTTAGACCTGAAAATATATAAGCTAAAAAAGGGTATTGGTAGTTGATTAAAATCTGTTTTGTCACTGCTATACCTATGACCGTTGAGGCATTTCTTGTGGATTATATACGGTGTTTGTCTAAAGATTACGATATTACGGTGGTTACAAATACAGAAGATACAGATTTTTTAAAGCCTTATGGTCTTAACTGTAATATTATACCTGCACCTATTGAAAGAGAGATATCACCCATAAAAGATATATATGCCCTTTTAAGGTTATACGGGATATTTTGTAAGAAACATTTTCAGGTAGTTCACTCTGTAACACCAAAGGCAGGGCTACTTTCTATGGTGGCATCGTTTCTTGTTAGAGTGCCTGTAAGGGTTCATACCTTTACGGGCCAGGTCTGGGCGACAAAAAAAGGGATAAAGAGATGGTTTCTAAAAAACATGGATAGACTCATTGTGCGTTGTGCCACCCATATCCTCACAGACAGCAAGTCTCAGATGGAGTTTATGATAAAAGAAAAGGTGGTGCAAAAAGAAAAGGTAGGTCTTATAGGCCATGGCTCCATAAGGGGAGTGGATATTGGAAAATTCTTTTTTGATATAAATGCAAAAAAAGAGATAAGACAGAGGCATAATATAGGTGATGATGATTTTGTCTTTCTTTTTTTGGGAAGGCTAAATAGAGAAAAAGGGATTATGGATCTTATTGAGGCATTCAAGAAGGTCGCAAACACTTACAGAAACGCACATCTATTGATTGCAGGTCCTGATGAAGAAAATATTATGGATAATATTTCAAAAAATCCCTGTGATGTAATGGACAGAATCCATTATGCGGGGCTTACAAAATCACCTGAGAAGTATATGAGCGCATCGGATTGCATCTGTCTTCCCAGCTATAGAGAAGGATTTGGCCTTGTTATAATAGAGGCAGCAGCATGCGGTATACCTGCCATAGGAAGTAGAATTTATGGTATAGTTGATGCCATAGAGGAAGGGACTACCGGTCTTTTCCATGCACCAGGAGATGTGGACGGGCTTTCAAGGCATATGGAATGGATGTTAACACAC
Source organism: uncultured Syntrophorhabdaceae bacterium (assembly GCA_964547695.1). Taxonomy (GTDB): domain Bacteria; phylum Desulfobacterota; class Syntrophorhabdia; order Syntrophorhabdales; family Syntrophorhabdaceae; genus JAKORG01. Next base: position 1,973 of record CAZJOP010000188.1, read on the forward strand.
GAAAAGGAAAGGTTATTAATGGGAAAAAATGCATTAAAAAGGGCAATTAATCTTTTTTCTATGGATAAGATGGTTGAAGATTTCAAGGCCTTCTATAGAGACATTACAGGAGATTGACAGGGTTGCTAAAGAGAATATTTGATCTATCTTTAGCCCTTATACTTTTTATAATACTTTCACCTGTAATGTTAGCTACTGCTGTTGTAATCTATTTAAATATGGGTAGACCTGTAATCTTTAAACAATTAAGGCCTGGTCTAAAGGCAAAACCCTTCTACATTTATAAATTTCGCACCATGATGGATGAAAAAGATGCTTATGGCAATCTCTTGCCGGATGGTGAAAGACTTACGCCTCTCGGGAGGTTTTTAAGAAAAACAAGCCTCGATGAGCTACCACAACTAATAAATGTGATAAAGGGTGATTTGAGTTTCGTTGGACCAAGACCCCTTCTTATGGAGTATCTACCGCGCTATACACCGGAACAGGCAAGACGCCACGAGGTAAAACCGGGTATAACAGGCTGGGCACAGATAAACGGAAGAAATGCCATTACCTGGGAGGAAAGGTTCAAACTTGATATTTGGTATGTGGATCACAGGTCTTTCTGGCTTGATGTGAAGATATTGTCTCGCACCTTTATAGAAGTCTTTAGAAGAAAGGGAATAAATGCCCCTGGTGTAGATACCATGCCCAGATTCATGGGTTCAAAACAGGATAACGGTCTATGAAAGATATAATCATCGTTGGGGCAGGAGGCCATTCAAAGGTAGTTATTGCAACTGCCCTGGAATGCGGTTTTAATATAAATTCTATCCTTGATGACGATCCCTTAAAATGGGGCAAATATATAATGGGTTTTAAAATAAATGGCCCGATCCTGTCTTATTCCGATAGCACTAATAATGCTGTTATGGCCATAGGAGATAATAAGACAAGAAAAGATTTGGTCAAAAAACTGGATAAATTCAACTGGGTTACCCTCATTCATCCTCACGCTTACATCCATCCTTCATCTAAAATAGGGAAGGGTACTGTGGTATTTGCTGGCTCGATCATCCAGCCTGATGTGAATTTAGGTGAACACTGTATAGTAAATACTGGAGCCACAATTGACCATGATTGCACAATAGAGAATTTTGTCCATATTGCCCCGGGCGTAAACATTGCAGGCGGTGCATATATAGGTGAAGGTGCATTTTTGGGAATAGGCTCAAAGGTAATAGGGTTAAAAACCATTGGAAAATGGAGCATTGTAGGTGCAGGTGGAATTGTGACTGAAGATATACCGTCTCGTGTGGCTGTAAAAGGTGTGCCTGCCAGGATATATAAAAGAA
>CAZJOP010000189.1:0-3292 GCA_964547695.1 uncultured Syntrophorhabdaceae bacterium
GGCCTCTACCTGGGTTTTTAAAAAACAGTAAACTCATATTCGATACAGATTTTTTTCGTATTTACAGCATTGAGATAGAAAAAAAGATAAGACCAATAGACATATACAGGGCTTATAATGAAAATCCTTACAGGGGCAGGCATATTGCCATTATAACCCCAAAAATGAGACAGGCCTATGGAATAATAGGTGACATTTTATTTATAAACCTTAAAGACGAAAAGGTCTCTTTAAAGGTGCCACAAATCCTACATTTAAGACTATCAAAAAAGGATTCTCCAAAAGAGGTATTACAGGCAGAGATAGCCTTTGACCCTTCTTATTTTCCTGCCCTGTCCCATGTGGAAGGGGGCACAATTACCCAGCTTGATGAAAACCACAAATTCGTCATGTATTATTTCTTAAACAGATTTTTCTTTCATTACAATTTAAAAGAATATATCTTCACCCCCATAGCCTTCTATAGATTTAATTGAAACCTGTATAAGTGGCATCAATAGCCGGTTTTTCTCTGTCATAGTATATATTTAAAACACCGCCACTTTTAAAAGGAATACTCAATGTCCTTCCAGAGCCGTCTGTAGCATAATCTCTTATAGAGCCCCTCTGGTCTGCAAACTGTGATACAATGCTCTTATCTATCACCAAAGTTTCATTTCCAGTTGGAGTCATGCTATCATTATATAACTTTACAAAACTTGGAATAGATATATTATCTCGAAAATCCTTTAAGGTTCCTTTATTTTTGGCTAACCAGTTGGAATAATAGATGGTTAGTGCCGACCTCATGGCACCTACAAGGCCTTCTGCTACTGCCTTCTCTGCTGCCTTTTTTGAATCAAGATACTTTGGTATGGCAATAGCGGCAATAATACCAAGAATTACAATAATTATGATAAGCTCGATGAGTGTAAAACCTTTATTGCTTCTCCATAACCTCATAATCCTGCTCCTTTATTTTTTTTGTATATTATAGCAATTCTTATGCCAAAATGTTTTTTGCACAACTTACAATTAGTCTTATTTATTTTTATTTTGCCTTTTTCCAATTTTTTACTTATAGGCTACAAAAATTGTAGATAAATGGTTTATTGTTCCTGCACCATATACTAATACTACAATGCTTTAAACACCGTTACCACTACCATAATTTTCTAACTTCCCTGTATCAATCCCGTATTTTTTCACCCTGTACCACATGCTTCGCTCTGAGATACCCAAGAGTTTTGCTGCCTTAGCCTGCATACCTTTTGTCTTTTTCAAAGCCTCTTCTATCATCTTCTTCTCCAGCTCTGATATGGCCTCATCAAGGCTCATATCAGAATAATGTTGCATCTCGAGCCTGTAATTGCCCTTCATATAAAGGGGTTTTAGGTGGAGAGGCAGGTCATCAACGGTTATGTGATTATTATGACACATGGCAGATGCCCTCTTTATGACATTTATTAGCTCTCTAACATTACCGGGCCAGCTGTAGCTCAAAAACAGTTCCCGCACATCCTTTTCCATTGTAATCATAACCCCTGTGTCTTTAGATATATCAAAAAGCACCTTATCTACCAACAGATCTATATCCTCTTTTCTCTCCCTCAAAGGCGGTATATGGATATAAAATTGAGCAAGCCTGAAAAACAAATCTTCCCTAAAAGTCCCATTTTTTATTGCCTCTTCCAGGTTTTTGTTCGTTGTGGAGATAATCTTTGCATCAATGGTAATCTTATCTGTCCCGCCAAGACGCTCAAATTCTCTATTTTCCACAACCCTTAAAAGTTTTGCCTGTAGATAAGGGCTCATCTCACCTATCTCGTCTAAACAGATTGAACCTCTGTCTGCAAGCTCGAACTTTCCCTGCTTTTTTTGAAATGCCCCGGTAAACGCACCCTTTTCATAGCCAAAGAGTTCACTCTCTAATAGGTTATCAGGGATAGATGCACAATTGACAACCACAAAATCCCCTTTTCTCTTAGATAATTTATGTATGAGCCTGGCTATCTCTTCCTTGCCCACGCCGGTTTCGCCTGTAATTAAAACGGCAAGGTCTTTTTTTGCTATCTTTTCCACTGATGCGAAGATTTCCTTCATGGCACGAGACCTTCCCACAACACTGTAAAAGCTCTCGGCATCTAAAAGCTTGCTTCTCTGGTCTTCTATCTCCTTTTTTAATTCTTTTGTCTTTATGAATCTTCTCACCATGACCTTTAGGTCATTTAACGGCACAGGCTTTACAAAAAAATCCACCGCCCCTTTCTTTATGGCCTCTAAGGCATTTTTCTTTGTTCCATAGGCGGTGATGATTATGATGGGTATACCATAGGCCTTAAGCTCCTCTGTTGCAGTCAGGCCATCCTTTCCTGGCAGGCTTATATCCATAAGAATCAAATCAACATCTCTACCTATCTTTTCTATGGCAGATTCGTAAGAATCAAAGGATTCAACGAGATAACCCTCATCTTTCAATGCCTCTTCAAGGAAAAATCTTACGCCTCTGTCGTCCTCAATGATTACTACCTTTTCGTTCATCTTATCTTCATAAACACTTAAAATGATTTTTAAATATTTTTTGGTAACCGCACTGTAAATGTCGTGCCTTGCTCGCTACTTTCAACCTCTATGTTGCCGTTATGCAATCTTATATTTCTCATGGCAATAAAAAGCCCTATGCCCCTACCACCTTTTTTCTTTGTGAAAAATGGTTTGAAGATATGCTCTTTATCTTCATCCTCCACCTTTGAATGTCCATTATAAACAGAGATTGCTATCTCTTTGTTTACAAGAAAATTGATTTGAACGCTTCCGCCATCTTTTTCATACTCAAAGGCGTTTTTTATAATGTTAAAGAGGGCCTGGTGTATTTTATGTTTATCACCCCTATAAATTATAGATGCATTTTCATCGATTGTGCACTCTACTTCCTTAAACTCCATTTTCAATGTATCAACAGCATCTTTTATAACCGTTACTATATCAAATTCTGTTTCTTCCATGGAATCATCTGTAAAATCCAGTATACTTTTTGTAAAATCATCGATCTTTTTTGCAGAACTTAGAATCGTATCTATGTATAGATTCTCCTTTTCCCCTTTAAGCCTTGATTTTAATAGCTCACTCATGCCTGTTATGGTATTTAGTGGGTTTCTTATCTCATGAGCTACCATAAGAGACATATAACCAAGAGGCACAATGTAGTCAAGTCTCTCAAGCTCCTTTTTCAAATGTATATTATCTGAAGTATGATTCTTTTCATCTATTTTGGCAAGCCCCATTAGTCTTTCTATAATTTTATATACCTCCA
>CAZJOP010000190.1:0-3278 GCA_964547695.1 uncultured Syntrophorhabdaceae bacterium
TTTTTTAATGGCACAGGCATAAAGCGCACAGTGTATATCGGTGACTTTACTGCCTCTGCAAACTATGATGGTGTAAATCCTTATAAAAATGTCATAACCGCAATAAACGATGAATCAGTAGGTGATGCAACCCCAACAGGACCTGCCATGTGGGATGCATTGAACTATCTTACCCAGAATACACCGAAATACGGTGGGCCACAACCACAGACCGGCTCAGGTAATGAATGGAAAAATCCCATGTACAGGTGTTTTGACAAAAACGAAGATGGAAACTGCCAGGGTAATGAGTTTGAGCTTGTGCCGTGTGCAAAAAATTTTGTTCTTCTCATGTCAGATGGACAGTGGAATAGGGGAGGTTATCCTGTAAGTTCCTATTGCAGGATAGACAGTGACCAGGAATCAGAATCACCAGACCCTGTGGTGCCTGCCTACTGGATGCACAAAACAGGTTATATCAATCAGCCCACAGGCATAAGTAGTTATGTAGAATCGGTTTATACTATTGGTCTATGGCTCGGTGGCACAGGGGAGAGGTCTCTAAAAAATATTTCCATGTATGGTGCCTTTGACAGAAACAGGACATGGCCTGGAGGGACAAGTGGTTATCCTAATGGCGTATGCGGTCCTGTGGATGACTGTTGTAGCTATTCGAACTGTGGGAAGGGAAGTCCCTGCACCGACATACCGGCATCACAGTCTGATTGGGATAAAAATGGTGACGGCGTCCCTGATACCTTTTTTAAGGCAGACAGTGCCACAGAGTTAAAAGAAAAGATTGCAAGTGTTGTCCTCGACTTATTGCGAAGGATATCCACAGGTAGTGCAGTGTCCATCCTTGCATCCAGTGAAGGAAGCGGTGCCAATCTATTACAGGCCGTCTATTTCCCAAAAAAGACCTTTGAATCCACAGAGATAGACTGGGTGGGCAAGATACATAACCTGTGGTATTTTGTAGACCCCTATCTACAAAAGAGTAATATTAGAGAGGATACAGATGAAAATAAGATACTGCACCTTACAAACGACTATGTGGTAAATTTTTATTTTGATCCTACTGCAAACGAGACCCTTGTTAAGCGTTATCAGGATACAGACGCTGACGGTGCCCCCGATTCTTACATAAATACTGTAAACATAGAGGAGGTAAAAAATCTGTGGGAGGCAGGAAAGGTGTTATGGGCAAGGGATCTGTCCACATCACCGAGGACCATATATACACAGCTCACAGGCTCTTTTATGGACTTTTCTTTAGGTAATGCCTCTACACTGCAGACTTATCTAAATGTGCCAACTCTTTCTGAGGCCCAGGATTTGATAAATTATGTCCACGGCATTGATAAAAGCGGTTACAGAAATAGGACAGTCACAATTGGTGGGACAACAGGCACATGGAAATTGGGTGATATTATAAATTCAACTCCCAGGATCCAGTCCTTTTCTCCCATAAATACATACCATCAACAGCCTCCCAACGGTTATAACGATACCACCTACTATGAATTTATAAATCAAAGTAGCTACATAAACAGAGGTGTAGCCTATGTGGGGGCAAACGACGGTATGCTCCATGCCTTTTATCTCGGAAACCTAAAGCAAAACTGGTCTGGAAAAGGCACAAACGAAAAGGGTAAACTGGAAGGAACGGATCTGGGAAAGGAATTATGGGCATTTATCCCCAAGCATGCATTGCCGTATCTGAAATATCTGGTAGAAGAGGATTACTGTCATCTCTATTATGTGGACTCTTCCACTTTTCTTGTAGACGCCAGCATAAACGGAAATGCAGATGATATAAAGACCGTAAATAGCTGGAAAACCATTCTTATAGGTGGCATGGGTTTTGGAGGTGCCACAAGAAACTACGGGACATCGTGCACAAATTGTGTAAACACCCCGGTCTCTAACCTCGGTTATTCCTCATATTTTGCCATTGATGTTACAGACCCATATAACCCTGTCCTTCTGTGGGAATTCTCCCATCCTGAACTCGGCATGTCCACCTCAGGCCCTGCAATCATAAGGGTAGGTGATTATTCAAAAAACGGAAAGTGGTTTGTGGTATTTGCCTCAGGCCCCACAGGTCCAATAAACCAGATATACCGTCAGTTTTTAGGTAAATCAGACCAGGAGTTAAGGCTATTTGTCCTTGACTTAAAGACCGGTAATCTCTTAAGAAAAATAGATACAGGCATTACATATGCCTTTGGTGGCTCCATTATTAATGCCACCATAGATCTGGATAAGGGAAATTCCGGCTCTTCAGGCTTTTATAAAGACGATGTTTTATACGTAGGATATACAAAGTGTGCTGATTCGCCCTGCACAGCAAGCTCCACCTGGACAAAAGGTGGGGTAATAAAGCTATTGACAAAAGAAAGTGATAATCCAAACGACTGGGTGGTCCGAACTGTTATCGATAACATAGGCCCTGTTACTGCAGCGGTTACTAAACTTCAGGATAGAAATAGTGGCAAGCTATGGCTTTATTTTGGAACAGGGAGATATTTTTACAAAATGGGAACGAATATGGATGACCCCGGAAGCACCTCTGACACATCCAGCATAAGGCGTATATACGGGATTAAAGAGCCGTGTTATTCTTCTTCAAATACCCTGGATACCTCATGCTCGTTATCTGTTACTGAATCCAATCTAAAAGACCAGACCACAAGCCCTTCTGCAACACTAGATTCTATATATTCTGGCTGGTATGTAAACCTTGACCAACCGAGCACCACAAATCTCCAGGAAAGGGTCATAACAGACCCGCTGGCGGTATTTAGCGGTGTTGTATTTTTCACCACCTTTCAACCCTCTTCAGACATATGTGCAGTAGGTGGGAATACCTACATCTGGGCAGTGGATTATAAAACAGGAGGGGCTGCAACAGGACTTTTGGGCAAAGGTCTTTTACAGGTGTCCACAGGTGAGATAAAAGAACTCCAGTTAGGTTCTGCATTTTCTGAAAAAGGTGGAAGAAGGACAGTGGCCATAACCGGTATGCCCCCTCGTGGTCAGGGTCTATCTGTGGTTATAGGGCCAAGACCCATGAAAAAGATTATACACATTAAAGAACGATGAAGGATATAAGAGGTGACAGGCAAAAAGAGATGGTAAATAAGGGAAAGGCAAGGGGGTTTTCTCTTTTAGAACTTATGGTTGTAGTTATCATCGTGGGGATACTGGCAGGTATGTCTGTGTTTAGTTATAGAAATTTTAAAATGAAAAACGAGATAAACAACCAGACAAGGGCCATATATGCAGATTTAATAAAA
>CAZJOP010000191.1:0-3193 GCA_964547695.1 uncultured Syntrophorhabdaceae bacterium
CATGTATTTGAAATCCTTTCATTCCCCCTGGGGGATGGCAACTTTATGCAGATTGGCAAAGAGGTCGGACATAGAGAAGAGATCCTTGCGCAATTTCGAAGGGTCTTTACAGGTGTGGTATTCCCGGCAATCCTTATCAGTATTATGGGCGGTTATCTTGTCACATTCCGTGCAATACGACCTATCAGAAACCTGACCCAAACCGTGCAATCCATAATAGATAATAACAGGATGGATGTCAGGGTGTCAGGAGGCAAAACAGAGGATGAAATAAACGGGCTTGTCATCCTCTTTAACACAATGCTCGATAGGATAGAAAACCTCATAAAGGGGATGAAAGAATCACTTGATAATGTCGCCCATGACTTACGGACACCAATGACAAGGCTTAAGATGATAGCAGAGAGTGCCATACAAGAGGACAAGGGCACCGAAGATTGCCGTGAGGCCCTCTCTGACTGCCTTGAGGAATCAGAGCGTATTTTAAAGATTCTTAACACCCTTATGGATATCTCAGAGGCAAAGGCAAAAACCCTTAAGCTGGATATAAGGCAAATAGATATCTCTTCATTGGTCGAAGAGGTTGTTGAGCTTTACCATTTTATTGCTGAGGAAAAGGATATTATCATAGAGGTAAAATGTCAGCAGGGTCTCCATGTATCAGCAGACCCTGATAGGATGAGGCAGGTTTTAGCTAATCTTATTGACAACGCCGTCAAATATACACCAAATGGCGGCAGGGTTTATGTTGATACATTTAAAAAAGACAGGCAGGTAACTATTGCCATAAAGGATACAGGGATTGGCATACGTGAGGAAGACCTGCCAAAGATATTTGACCGCCTTTATAGGGCAGATGTAAGCCGCACACAGCGTGGGCTTGGCCTCGGTCTTGCCATAGTTAAGTCTCTTCTGGAACTCCACGCAGCGCATATTGAGGTTGCAAGCAAATTAGGTACAGGCTCAACATTCACTGTATATCTTCCACAGGATACATAATTATTTGCATTGTTTTGAATAACCTTTCAAAAATGTAATCCACGAGAAAGGTTCCTGTAATCTTCTTTCAGTATAATTAGTGTAAATAAATAGAGGGAGGAAAAAATGAAAAAGATCCATTTTGTGTTATTGAAAGGTTTACTTGTGTTGTTGGCGATATGCCTTATTGCCACGGTGGCTATGGCAAAGGAAAAAAAGCAGAAAGGAAATTACATCAAGCCCACCATAACTGCTGAGCAGGCAATATCGACTGTTAAGGCAGCATTACCGAAACTTACAGTGGGTAAGAGCTTTATCAAGACAGGTAAAATGGGCGAGAAAAAGTTGGAGGTAACACTTGTTCTTGACGGTAAGATCGTATCGAGGATGAGGCTTAGTCCCGCTACCGGCGAGATCCTTCCCAAAGGTCAGGAAACCATGGTATATGAGGTAACCGCCTCAAAGGAACAGGCAGTAAAGATTGTTGAGCAGGCAATACCCAATCTTGATGTTGCCTCTGTATCATTGGGCAAACAGGCTGAATGGAAGGTGGACTTGACCCTTAAAAAGATGATTATAGCTACAATAAATGTCCACAGTGGTGATGGCTCAATACTTCCTGACTGGAAGGCATCTCGAGACGCATCAATGTATTAACATTTCAAAACCCATACCGGATGTCCCGCGATATGTTGCGGGCTCCGGCAATAAACCGAGTAATAATACGAAAAAAATGGTATAATGTCTGTATATACATAACTTTAAAAATGAAAGACCGCTATGATAAAGATCTATATTGTAAGACACGGCGAAACCCAATGGAATAGAGAAGAGATATTCCGTGGCACAAAAGACATTCCTCTGAATGAAAAAGGGAAATGGCAGGCAGAAAAAACAGGCTGTTACTTCCAGGATAAAGGTTTAACTCATATCGTATCAAGCCCTTTACAGAGGGCATTGCAGACAGCCCAGGCTATAAGCCAGAAAACAGGTGTCCCTGTCGGGATAATGGATGAGTTTACAGATATTAATTTCGGTATATGGGAGGGGCTCTCAGTAGAAGAGGTAAAGAATGCCTATCCTGACGACTTTGACCTATGGAGAACATCCCCTCAAAAACTTAGAGTAAAGGGCGGTGAAACACTCGATATTGTAAGGACTCGCATATCCAGTGGTATTTCCAAAATATTCTTTTCTGATAACGACTCAATCGTCATTGTAACACACAGGGTTATCTGCAAACTTATTGTGCTATACTGTCTGAAAATAGGGAATGAACATTTCTGGGATATGAAGTATGACCCGTCATCTGTTACGCTGCTTGAGAAAACAAAAGACGGTTTTACCCTAATCTTTAGCAACGACACATGCCACCTTAGGGAGGCAGCCCCAACCTCAGGTTACAGGGATTTTTGATTCGCTCGATTTTTTTATTTACGTATTCATCTTTTCAAGATGCTCAGATAACTCATCTATGGTTCTTTTTATACGCTCTGTATGCCCACCTGCCTCCGATAGCAAAGCATCTATCGTTGTTAGTTCATTACTGACATACTCAAGAGCCTGATTCTTTATCTCATCAATGGTCTTGTTGATTCTGACCTCCCACTGGTAGGCAAGACGCGAGAGGTGTATGTCTATGACTCTCGGTAATTGCTTTAAAAAGTGTTTTTCAAAGATACCGCGGAATATAAACATTGGAAACAGAAACCAGAGAAGGTCGAAATGAAAATCAAAGGTCTTTGTAAATGCCACATCAGGATGTGCAGGTTCTGAAACCTCAACTACCCAGTTGACGCTGTTCGGTTTGATTCCAAGAACCTTCTCGATATTCCTGTCAAGCAGGTTCCTGAAAAGTTCCACAGAACGGGATATACTATTGTGCGCCTTTTTAAGTGTTCCAAAGAAGTGTTTATACTCGACCCTCGAGATATGGTCCATCTCTCTTGTCATGTTTTCCATAAGCCAGTCTTCGTATTGCCTTGTAAGTTTCCAGAGGTTCCCTTTCCATTGCTGCATCTCTTCGGAGAGCTTGTTGACAAGTTTCTGGATAAGCTTTGCCCTCTGGGTCTCATTGAGATAAGCAGATATGACCTGTTTTTTATGATATTAGACAAAAATAAATATTTTTGTGAGAACACTTTTGGTGATAAAATGATGATAAGGAGGATAACGAACAATGAATGAAACACACAGCAAAAAACCAAAAAGGGTT
>CAZJOP010000192.1:0-3191 GCA_964547695.1 uncultured Syntrophorhabdaceae bacterium
ACACCAAGATTATGTCAATTGCGGCCTACGATTTTTTCAAAGACTACGGTAGCAAAATGATTTACATCCCCATAAACAAAAATGAATTTATAACGCCATTTCCCAAAAAAGCCCATTCAAGATCAGAAACGCTTGATCTGCGTTTGTCAGTAAGTCAGTATCTTTCTGCTTACGGGTTAGAAGTTTCAAATGCTGATAAGCTCGAAAGATACTGCAAAGAAGCCCTCGAAAGAAAAGAACTGTCTCGCTGGATTACATTAAAATACGACAATATAAAAAATCTGCTTGTATTACTTGGTGGAGTATTGAGGAACCATCGCGATGACAAAAAAGATTATTTACTTCAAGTTGATTTTGAGGAACCCACGCCGTGGGAAAGGGAGCTTATAGACCTAATGGGTATGCACTATTCCGGCAAGAAACTCTTAAAATCCATGACCCGTTCGGAGATCCGATTTATCACTGGCGGATGGCTTGAGGAGTTTTGTTTTTGTGAACTCCATGAACATTTAAGAAATTGCATAGACGATATTCAAATAGGCCTGAAGCTCAAGAGTCATAAAGGCGCTGAAAATGAATTTGATGTTATGTTTACGGTCGAGAATGCCCTCTACTTTGTAGAATGCAAAACCCTTGAACAACAAAACCTGGATTACAAGGATATCTTATACAAGATCGGCGCATTGCAGAAGGATTTCGGATTAAGGGTAAACAGCTACTGGGTAACCACCTCAACAAAAATATTGAGGGATATGGACTTGAAGCCCGCGGTAAAAGCAAGAGCTGAACAATTCAATACGGTTATAGTTCCCCCGAAGGATGTTGTCCATTTTGCCCATATAGTACGAGAAAAACTTCAAATAGGCAAGCAGGAGACACATGAATAATTTAATCGAAATCAACTTGTCTTCTTTTTTCACAAAAAATGCCAAACTCCGCGATCTCGATGTCTACATTGAAAAAGCCCTCGACCTTGCCGGTGAGGGCAACGATGTGGTGCTTACAGGCCAGGGACCGATATGGCTATATCTGAAGATCGCCCATGCATTACACGGCAAGGCTCGCAAATTGATATATCGCTCACCTGTATCAGGGGATGTTGTAATCTTTGACCATTCACCTTATTGAATTTAAAAAATTTTTAAAAATCAAAATTTTCTATGACATTGGTTGCATTCATTGAAGGTTTTTTTACCATCATGGCAATTAAAACACTTCTTGTCTGTAAAATGCTCGTCCATTGTAAAAAGGGCTTTTTTATGGGTATCAAATAGGGTTAAATGACAATCTTTGCAGGTAATACCTTTAGAAGCATGCAATTGGTGGTCGAATATTACCTTGCCCTGTCCACCACCACCATATATCAACATGTTGTTATCAACCAATGAGATCGCTAAATTAATTGCCAGAAAAATAAAAGATATTGCTATTACTATAATAAAAACCTTCTTCATATGTTTACCCCATAAAACTTAAAAATCAAGGAGAATAGCCGCATTAAAAAAATGCAGGCGACTATTCTCTCTTATCCATTACACTATAATTTTTCTGCTCACCTTTTTAACATCCGATGTCCCTGTCAACACCATTGAATCAATAAGCTCTGACTTCATCTTATTTAACATGAGGGCAACACCTTCTTTTCCTCCTCCCACTGCACCCCTTAAAAGATGCCTTCCTGAAAGCACTGCATCGGCACCAAGGGCTAACATCTTTAAAACATCAGCTCCATATTTTATAGTGCCATCTGCAAATATAATTGTCTTTCCTTTTACTTTATCTGCAATCTTTGGTAAAACCTCAGCTACACCCGGTGTGTAATCTAACACCCTACCACCATGATTGGAAACAACAATGGCAGCCGCGCCTGAATCAATGGCCATCTCTGCTTCTTCTACAGTCATTATTCCTTTTACAATAAAAGGCAATTTGGTAGACCTGGCTATCTCTTTCAGTTGTTTTGGTGTTTTTGGCTCAACAGTTTGACCTGGTAATGCACGGGCAGCACGTCCTGCAGAATCTATATCTATAGCAAAGGCAAGGGCACCTGCCTTTTCTATCATCCTTATACGTTTTATTATTTCATCTTGGGTTCTTGGTTTAATTGTAACTATAGCTTTACCATTGTATTTTTGAACAGCCTTAAGTCTTATTTCGAACACCTCAACAGGGTCACCTATACCATCGGCAGCAAAGCCTATTGTGCCTGCCATTATACAGCCACCCAACATGGCATCTATATATTCATCATCTGTCATTTTTCCCTTTAAGCCCATGTTATATGTTGTCCCCCCTGTAGGTGCAGCAAGGACAGGGATAGAAAGTTTCTCACCCCAGAGGGTAATAGATGTGTCAACCTTTTTTACATCGTGAAATGTTCGCATGTTCAGTTGAATCTTTTGAAGGGCAATAAAATTGTTTTTAAACGATTGACCAGAGCCGATGCCTCCCATCCCAGGCACCTCACCTGCACATGCCACACCATCGCATTCATGGCATACACGACACTTCGGGTATAGCTTTTCCCGGGCTTTTTTTAGGACATCCTCCATTGTTAACGGCTTGGATTTTGGTATTGATTCATCAACTTTTTTTACCTGCTCTTGAGCCTGCGCTTTATCAGCCTTAACAAGGGTAGCCAGTGCTATTGCACCTGCCGCCCCCACAGATACGTTTTTAATAAAATCACGACGGCTAACACCTTTTTCCTCTTTGCCTTCATTAAAGATGTTTTCAGACATATTAACCCTCCACTGACATTCTATTTTTTATTTTCTACACTATTAAAAATTAAATATCAACAAATACAGATTTACTCGCAAAACTCATGGAAGATAAATCATTTCTTAAATTTAAAGGATAGAGCTTTGTCTGGGCAGAAAAGATCTACATTCGATAAAATGATAAGGGCTAATTACAAAGCCCTGATAAAGCTTAATCTTTATAGTTCTGTTATTGAGATGTTAAGATGTTCTGAAAGCCACTGGGCCACGATATGTCTGTGGCAGAACTTATCTGGCCTTTCCCAGCACAAAAGGACTGCATCATCACCTAATTCCTCATACACCTCTTTCGGGTTCAGTTTATTCAAAACAGTTGAGTAGTATTCTTTTTTATACTGGTCTATGGTAATCTTTCCTTCTTTGTATGATTTTATAAGGGACCAGGGAGGGCACAAAGGTTTATAGACC
>CAZJOP010000193.1:0-3170 GCA_964547695.1 uncultured Syntrophorhabdaceae bacterium
AAACAGATACGCAAAAGAGCAAGGAGTAACTGGGGTTAAAAATCTTATAAAATTATTGGAAAAATTCATCTACGAGAAAAATCAGGATTTTGATGCCATGGATGAAAAAGAAAAGGAGGAGCTTTTAAACCTTTTCAAAAATGCCCCAGATGATTTCAAAAACCTCATCCTTGGACAATACGGAAGGCTCCCTGACGGTTGGCCGGCCGACTGGATTTACAAAAGCACATTTGGAAGCGAATGGAAGGAAAAGATTAAATCAAGAAATGATAAATCCCCTGATGAAATGTCAAAAAATGAAGACCTTGAACGCTTGAGATGGAATTTGAAAGATATTATAGGTAGAAATCCTACAGATGAAGAGTTTGTGCTCTATCTTATGCATCCAAAAGATACAGTTGAATTTATAGAATGGAGGGAGAAATTTGGTGAAACACCCCTTGTGCTTCCAACACATGTGTGGAGAAATGGTCTAAAAAGACCTGGAGACAAGGTGGAATTTGATTTATGGGGAAAGCCATATTGTATTGAACTTGTATCCATTGGCGCAGAGCACGATGGTGTTATACATGTGGTTGTGCTTGTAAACAACAAGACAAAGGTATATGAAGTTGTCACACCTCAGGCGAAAAAGGCAGAAAAGAGAATGGCAAAGGGATTAAATGAAATTGGATCTCCTGTCAATGGAACTGTATGGCGCATAGGTAATCCTGAAAGGGGTATTTTAAATGTTGGTGACATCGTCCATAAAGGCGAAGAGATTGCCAATGTGGAGGCCATGAAGATGGAAAATGTTATAGTAGCTCCCTTTGATGGACAGATCGTAGAGATATGCGTAAAACTCAATGAACTTGTGGAAGAAGGACAGCTTCTCTTTGTAATAGATAAGACAGTAAAGGAGGACAGGCGCCCGGAAATACCTGCAGATTCATAAGATAGCAGGCTTATTTAAATTTTTTCAATATTTAAAAGGGTTAAGCCTGTATTGACTGAATATGGTTATTTTGATAATTTTATCCTGATATGAAAATTTTTTAAACCTTTGCAAAAACTGTAAAGGTTGTTGTCATATTGGAGGCTTGATTTGATGCATGAAGAAGAGATGGTGAAGATACCTGAAGTTTTACCGCTATTGCCTGTAAGAGACATGGTAATGTATCCCTCTGTAGTTCTACCTTTATTTGTCGGTAGAGATATGTCCATAAATGCAGTGGAAAAGGCCCTGTCCAAAGATAGGCTCATAGTGGTTGCTGCACAAAAAGACTTAACAGATGAAGACCCTCTTCCTGAAAGGATATACTCTGTAGGTGTTGTCTCTCAGATCATGAGGATGTTAAGGCTACCTGATGGCAGGGTAAAGATCCTTATCCAGGGATTAAAAAAGGCAAAGGTAAAAGAATATGTTCAGGAAGCACCCACATTTATGGTAAGCGTTGAGGTCATAGAAGAACCTGTTATCACAGAGATTACCCTCGAGATTGAAGCGCTTATGAGATATGTGAAAGAGGAGATGGAACGTGTTGTGTCTATGGGCAGGATGGTGCCTCCCGATATACTTATTGTGCTTGATACCATAGATGAACCTGGAAAGCTTGCCGACATCGCTGCCGCAAATCTCGGATTAAATGTGGAAAAGGCGCAGGAAATACTCGAGATCATTGACCCTGTGGAAAGACTCAAAAAACTCTCCGAGATACTGGGAAAAGAAATAGAACTTTTAAACATGCAGGCAAAGATTTTATCTCAGGCCAAGGAGGAAATGACAAAGAGCCAGAGGGACTATTTCTTGCGGGAACAGATGAAAGCTATAAAGAATGAACTCGGTGAGGGTGATGAAAAATCAGAAGATATAGCAGACCTCGAAAAGAGGATAAAAAAGGCAAAGATGCCTAAAGAGGTGGAAAAAGAGGCAAAAAAACAACTCGAACGTTTAGACCTCATGCACCCCGATGCAGTAGAATTTTCCATGTTGCGAACGTATCTCGAATGGCTTGTGGAGCTTCCATGGAGTGTATCCACAAAGGATAACCTCGATATAAAACTTGCAAAAAAGGTCCTTGATGAGGACCATTATGATCTTGATAAGGTCAAGGAAAGAATACTGGAATTTTTAAGTGTAATGAAATTAAAGGGCGAAATGAAAGGCCCGATATTATGTTTTGTGGGGCCACCGGGCGTGGGAAAGACATCCCTTGGAAAATCCATTGCCCGTGCACTGGGGAGAAAGTTTTCAAGGATATCATTGGGTGGCATGAAGGATGAGGCAGAGATAAGGGGTCATAGAAGGACATATGTAGGTGCTATGCCGGGCAGGATCATTCAGTGCATAAGACAGGCAGGCTCAAACAATCCTGTATTTATGATGGATGAGATTGACAAAATCGGCACAGATTTTAGGGGAGATCCCGCAAGCGCACTTCTTGAGGTATTAGACCCTGAACAGAATCATTCTTTCAGCGACCACTATCTTAATGTGCCTTTTAATCTCTCAAAGGTTATGTTTATTACAACTGCAAATAGGATAGATACAATCCCTTCTGCATTACGGGATAGAATGGAGATTATCAATATAGAAGGCTACACAGAAAAAGACAAATTAATGATTGCAAAGAAATATCTCATTCCAAAACAATTGAAAGAAAACGGTATAAGACCAAAATATCTGAGCTTCACAGAAGGGGGCATAGAAAAGATTATTCAGGAATATACAAAAGAAGCAGGGCTAAGGAATCTGGAAAGGGAGATTGCCAAGATAGCAAGAAAGGTCGCAAGAAAAATAGCAGAGGGAGAAAAAGAAAAAACAATAATTACACCGGAAAATGTGCACCACTTTCTTGGGGTTCCTAAGTACCTTTTAGAGGGGGATTTAGAAAAGGATACAGTTGGTATTGCCGTTGGCCTTGCATGGACTGAATTCGGTGGGGATGTTTTATATGTCGAGGCATCATGCAGAAAAGGAAAGAAAGACCTTATTTTGACCGGCAATATGGGCGATGTGATGAAGGAATCTGCCCAGGCTGCCATGACGTATATCAAATCAAATGCAAAAAAACTGGGGATCGATGATGATATCTTTGATGACCTTGAGATGCATGTTCATGTCCCACAGGGTGCTATCCCTAAAGATGGGCCTTCTGCAGGCATTACAATGGCAGTGGCCATGATCAGTG
>CAZJOP010000194.1:0-3107 GCA_964547695.1 uncultured Syntrophorhabdaceae bacterium
CATGCCATGGGACCTAATGTGGCAGGCGTGATTGGAACTGCAGTGGCGGCGGGAACTTTTCTTTCCTTGCTGAAATAAATTAATTTTTTGATTTTTAGGCCGTCCTTAAAAAATTTCAAGGGCGGCCTTTTTAGTTTTAAAAAACCGCATCGCATGGATATTAAGTATTAAAATTAAAAGTTGACAAACAGCTTTTTTATGGTTATATAAGTTTGAGTTGAAAATTTTTGAATATTCTTTTTATAAAAGTGATTTTTATGCTTTTCATCGGAAAATTTTTTATCTTTTCAATCCCCAACTCTGTTTTTATCTAAGTCCTTTTATAACTAATTAAGAACATTCAAGTTTTTAGCTCATATAACAAGAGGTGAGGCAGAACTTGTGTCCTGTTTGTATTTGTACATATTTTAAATCTTCATCTTTTTTTAGATTCCAACTAATAAACAAAATTAATAATTCCAAAAAAAGTGTGATTTTATGACAAAAGATATAGAGATTCCACTGGAGGTCGTAATACTCATAATAGGTGGAATGGCTTTACTTATAACCGGGGTTTTGCTTTTTTTTGTATCTAAGGGGATGCTTCCTTATTATGAAAACGGCATTTCAGGATTACTTTTGGTTATTTTCTCACTTCAGATAATCACGCTTGGGAAAACACCCTTTGGCGATATGCCAAGGTCAGTGGTTCTACTTACCATAGGTGTAATAATTGCCACAATCGGTATTGTTGCCTGTTTTATCCCTGTTTTCGTAAAGCTACCCCGTATGTTGTTGTTACTATGTTTGGGCCCTGGAGGTCTTATAATGCTTGTGCGCATGTTCACGGATAAGGACAGGTTTCAATTATGGGAAAGATACGGTGGCATTTTTAATCATCTTATATTTGGATGTTCTGCGGTTTATATGCTCTCAATGTTGGTATCAGTCCTTCTTGTTATGGAGGGCTTTATAACAATACCCAAAAAGGCAGTGGTAATCATAATATACGGTATAGCGGTTTTATACGTTGCAGGGGTTTTAAGAAAGATATATGCCATGTATCCTGATTCTAAAAACCAAAGAAATAAGGATAAAGATGTAGGCCTTTCAACAGAACAGAGTATGCTGCTCCTTGTGGGGGTATTCATGGTGATTCTCGGTGTGCTTTTGATTCCTGTGAGTATTGGGGCACTTCCTTTTTCTGCGGGTGCCCAGCTTGGATTATTGATGATAATCCTTGCGATTCAAATGCTTGCTTCTGGAAACACCCCGATAGGTCCTTTTCCCCGCTCACGACTGATGATATTACTGGGGCTTATTTTTGCGGCATCGGGGATTATATCCTGTATTATCCCTTATGTCCTTGTTTCAACATTGACAGTACTTGTAGGTGTGCTCAACATCTTAGGTGGTGCAATTACACTTATAAAAATCTTTATTCCATATCTAAAGAATTCAGATAAATTTCATGGTTCTATCCACCCTGTATTAAAAAAACTCTTTATGATGCAACTCATAATGAACCTGCTTACCATTCTCTTCGGTATATCAATGCTTATCCCCCATTTGATACCCGGATTGATTAT
Source organism: uncultured Syntrophorhabdaceae bacterium (assembly GCA_964547695.1). Taxonomy (GTDB): domain Bacteria; phylum Desulfobacterota; class Syntrophorhabdia; order Syntrophorhabdales; family Syntrophorhabdaceae; genus JAKORG01. Next base: position 1,569 of record CAZJOP010000194.1, read on the forward strand.
TGGCGTGATCCTTGCTGCCAATGGATGTGCCCTTTTGTATCTATTGCATATTCTAATTATTTTGGATTGTATGCAGAGGATGACAGAACCGGCTTCATCATCGACAAATAATAATATTTAGGAGGACTTTATGTTTAAATTAGAAGAAAACAAGACCTACAGGATGCCGGCCCATTTTGGGGGATGGGTCTTTGACCCTGATGCCAAGGCCGTCTATAATGATGTGGTAGGGCTTACCTATACCTATCGCACAGACGAAGAGCGCCTTTTAAATTACATCCCTGAAGGCTTTGAGTTGACAGCACCGGAAGTTCAAATTGCATACCAGGAGTGTCGCCAGGTAGAATGGATGGCAGGGTCTTATTACAATCTCATTACAATAGCAGTCCCTGTGCGATTTAACGGAAAACGAGATCACATTGAAGGTGCATATGCGCTGGTTGTCTGGGAAAATAAGACCACGCCTATTTTGACAGGAAATCAGATGGGGGTCCCAAAGATATTTGCCGATATCGAGAACTTACATATATTTGGAGAAACCTATTTTACCCGTGCCAGCTTTGAGGGCAACACATTTCTTAAACTGGAAATAAAAGACCCAAAGCCTGTGGATAAAGCACAGTTAGATGCCATGACAACGGATGTAAATTCTCTTGGCTGGCGATACATCCCAAAGGTAGGCGGCCCGGGTGCAGATTTAAGCCAGTTTATACTATTTCCTATGCGATCAGAGGTGGAGCATGCCTGGACGGGTCAAGGTAAGGTGGAGTGGATTGAGTTGAAAATGGAGGAGAATCCCATGCAATATCCAATTATAAAGGCACTAACAGAGTTACCCATATTTGAAATGGCACCGGTTGTCTTGACAAAGGGCAAAATGATTTTGATGGAGGCACGGGGACGGGTGCTTGAGTAAAGGCATTTTATCCATATCTGGTAAAATGTGCGCTAAAATTAAAAAAAAGGGAGGTTTAAAACATGAAAGAATACTATGAAAATAAGGTCGCCGTTGTAACAGGCGGGGCATCAGGGATTGGACTTGCCCTTTGTGAAATGCTGCTTTCATTTGGTGCAAAGGCTGTGATAATGGCAGACATCAGTGCCGATAGACTAAACAAAGAAAGTAAAAGACTAAATGCCATGTATCCGGGAAAGGTGTTTGGCATCGAGACCGATGTGACAAAACAGGAAAGCGTATTTTCTATGATTCGTAAGGCAGCCGAATTCGGGGAAGGGCATATCCATTTTCTTTTCAACAATGCCGGTCTTGGACTGATGAAGTCTTTTGACGAAACAACAGATGCAGATTGGAAGTTCGGGTTTGATGTAAATTTTTTTGGTGCCCTGTATGGCATCCGTGCAGTATTGCCCATTATGAGGGCTCAAGGTGGGGGGCACATTGCAAATACTGCCTCAGGCATCGGCTTTTGTCCCATGGCCTACCAGAGCATGTATGCTGCAACCAAGTCTGCCTTGATAGGGCTTACCGGCTCTCTAAGATACGAACTCTGGGACGAAAACATTCGGGTCTCCACCGTC
>CAZJOP010000195.1:0-3096 GCA_964547695.1 uncultured Syntrophorhabdaceae bacterium
ACCTACTATCCAGTTCTGGATAAGTGAGAGTAGCAGTACTCTCCAATTTTTGAACACCTCTCCCAGTTCTTCATATTTAACTTTTGCAAGGGGTGGATACATCATGAGTATTAAACCGATTGCAATGGGGATATTGGTGGTGCCGGACTGGAACTGATTCCAAAAGTTTACAACGCCTGGAAAAACATAACCCCATCCAACCCCGATAAACATAGCAAGAAATATCCACAGGGTAAGGAATCTATCGAGAAACGAGAGCCTTTTACTTATTTTTTCTTCTGCCATTTTTCCTTGCCTCCTCGCACAGTATCTGTTTTTTTGTCTCTTCGAGCCTTTGCTTATCCTCTATAAATACAGGGGTTTGTGAAAATTGCTGTTTCATAAAGGTAATCTGGGCATCTATTTTGCTGTCTAAGTTTTCTTTTAATGAATAATGCATCCATGTCCCAACACGCCTGCTCTTTAGAAAACCTGAATGCTTAAGATATGCAAGATGCCTTGATACCTTTGATTGAGTCTCTCCGAAAATTGCCATCAAATCGCAGACGCATAACTCTCCTTCTGTAAGCAGCATTATTATCCTCAACCGCATCTCTTCTGAAAGGGCTTTATACATCTGTGCTAATTGTTCCATATAAAATGCACCACCTTATCTTTATATTCGCTTAAACGAATATAAGTATAAATTCAACTTGTTTTCATGTCAAGAAAAATACATGTAAACGGTTTTGATTAGTAATAACCTGTGTTAAATCAAATAATTGCTTTATTGAGATTGAATTTTTTCTAAAAAAAAGATAGATTGCGACAATGAATGAACAGGAACAAAAAAAACAGCAGGTATTACTTTCCAAACTTTTTCTCTCATTTTTAAGGCTCGGCATCACTGCATTCGGTGGTCCAACAATGGTAGCCTATATACGAGAGATGTCTGTTAAAAAATACGGGTGGCTAAACCAGGAGGAATTCAAAAACGGGGTTGCACTGTGCCAGTCTATCCCCGGTGCAACCGCTATACAGGTAGCGGGATATGTAGGTCTTACAAAAAGGGGGCTCTCTGGCGCTGTAGCCACGTTTGTCGGGTTTGGGCTGCCTGCATTTTTATTCATGCTGGTTTTGAGCTGGGCATATACAATGTTTGGGGATCTTCCACGTGTTGCATCCCTTTTTAATGGGCTTCAGGTCATTGTGGTAGCGATTGTAGCAAATGCAACATATACCTTTGCATGGGAGACTTTAAAAAAATATCAGGATATCCTGATTGCGCTTGCATCTGCCCTGGCATTCTGGTTTGGTATAAGCCCCTTTCTTGTCATACTGGGCGCTGCTCTTACAGGTCTTGTTGCATACAGGATAAAAAAAACAGGGGTCCAACTTGATACAGGCAGGACCAACAAGCACATATCAGTTGTATTAATCCCTGTTGCATTCACTATAGCAGGTGTTTTCTTTCTTTTCTTAATTAACAAAAAGCTCTTTGAACTTTCAGTTCTTATGATAAAGATAGACCTTTTTGCATTTGGTGGCGGTTTTGCATCCTTGCCATTGATGCTTCAGGAGATTGTCAATGTGCGTGGATGGATGGACAGCAAAACATTTATGGATGGGATAGCGCTCGGGCAGATAACGCCAGGACCAATAGTTATCACAGCAACTTTTGTCGGGTTTATCACGAACGGCCTATCAGGGGCATTTGTAGCAACAATGTCAATATTTATCCCATCTTTCATTCTTCTTATTCTTGGCGCAAACATATTTCACAGATTACAGCAATCTGTTGTCTTTCAGCAGGCGGTTAAGGGTATCTTCGCCTCATTCGTAGGGCTTCTTTTGTTTGTAACCTTCAAGTTTGCCTTTGCTGTTTCATGGAACGCTATAAAGGTTATTATCGCTGGGTGCTCAATTGCAGCCCTTCTGAAAAAGATAGACATACTATATGTCGTTCTCGCAGGGGCAATCATCTCCATTTTTCTTCTTTAAAAACAGTATAGGGGCATATTCAAAGAATATGCTTGAAAAAGCAAATAACATTTAGTTATAAATAGATTAAGATAGATTGTAATCTGAATAATGAAACTTTTGGTTATAGAAGACGATGGCAAGATCGCATCCCTTATTGTAAAAGGCTTCAGGCAGGAAGGTTTTGCGGTTGATCAAGCCCCCGATGGTGAAGAAGGCCTTCATCTTGCCCTGACCGAACAGTATGATGTATGCATCATAGATATCATGCTTCCCAAAATGGATGGCTTAAGCCTTATCGAGGAGATGCGGCGCAAAAAGGTCAACACTCCTGTAATTATTCTCAGTGCAAAACGCTCTGTTGATGACCGTGTTAAAGGTCTTCAGAAAGGTGGCGATGACTATCTAACAAAACCCTTTGCATTCTCAGAACTATTGGCACGGGTTCATGCCCTCATCCGCAGAGCGAGCACCGGTCAGGAGGCCATGAAATTGACTATGGATGAACTGTCTATAGACCTTCTCACGAGAGAGGTATCAATAGGCGATAAGAGGATAGAATTGCAACCCCGCGAATTTGCCCTCCTCGAATACCTCATGCGAAACCCAGGAAGAGCTGTCTCTAAGACCATGATTATGGAGCATGTATGGGATTATAATTTCGACCCTCAGACGAATGTGGTGGATGTTCTAATCTGCAGATTGCGAAACAAGATAGACCCCTATGCTAAAAAGAAGCTCATACACACCATCAGAGGGGTTGGGTATGTCCTTAAACCTATATAACAGGATAAGAAAAAATTTCAGCATTCGGCTTACCCTCTGGTATTTGGCGGTCTTAATCATTGCTTATGCCCTTCTCTTTACCATTGCATATTATTCCCTCTTCTCTTCCTTAAAAAGGGAGGATGAGAAGATTATCCTATTAAAGTTTAAGGAATATTCTGCTGAGTATGAAAAAGATGAGATAACGGGTGTTGAAAAGAGAATAAATGCTGAAAGGGATGGTGAAAAACCAATGCCTTTTTTTGTCCGCATAGCAGATAAGGATAATAGGACACTCTCTCTGAGTCTCCCTGACAAGTGGACAGGTATTGATCTCGATGTAATTGGCCGCATTTCTGTTCAAAATAAAGA
>CAZJOP010000196.1:0-2975 GCA_964547695.1 uncultured Syntrophorhabdaceae bacterium
GGCACAGTGGTCTATGTTATTCGTGCCAATCACAGACCTCATAAATTTCTGCATGAGATAGTTCTCTTCATTGCTGCACTTTGCAGAAGAAAGACCTGCAATAGCATCGGGACCGTATCTTTCTTTTATTTCTGACAATTTTTTTACCACAATGTCCAATGCCTCATCCCATCCTACCTCTTCAAATACACCATTTTTCTTTATAAGGGGTTTTTTAAGTCTCTTATCGCTATGGACAAAATCAAATCCAAACCTCCCTTTAACACATAGATGACCATTATTGGGACCTGTGTAGTTGCCCATGGCTTTTACAAGGATATTTGCCTTATTCTTGTAGAAATCTATCTTGCAACCCACACCACAGTAGATACAAATGCTGGGGGTACTTGTGAGCTCCCAGTTTGCACCCCTGCCGATAACTGTTTGAAGGGTTAACGCACCGGTTGGGCACAATTGTGCGCATGTCCCGCATTTTACACAGCTCGATTCCCCTATCCTTTTGCCATCATCTGCCACAAGGTGGGTCTCGCTGCCTCTCTCTGCAAAACTCCATACATGGGAAACCTGAATCTCCCTGCAGGCCTTTACACATCTTCCACACAGGATACACCTGTTTTCATTTCTTCTTAAGGCATTGCTCGATTCGTAATCTATCTCTTTGATAATCCTTGCTGGCGATGGTTTGACCTCCTGTATGTTATACCTTTGTATCAATGCCTGGAATTCACAGTCACCGTTTGCCTCGCAATAAAGACAGTTGTGGTCTCCATCGGATAAGAGTAGTTCAAGGACAAATTTTCTTATCTTTACTATCTCATCATCCTCGGTTATAACATCCATACCATCTACAATGGGCTCAACGCACGATGCCTTAAGCATTGTCCCGTTTACCCTTACAAGACACACCCTGCACGCACCTGTCTTACTTATCTTTGGATGATAGCATAGATAAGGAATATCAATACCGTTTTTTAATGCCACCTCCAGAATGGTTTGCCCCTTTGTGCCCTGAACCTTTTTACCATCAATGGTTAATGTTATGGTATCCATGGATGCCCCTTTGAAATTTAAAAAATAATTTTTATAGATAATCCCTTCTTTATCGCAAAAGTTGCAAAACGAATATCTCAATCTAAAGAAATTGTCAAATTAAAATACAGTATTTTTTATTTAATGCCTGTCTCGTATGCCCTTAAGATATCTTTTCTACTCAGCATTGCTATAACCCTTTTTGAATCTTTCTTTTCCACAACAGGTATTTCACGGACATCTACATCTGCCATGACACTTAATGCTATGTGGAGAGGGTCTTCAGGGGTTAAGGTCTCCACATTGGCTACAGCCAGATCCCTTGCCACAAGAAGGGGATATAAGGTCTCGTCTGCCATGGCAGTGCGCAAATCAGTCATTGAAATTATCCCCATAAGATTGCCATATCTATCCACCACAGGAAAATCTTGCTGGTTTGAATTTACAATCAATTTCAGCATATCTTTGAATCTCATATCTTCCGGGATGGTGTCCACTCTTCTATCCAGTTTTATGGCATCCTTTACCTTTAGATGATTCATGATATTGAAAGGATAGGTATCGATATGGGCCAGTGAATCAAGCCTTGTGGGCACCTGTTTTTCGTAAAGGGATGTCCTTCCGAGGAGCAAAAACGATAGGGAGGATACAATCATCATGGGCAGAATGAGGCTATAACCCCCTGTCATCTCTGCCACCATTATAAGGGCAGCAATGGGTGTCTTGGCAATACCTGCAAAAAATCCACCCATACCCACAAGGACAAAGGGAGTGGCTCTATCAAATATATGGGGGAAAAATCTAACACAAAGATCACCGTAGAAACCACCGAGCATGGCACCTATAAAAAGAGATGGTGCAAACACACCGCCACTGCCCCCTGAACTTATTGTAAATGAGGTGGCAAGGATCTTACCGAACACAAGGGCAAGCATAAGACCCCATGCAAGTTTGCCGTCTATGGCAGATTGAATCCATTTGTATCCACCGCCTAACACCTGGGGCAGAAAAAATGCCACCACCCCGAGCATTAAACCGCCCATTGCAGGTTTTAGGTGCCTTGGAATATTAAGTGGCTTAAAAAACCTATCCCTCATCCCATAAAATACATTTACGTAAATATTTCCGACAAATGCACAGAGGACACCCATTAAACCATAGAAAGGCAATTGAACAGGTGTGGCTATGGCGATGGCTGGAATCTGAAAAATAGTGCCTGTGCCATCATGCAATGTAAAGACCGTATAGCCGATAATGGAAGAGAGTATACACGGTATGATTGCTTCGAACTCAAAATCCGTCTTACTGTATAACACTTCAGCAGAAAATAGAGCAGCCCCTAAGGGGGCCTTAAATATGGCACCTATGCCACCTGCTGCACCTGCCAGAAGCATGATTCGACGTTCCCTATCACTCAATTTCAGAATAGAGGCAAAAATAGAGGCAAAGCCAGAACCAATCTGGGCAATGGGTCCTTCTTTTCCAGCAGAGCCTCCGGAACCGATTGTTAAGGCAGAGGCAATGGTCTTTATAACAGGCACCTGTTTCTTTACAATACCTTTTTTTCTGTGAAAGCTGTCTATCATTGCATCTGTTCCATGTCCTTCTGCTTCAGGGGCAAATCTATATACAATATAGCCTGATATGAGCCCACCGAGACCAGGGATCCAAAGCATCATCCATCGGCTAAAAGGAAAACCGAACACATCAAAATCAGGGCTATGGCCCATTGATAAATAACGGATTAAATCACCTGTAAAAAAACCTGTAAAAAAATTAATCATATAATTAAAAACAATGCCGCCGAGACCTGATACAATGCCTATAAGTATTCCAAAAAAGGTCCCCCTCCAGATACGCCTTATCCTTTTAATGGTCTGGTCATTAAATGCCTTTTTAAACATGGGTTTCATTATATCAAAAATATAAATTGTGAAAAAAGGTTT
>CAZJOP010000197.1:0-2961 GCA_964547695.1 uncultured Syntrophorhabdaceae bacterium
CGTTCATCACAAAACTTACTACTTTACCGTCCTTAATTTTTATAGCTTTGCTATCCTGACCACCTATGTCCACAATGGTCTTTACAGTGGGGAGGAGGCTGTACAACCCTTTTGCATGACAGGTAATCTCGGTGATCTGTCTGTCAGCAAAGGGCACATTGATTCGCCCATACCCCGTAGCAATGATATAGGATAGATCTTCAAACCTGATATGTGCCAGATTTAATGCCTCCTCCATTACCTTGTTTGCCAATTTCCGGTGCTCTGGACCTGTGGGACCAATAATTGTGGCTTCTATTATGCCACTGAATATAACCACCTTTGTCATTGTTGAGCCTATATCAACACCGGCAAAATATCTTTTCATATATTTCATCTCATTCTGCTTTTATATGCATCCACGGCCTCTATGAAAGCATCTATTCTGTTATGGGTATCTGCCTCATTGTAAGAACTGATATCTACTATATCACCCTCTAAGATTAAAATGGGGATCTCTCTGTATACCTTTTTCAATGTCTCTGCCTGATGAATAATGCCAGCATGCCAGCTTCTGCAGGAAAATGCCAGATGGAATACCACTCCATCACATTTATATTCTTCGATGTATTCTATGATCCTTTCCACCTTTGGTAATGACCCCGGACGCCTTTTCGCCTTATCATACCAGTGAGTCCAGTATCTCACCCATCTCCAGGCAATATGCTCTAAGGGATCGCTTGTTTTTGGCAATTCAAGCCTTTCAATCTTTTCACAACCACGGTATGTAACCTCAACGGGAAATGTTGCACCTTTGCTGTTAAAATATTGAAAATCGCCAAGGGCAAACCACGAAGGAAGGCCCGCTGCCCAGATAAGTCTATATTTTTCAGGTTCTGCAACGCCTTCACCGTTTTTTATCTTTTCCTGCAGTTCATCATAGAGTTGTTTATAAAAATCATATGCCTCCTGTGTCCCTAAATTAAATGTGAGAGGCACCATCGTATTCATTGCATCCCCTGTATCCATTGGTGTTGGAATGGCCTTACGAAGTTCGTATGTGTCTATGAATAAATCCCATGTTTTATCGGATAGATCCACTATTTCAGCGAGCCTGTCCCAGTCCATCTTTTTTCCTGTATGCTTTTCACAAAATTTTACGCACTCCCTTAACTCCTCTGTGCAGTATTTCACATAAAATTTTTCCTGTTCATGGTGATTTAGTTTCGGGTCAAAAGGTGGATAATACATGGCACCTACGAAGATGGGGACATCTCTCAGGTAATGCTGGGTTGCCTGTGGCCATTTAAATCTCGGGTCGCACAATAATTGAGCAGAACCCAGAATCATATCCGGCCTTCCCATGCCTCCCCAGGGTGCATCGGGCACAATATCCACACCCAGCTCTGACCTTATCATATCAAAACCTATTGTGCATGTTGCATATGTGCACAACGACCTCGAAAAATTATCCGATTCTGCCTTCTGGAGATACTTTTCCGCATCTCTCTTTGCTGCACATACCCCGGCAAAACTTTCGCCCCATGCCGGCACAATGTCCATTGCCCTCATGATCTCATCCTGACCGTCTGCTATATATGCATATGCTACCTTTTTACCTTCTTCTTTTGCCTTTATAGTTGCAGCGAGGTTTCCCCGCACAAATTTCGGTATGCTTGCCGCTGCCTTTGTTGCCAATGCCCTTCCTTTTTTTTCTTCAGCCATAATTTCACCTCCCTTTTGTCATGCAATCATTTCTATGAAAGCTTCGATTCTCGTCTTCATACGCGCAAGGCTCGATGTGGAATATTCGTCTTCAAGATATAGAACAGGGACACCAACGTCCTCTATATAACTTTTTATTGCCGGGACCTCAAACCCATATGGGTCACAATACTTATAAATAAACAGTATTACCCCTTCTACTTTAAATTCTTCTATATATTTTCTTATATGCCCAAATCTCGCATTTAGATTTTCTTCATATGTGCCACCGGTATCTACAAATGTGGTGGGAATCTTAAGTTTTCTTAAGTATCGTTCGGCTATGGCAAGTATGGGCTCTTTACCTTCATCCACATCCTGCCAGAACATCTTACTGCCTATTGAAATATCATCCATTACAAGGAAGGTGCCTGCATTTTCAATTGCATCTGTTATGATAGCGCTGTCAATCTGATCGCCTATTAACATTATCCTTTTTCTTTGCCCATTTATTAGAGGTTTTCTTTGTTTAACCTCATCAATTATGTCTTTTATCAACTCATTAGATTCCTCCACAGGAAGACCCATGGCTGCCACAAGCACCTTCATCATCTCTGTTCCTGTTATTAGGGGTGGATTATTTTTTCTTAAATCATAAAGACTTCTCATTAGTCTTCTATTTTCGTTGTGCAAGGATATTGCCTTTTTCAATGCATCTAAGGTAATCCTGTTTCCTGTGAAATCTTCAAGGGTTGAGATAAAAAGCCTTAAGATTTCCCTCATAAATTCAATAGATGGCTCATCTGTGGTATGGGGAACATTTAGAAAATGAAAATATGAAAGCCCCAGATAATCCCTCCAGATATCACTTGTCCTATCAAGGCTATCACATTGATGGGGCAAGACCATGCCATCTATGAAATCAAACCTGCCCTTTAAAGACGCATCGAACACATTGCGCACAAAAGGGCACACAATGGTTTCCATATAGGCATCACCTTTTGTGATTGCCTCATCTACATTCCCTTTTAATCTGAAAGGGACAACACCTGCCGCTGTTAGAACCTCAACAGGACCAAGGGCAGAGATATAACCTATTACCTTTTTCCCCTGTGCCTTTAGCGCTTTTGCCCTTGCCCCATAATCTGAGTAAAAATTTTCTGCCTTTGCCAATCCTTTTAAATTTTGAATTCCAACCATGCCCTCTCCTTTTTTCCCTGTTTCTAAAATTTCAGGGTTATTTTTACCTGATTTAATCAGGTATCCTTAAAACAAATT
>CAZJOP010000198.1:0-2942 GCA_964547695.1 uncultured Syntrophorhabdaceae bacterium
AACCGTGTTTATATAAAAAATCAAAGTCAATACCTTTTTTTTCTGTTTTTGCCAGAAGGCTTTCCACATATTTACTTATTATATCAGTCTCTATGTTAACCTGACTACCTACCTTTTTATCCCCTATGGTGGTCTTCTCTGAGGTATAAGGGATTATATTAATGGTAAAGATATTATCATCCTTGGTGTTTACTGTCAAGCTAATGCCGTCAATGCATACAGAGCCCTTTACCACTATAAACCTTGCAATGTCTTTTGGCACTTCAATACTTATCACCTTTGAATCACCGGAAGGTTTTATAGCCTTTATGGTGCCTATACAGTCTATATGACCTGTTACGATGTGACCGCCGAATCTGCCTTCAGGTTTCATGGCAAGTTCAAGATTAACCTTATCCCCGATATTTTTCTGGCCCAAGGTTGTGACCTTCAATGTTTCATATGAGGCATCGGCGCTGAACGTGTTTTCTTTAATCTGCGTTGCAGTAAGACATACGCCGTCTACAGAAATACTGTCCCCTTCTTTAATATCCTTTATGAGTTTTACAGTCTTTATGGAAAATTCCCATTTTCCACTTTGTTTTTTAATATCCTTTATCTCGCCTATATCTTCAATAATCCCTGTGAACATATCCCTCCAGGCAGATGTCTTCTTTGAATCTCTTCATGCCATCTATTTTGAGTTTGTAAGCATCCTTTAGAAAATCAATACCTTTTCCTCCTATAAGATTCAGGGCAGACTTTCCTCCAATAAAAATAGGGGCATAGAACAGTATAAACTTATCTATCAAACCCTCTTTTAATAACCCTCCGTTTAATTCTCCCCCGCCCTCTACAAGGACGGTGGTAATTTCCCTCTTAAATAGTTCATTGCTGACATGTCTTAGCGAAACCCTTCCGTTTTCGTCTTTGGGGCATTTAATCACCTCTATTCCAAAGGACATTAGCCTTGTTTCTTTATCGGATCTTGAATCCTCTGACGTGAAGACCAGTGTCTTATATTTTTCTGCTGTCTTTACAATATCACATGATAGGGGTAGCCTTAATTTGGAATCAAGGATAACCCTTAAGGGATATCTTTTTACCTTTATCATCTTTGGTATGAGCATGGGGTTGTCTGTAATGACCGTGTTTATGCCTACCATAATGGCATCCACAGATGCCCTTAGCTTATTCGTATATCTCCTTGATTGTTCATTGGATATCCATTTGGAATCGCATGTCTTTGTTGCGATTTTCCCATCGAGGCTTATGGCCGCCTTCATAATAAAAAAAGGTCTCGATTTTTCCATGTATACAATGAATGCCTCGTTTAGTTTTTTTGCCTCCTCTTCAAGGAGGCCGATTTTTACGCTGATACCGGCATCCTTTAATCTCTGTGCACCCCTACCGCTTACTAGTGGGTTAGGGTCGAACATGGCCATAACCACCTTTTTTATACCTGCATTTATAATGGCCTCTGTGCATGGGGGGGTCTTACCAAAGTGGACACACGGTTCGAGATTAACATACAGTGTTGCGCCCCTTGCATGTTCCTTTGCCTCGTTTATGGCAATTATTTCTGCATGGGGAAGACCTGCCTTTTTATGATATCCCTTTCCCACGACCTTATCGTCTCTTACGATTATGGCACCTACCATTGGATTGGGAGAGGTTGTCCCTCTGCCTTTCTTTGCAAGAGACAGTGCCAGACGCATATACGCTTCTTCGTTCATTGTCCGTCCTTTTTTATGAGTAGTTCTTTCAATTCATCCATGAATTCGTTTATGTCTTTAAACTGTCTATAAACAGAGGCAAAACGAACATAGGCCACTTCATCGAGTTTTTTAAGCTCATCCATGACCATCTCACCGATTTCAGAACACCTTATCTCCCTTTCATTTTTTTCAAATAAATTGTATTCGATCCTTGAAACAATCTTTTCAAGGGTTGTAATACTTATCGGTCTTTTTTCACAGGCCTTTTTAAGGCCATTTAAAATCTTGGTTCTATCAAAAACCTCTCTTCTACCATCTTTTTTTATAACAAGCATCATGCCTTCTTCAAGTCTTTCTGCTGTGGTAAACCTCTTTCCGCACTTTAAGCACTCCCTTCGCCTTCTTATCGTGTCCATTTCTTTGTTCATCCTCGAATCGAGGACCTTGCTTTCCGTATATTCACAGAATGGGCACTTCATATCTTTTTTAGTTTAATATTCGATTCTTTTATTAATTCCATGGAAAGTTCATCGGGATAACCGTCAAGATAGGTCACCTTTGTTATACCTGCATTTATAATCATCTTCATGCAAATAGAGCAGGGCAGATGTGTTGAATAGATCTCTGCTCCGTTAATAGATACGCCGTGCAGTGCAGCCTGAATGATTGCGTTCTGCTCTGCGTGTAAGCCCCTGCACAGTTCGTGTCTCTCACCTGATGCTATGTTCATCTTTTCCCTTAAGCAGCCAACGTCTACACAGTGTTTGAGCCCTTTTGGCGCACCGTTATAGCCTGTTGAGAGGATCCTTTTGCCTTTTACTATCAGTGCACCTACCTGTCTTCTGATGCATGTGGACCTTTTTGAAACAATTCGGGCTATCTCCATGAAATAATTATCCCAGTCAGGACGGTTGTTTTTCATATTTTATAAATTTTTGAATAAAAAGGGAATGTCAAACACAATCTTTTTACTTCTTCCTTAACTTCTTTCTGAACCTTTTCGTTTTCCGGGTCTTTTAAAACCTTATCTATTAATTCGGCGATTATCTCCATCTCCTTTTCCTTCATGCCCCTCGTTGTAATAGCAGGTGTTCCTATCCTTATACCGCTTGTAATCATTGGACTTTTTGTATCAAAGGGTATGAGGTTTTTGTTTATCATAATCCCGCTTTTCTCCAGTGCCTCCTGGGCAGTTTTACCTGTTATCCCCTTGTTTGTAAGATCCACAAGGAAAAGGTGGTTGTC
>CAZJOP010000199.1:0-2940 GCA_964547695.1 uncultured Syntrophorhabdaceae bacterium
CGCCATCTTTTTTGGTAAAGCTCGTCCTTGGGGAATTTGGTTCAGTGATACTTAAGGGTCAGAGGGTAATGCCAAAGAGACTTCTTGAAAATGGTTTTCTGTTCCAATATCCTGACATACATTTGGCATTGCAGAATATCTTGTTGAAAAATAAAGCCTAATGGGTATAGAACTAAACCTGTTATATAGGACAAAACACTAAAGCCAATTACTAAAAGGCTAACCCTTTAGTTTTTTATTTGAAAAAACTTTTTTTTATGATTCCAGGTGTCTTAGTCTAAATAGATTCACACACCTTTAATAATTTGAAACAACCAACAGGCTCTACAGCCACTGATTAATACCTTTAAAAAATAAACAAAATATTATAGACTTTGATTAAGGGCACATTTAAATCATGAAAATAACGCTGCGTCTTATAGTCTCACTGATAATAGTTGTTGCCGTCGTTGCAATAGCATTTTCATTATATCAGGTAAAGATAGAAAGACAGAGGCTTACCAGAGATCTTGAAAGAAGGACCATACTTCTTTCTGAAAGCCTTGAAGAATCCATTATCCCCCTTGTTCAAAATAAAAACTTTATAAAATTAAACCGCTTTGTTGAAAAATTTGGAAACAAGGAGAGGTTGATAGGAATTATAGTGAATGACATTCAAGGGGGGGTAATCGCATCAACAAAGGCCATATCAGGGTATGCACCAATCATATTACCGCAGGTTTTAAACTCCATTTCAGAAAAAAAGGCGATATACGATTTTAAAAAGGTCGACGTTAGAGAGGTTTTCGTATACACAAAGTCTTTTGAAGATGAGGAAGGCAATATCACAGGTGCTCTAAGCCTGTTTCAGGATGCATCTTTTATAGATGTGAGGCTCAGAGAGATATGGAAATACAATTTCATAAGATTACTTATCCTGTCAGTTGTAATAGTGGTTATAACTCTATTTGTGATTCGATGGAGTATAACAGGCCCTATTGCCCAGATAGCCGAATGGATAAGGGATATGAGGCTTGGAAACGAAAAAGGAAAGAAAAAGACAAAGGCCTTAACAGGCGATGTGTTTGCGCCTCTTGTAAAAGAGGTTACCCATCTTGCAAAGACCCTCTCCATGGCACAGAAAGGCATGGAGGAAGAAAGAATAAAGTTAGATGGAGAATCTTTATGGAATGCAGAGAAATTAAAGGCCTATATATCAGATAAACTGGGCGACAGAAGACTTTTTGTTATCTCCAATAGAGAGCCTTATCTTCATTTAAAAGAAGAGGGCAGGATAAAATACGTGGTCCCACCAGGAGGCCTTGTTACAGCCCTCGACCCAGTAATGAGGGTGTGTAATGGTGTATGGATTGCCCATGGAAGTGGAGATGCCGATAGAATGGTGGTGGATGAGAAAAATAAAATTAGAGTCCCCCCTGACAATCCTTCATATACATTAAAGAGGGTATGGTTAACAAAAGAGGAAGAAGACGGTTATTATTATGGTTTTGCAAACGAGGGCATATGGCCTCTATGTCATATAACCCATGAAAGACCTATCTTTCGCTTAAATGACTGGGGTTATTATCAAAAGGTAAATGAAAAATTCGGCCTTTCCATCCTTGAAGAGATAGAAGATATTGAATCACCCCTTATACTCGTTCAGGACTACCATTTTGCCCTTCTGCCTTATATAATCAAAGAGAAAAGACCTGATGCCAGGGTGGCCATATTCTGGCATATCCCGTGGCCTAACCCTGAGACATATGGATATAAATAATGCCCCTTCCGGCAGGGAATTTCATTTTATTAGATCCATTAGTGCAGTAATACCCACATCCTATGTTGCCCACGATTTGAGAGAATTTATAGAGATATTAAAGCTGGTAAGCCTTGATACGCTGTATTTCCATATATTTGAATCCCGTTTGAGGCTTCATAAAGGTGTTAATGACTTTTCCATCTGGATTAATGATTGCCTGGGTGAAAAGGCCCTTGCCGATGAGATTGCAGTCCTTGACCTTATACCTATACCCTGGAGGGTCTGCGTTCCATGATAATAAGTATTGTGGAGAAACATTTAGAGAGGGAATATGCCACTTAATAGTAAGACGACCAGCCCCTCTAAGGCAAGGCTACAAGATTACATCCCCGTTGTTGGCAGGGGGACTATAGAGGCCTTATATGCCCTTGCTGAGAGACTTTCAGGAAAGACGGTGGTGAATGTGAATTCAACATTTTCAGGTGGAGGGGTGGCAGAGATTCTGATGAGGATGGTCCCGCTTTTGAATCAGCTCGGGGTTGATACGAGGTGGATGGTTATAAAGGGTAACGAAAACTTCTTCACTGTAACAAAAAAATTTCACAATGCCCTGCATGGAAAGAAAGAGGAGATTACTGATCGGGACTATGACCTATTTCTTGATGTGAGCAATAGGAATATTGAAGAGATACAGCTAACCGGTGATATACTTTTTATCCATGACCCACAGCCTGTTGTGCTCATTAAAAAGAAAGGTGAAACAGGGGAAAAGTGGGTGTGGCGGTGTCATATTGATGTATCGAATCCTGATCTTGATGTGTGGAATTTTTTGTATCAGTATATAGTGGATTATGATGCCACTGTGTTTTCTGCCCCGAACTTTGCAAGAAAACTCCCCAACAGACAGTTCCTCATACACCCATCCATAGACCCATTGAGCGACAAAAATAAAGACCTGCCCGAAGAGACCATAGAAAAGGTTTTAAATAAATACGGGCTTGATATGGATAAGCCCATTATACTACAGGTATCCCGATTTGATTATCTGAAAGACCCCATCGGTGTCATTGCCGCCTTTGAGATGGTAAGAAAGAACATACCGTGCCAGCTTGTCCTGGCAGGTGGCACTGCCACTGATGACCCTGAATCGGATAAGGTCCTTGAAGAGGTAAAGGACAGGGCTTCAGATAATCCGGATA
>CAZJOP010000200.1:0-2924 GCA_964547695.1 uncultured Syntrophorhabdaceae bacterium
AAAACAATTCCTGCCACTGTCTCACCATACCTAAAAAGCCATTATTCAATATGACGACCTTAACGGGAAGATTGAATTGAACTGCTGTAGCAAGTTCCTGAATATTCATCTGGATACTTCCATCACCTGCTATATCTATAACAAGTTTGTCGGGAAATGCTACCTGTGCACCTATGGCAGCTGGGAAACCATAGCCCATGGTTCCCAGACCCCCGGAGGTTAATATGGTTCTCGGTTTCTGGAATTTATAAAACTGGGCAGTCCACATCTGGTTTTGACCCACCTCTGTGGATATGATGGCATTGCCTTTTGTGAGCTCATATATCCTTTCTATGACATATTGAGGTTTTAACCTGTTGTTTTTACTGTATGTGAGGGGATATGTGTTTTTCCATTCCTCTATCTGTTTTAACCATGCTTTTATGCCGTCTTTATAGGCCTTTATTGCCTCTTTTTCCTCTTCTAAAAATTCGAGCATCTTTTTAATAACATTTTTTGAATCCCCCACTATGGGAATATGCACCTTTATGCTCTTGCTTATGGATGTAGGGTCAATGTCAATATGGATAATCTGTGCCTCAGGGGCAAACTCTTCTGTCTTGCCTGTGGCCCTGTCGTCAAATCTTGCACCAATTGCTATTAATACATCTGAATGGGATACGGCCATGTTTGCAGCGTATGTGCCGTGCATCCCTAACATGCCCATAAACTGTTTGTGGTTGCCGGGAAATCCGCCTAAACCCATAAGGGTATTGGTAACAGGTAAGGATAATAATTCGGCAAGCTTGAGAAGTTCTTCTGATGCATTGGAGGATATTATACCACCGCCTGTAAACAAAACAGGTCTTTTTGAGGATAATATGAGTTTTATGGCCCTTTTTATCTGTCCAGGATGACCCACATAAGTAGGCTGGTAACTTCTTATAAACACCTTATCAGGATATTTAAAATCGCACATGTTTGCCGTTACATCTTTTGGTATATCCACAAGCACAGGGCCCGGTCTACCTGACCTTGCAATATAGAATGCCTCTTTTATGATACGGGCCAGGTCTTTTACGTCCTTTACCAGATAGTTGTGCTTGGTGCATGGCCTTGTAATGCCCACGATATCTGCCTCTTGAAATGCATCGTTACCGATAAGGGAGGTGGTTACCTGACAGGTAAAGACCACAATCGGGATAGAATCCATATATGCAGTGGCGATACCTGTAACGGTATTTGTGGCACCAGGACCAGAAGTAACAAGACAGACGCCGACCTTACCGGATGCCCTTGCATAACCATCTGCTGCATGGACACCACCCTGTTCATGGCGCACCACAATCTGCTTTATCTCCTGACAGTTACATAATGCATCGGTGATATTCAGCGTTGCGCCACCGGGGTAGCAAAATATGGTGTCCACCTGTTCCATTTTTAAAGATTCTACAAAGATCTGTGCACCTGTTTTTTTCAACCTTTCTCCCCTCTTTCTATTTCTTCTTTAGTCTTTTCCATTAAGTCTTTATAATAGAGCTTTTTCTTTTTTAAAATCTTTATCTCCATCTCCTCTTCTTCGGTTAGATAAGGCTTTTTTAAAAGCATCTGCAATCTCCTGTCGAGAAATGCATGCTTATTCTTTGCATCCTCATAGATTTCTTCTTTTGAATCGTTCTTCTCCATAGAGATAATAAATTGTTATGCTATACAAATTAATGAGAAAAGTCAATTTTTTTAATACACCTTCACCTCTGACCTTAAATTATTTGTTACCATTGGCATTCAAGATTAAGATAAGAAAAGAGTAATTATTCTATAATAAAGTCCCATGCCGAATCGTTTATCCAAAGGCAGAAATAACCTCTGCCTAAAAGTCCCTTTGTTTTAATCACATAGAGATCATCCTTTTGTTTGTTTACTGTAATCTCTATGTCCTTTCCGAATATATATCTTTGTTTGCCTACAAAAGATGTGCCGTAGAAAAGTAGGGGATTGAACGTGAGTACATTTATGTCGTATTGCCCATATATCATGAAATATTGTACATCTTTTAATGGAAATGTTTGGGGTTTATTAGATTCAAGAAAAAATATACCTTCTTCTTCAAAGACTAAATTTGGCAATAGTCTTACAAGCCCTGTCTTTGTCTTTACATATACACCAAATTCTTTTGGCTTTATAATCTTTTGTTCCTTTGCAAATAATGTGTGTATGTTAAAGACAATTAAAAAAAACAAAAAAACGATTATAAAAGATCTGGTAACCTTCATCTTTATACCTCGATCATGCTAAAATTGTAAGTTCAATCTATATAAAGGTTAAATATACCTTTCTTTCCCTGGGCCCGTCAAACTCCATAAGAAAGAGACCCTGCCAGTGACCGAGCATGAGCCTGCCTTCTGAGATGGGTATTGATAATGAACAGCCCGTGATGGTGGATTTTATATGGGCATCTGCATTTCCTTCTCTGTGCCTGTAAGGATAATTTTTAGGTGCAAGCCTTTCAAGGCCCTCAATGACATCCTTCATGACATCAGGGTCTGCATCTTCGTTGATCACGAGACCGCAGGTTGTATGGGGTGTGTATATATTCAATAATTGCGCCTCTACCCCCTTTATTGCCTTTTGCACCTCGTCTGTTATGTCCTTTGCCTCCACCTTAGCTACTGTTTTTATCCTTAATATTTTAAGCATTGCCTATTCACCCTTTTTGCTTTTTGACCTGTAGTTCTCTATGGCAACTTTTAAGGCCTCTTCGGCAAGGAGAGAACAGTGAAGCTTTGCCTCCGGTAAGCCGCCTAATGCCTCAGTGACCTTTTCATTTGTCACCTTTAATGCCTCCTCTATGGTCTTGCCTTTTATGAGCTCTGTGGCCATGCTACTGGATGCAATGGCAGCGCCGCAACCAAAGGTTTTAAACTTCACATCTATGATCCTGTCAT
>CAZJOP010000201.1:0-2919 GCA_964547695.1 uncultured Syntrophorhabdaceae bacterium
TATGAAAAGACAGGGTGATATGTGTCCCTAGTGTATATACATCTAAACCTCACAAATTTACCGCGTGGGAAAGAGAGGTAACAACATCTATAGCAAACCCGTCTGCAGTTTTCATCGAAAATACTGAACTTATGGTATTTAGAGGAAGACCTTGAGGCGCGGAAAAAGGTGAAAAGAGCAAAGGGAATCCCTATGCATCAGGAAAACCTTACAGAAGAAGCATATCGCAAAATGAGGGGGTTCGGCCTTGATTAAAGAAAAAGCATGAAAGCCGTAGCAGAAGTCATCATTATGGCAGATGGAATGACATCCTGGCGTTTGTGGTTTTATTCAAGCAGGTTTCACTCACTTACAGCTATTCCTTAAGTATAATAAAATCCTGTGGGTTTATAACCTCTCTGTTATACCTGTATGGATGGTCAGAGAAATTAACGATGACTACTGTACCATCAGCAAAAACGGAACGCTGGACATCTTTGGTATGATAAAGCCCCTTCCCATCTATCACAATCTCAGGCCCTGTGAGAAACTCGTGCGTTAACATCTCATAATAGGCTGTCTCTCGCATCTTTGTTGTTATAAGAAAACTACGGTTGCTGAAGTCGTCAGGCATCATGCCCAGTAGTGGCAGATGTAACTGTTCTATAGGGTATGTATCAAACCAGTGTTCAATCCAACCGCCTGAAGAAATATTCATAACCGAGTCATGATAGATTAGTTGATATAAAGGAACTGGTATGATCGGTATGCCTAATGAACTTGAAAGCATCTTAGGACCATTAACCGGGTCATAATAATCATCTCTTAGATTATAGGGATAATAATTAAAATATGCTCCTATATCTACTATATCTGAGACTGTGTCGGTTGGTAGAGATTCTGTTGCCACTGCGCCAAAGATATCTTTGGCGCACCCCAGAATTGCCCTCCTATATTCGGTATCCTCTGCCCTAGTAGCAGGATGCTTCGGATGGAAGCATTCCCTGCAGCCACAACCTTCTATATCCACATAGATACACCCCGCTCCGGTTGCTTCTTTCCTGCGCAACAAATCCTTCCTGGCATTTTCCAGCCGGTAGCGCCCGCAGACAGCATAACTTTCATACCAGGAACGGGCAGGCGAGCCATCTCTGTTTCTCATCACATACTCAGGAATAACCGCATCTTTCTTGATTTGAACGTCCATATACTGTGTGTAAAAAGACAGATGATAGTCTGGACCAAGGGATTGTATTTGTTTGGCTGCTTTTTTCAACTGGATTAACAATCTTTCATTAGTCTTTTCTTTCTTCCAGGGGTCGGGAAAACAACCGAACAGTATTGCCCTGTCAAACCTCCTTTCTCTGGCAGTTTTAAAGAAATTAATTGTTGCATCAAAAGTGCCGTCAGCAAACTCCGGATTTCTTCTCTGCCCTGCTACCGCTCCTACCAGCCTACCCACCATTGGATATTTTTCAGATTTTTCCCTGAGCGCAACAAATCTGCCTTCCTTTATCTTTTCCTTCCTGTAAGCCTTGGCTATGTGAACATAGGTGCTGTCAGGACTGAAATGATAATGTAGTCTGCGAGGGTAATTCAACCTGCCTTCTTCCACCCTCCAGACAGGGCTGACATGACAATGCCCATACCGGTCGTTTATCCAGACATTAAGGGAATAATCAAACCTGTCTTTCACCACTCCTGCCATAGATGACTTGTTTTTTACAACCCCGAAGACTGAAACAGGGCAACCGCCTGCATCAAATCTAAAATTATGGAAAATGCAAGGTCTTTGATATCCAAAAGGATAAATAACGCCAGCATATAGAGGTAAAACCAAATATCCAACGTCCTGGGGAAACGCTCCTGTAGGCCCACCTAATGGCTGGGCAAATCCAAAACCTCTGGGGAATTCTATTTCCAGAGACTCTCCAGACCTCAGTCCTTTAACAGGATAAAGCGTAATTTCCAGGCAATTATCGCTTAAAACCATATCGTATTGAATTTCCCATTTCCCCTGATTTATTGCAACCCGGATACCATTTTTTATTTTTTTGAAATCCGGGTTTTTATCTGGTTTCCTTCTTGTTTCCCCATCAATACAAAAAGGTTCTGCACTTTGTCCCCATCTCTGACCGCTTTTTTTGTCAAGAATGCTAAATCTGGCATCTTTTTCATCTACTCTGAGTTTCAATATCTTGTTCTCCATTGTTATTTCATGTTCAGCCATAAAGCTTCCTTGTTATAAATGCTTCAGATTCGTTTTGTCACCGATAAAGAATAAAATCGCTCTTTCCCTACCCAGTTTCACTCTGAAAGTATTATTTTCGGAAGTTAGGACACCAACATCCTCCATTGTTTCCAGGTTAACGACCAAAGATTTTTCATTGACCTTGTATTCTACAATACTCTCCTTTGGAAATTCTGAATATTCAGAAACCAGAATCACTGCCCCTTTTTCAGACTCAATTCCTTTAACAAAAACATTACCATCAAGGGATTTAACCCTGCCGGTTGGCTGACCTGTGGCAATAATCTCCTCCACAGGCATTATTTGTTTCATTGCCTCTGCCACATATTTCATTCTTAAGGCATCAAACCATCCCTCGCTATATAGAAAGAAACCCTTAGCACCACTGGCAAATGCTTCCAGAATTTGATACTTCATCATTCCATTTGGTTCCATGTTTCCTATAAAATCCGTATAAGGAAACCCCACAGAGAGAACAGGATATACATGCAATTTTCCTTTTGAATATTGATACAAACCACCAATTTCTTCGGGGACCTCAAGCATATCAGCTGTCATTCTGAATCTTCCATTTATGTCAATGTAAACCATCGGCGCATAGTAATCAAAGATATCCTTCAAAATGAGAGGGTCCTGAAGTGATTCCTCCACCGTGTCAGACCATCTGTTCTTATCCCTCCAATTAGGCT
>CAZJOP010000202.1:0-2897 GCA_964547695.1 uncultured Syntrophorhabdaceae bacterium
GTCCACCACTTATTTCTTTTAATCTTTCCCTCAGGGAGAAAAAGTGTCCCTATCTCCTCACCGTTTATTACCCTGAGAATAATATCTTTCGTGTTTCCTCTTACAACCACAGTGGGTATCCCGTAATATCCGGCCTTTTTAGCTGCCTCAAGTTTACTCACCATACCACCTATACTCTTTTCACTTTTTGTGCCACTGGCAGTCTTTTCAATATCCCTGTCTATCTTTTCTACAACCCTGATTATCTTTGCATCGGGATATCTTTTCGGGTCTTTTTCGTAAAGCCCATCCACATCCGATAAAAGTAAAAGTAAATCCGCATTTGCAATCTGGGCTATAAGGGCAGATAGATTATCGTTGTCGCCGAATCTTATCTCTTTGAAAGAAAGGGCATCGTTTTCGTTTATAACAGGCACAATATTAAAATTTATAAGGGCATTCAATGTATTCATTACATTCAAACACTTCTCTTTGCTTGCAATATCCTCATGGGTTAGTAAAATCTGGCCTATCTTTATTCCTTTTTTGTTAAACACCTCCATATACATCTTCATAAGAAGCACCTGGCCTATCGATGCAAGGGCCTGTCTTTTCTCTATTTCTTTAGGTTTTTTTGTAATACCCAGAAGTTCCATACCACAGGCAATGGCACCGCTTGTAACTATTATGGGCTTTATACCTTTTTCCTGAACTAACTTTATCTGTTCCGCAATGTTTTCTATCATATGGATACCTATTTTTTTGCCACTATCCAGTAGAACAGATGTGCCTATCTTTACTACAATCCTTTTTAGTGTTTTTACTTTGCCAAATAAGCCTTTTTTGATCTTCATAGCACCATCTATTTTTAATTTTTATTAACCCTTACCATATCCTTCAAGTATCTTTTTAAAGTTTCAATACCATAGCCTTTAAGGGCACTAATTTTAAGGGTGTCGATCCCCTTTTCTGAAAACACTTTTGTCCATTTTCTACAGGTTTCATCATCTACAAGGTCGATCTTATTGAACACAACTGTCTGTCTTTTTTTTAAGATAGCCTCGTTAAAAGCTTTTAGTTCGTTTACAAGCATTGTATAGTCATTATATAGGTTTGATGAGGTAATATCCATTAAAATGATTAACGAGTGGCTTCTTTCAATGTGCTTTAAAAATGTAAATCCAAGACCTACCCCCTGTGACGCACCTTCCACAATGCCAGGTATGTCAGAGATTATAATACTTAAATCTTCTTCGATTAACACACCAAGAGTTGGCGTTAGGGTTGTAAAGGGATAATCACCGATCTTTGGCCTTGCATTCGTTAAGCGGGATATTAAGGTCGATTTACCGGCATTCGGCAGGCCTATAATGCCAATATCTGATATGAGTTTTAGGTTCAGAAACAAGACCTTTTCCTCACCCTCTTCCCCTTCTTCGTATTCGAGGGGTGCCCTGTGAACAGGCGTTACAAAACGGGCATTTCCCTTTCCGCCCCTTCCTCCCCTTGCAACGATAAATGTATCCCCATCTTTTACGAGATCGTAAATGGGTTCTTTAAATCTTTTATCGTAAATTAATGTGCCGAGAGGAAGATTTATGAAAATGTCTTTACCGTCTCTACCTTTTTTATTTCTACTGCCACCAGGTCTACCGTTCTCTGCCCTGTAATGCCGTCTGTACCTAAAATCTGCAAGGGTCGAAATCTCTTTTTTTCCAACTATTACAACGTTTCCGCCGTTGCCGCCGTCTCCCCCATCGGGTCCACCCTTGGGGACATATTTTTCCCTTCTAAAGCTTACACAGCCTCTGCCACCATCACCTGCTTTTACATATATTTCAGCTTCATCTACAAACTTCATTCAACAGGGTATATGCTCACCCTTTTTCTGCCTGCTTTGTCTTCGAATTTCACTATGCCGTCTTTCAGGGCAAACAGTGTGCAATCCTTTCCTATCCCCACATTAATACCAGGGTGAATCCTTGTTCCGTGCTGCCTCACTATGATACTGCCTGTATGGGCAAACTGGCCAGCGTATAATTTTACCCCGAGTCTCTGGCCCTGACTATCTCTTCCGTTCCTTGAGCTACCACCTGCTTTCTTATGTGCCATCTTGTGCCTCCGTATAAATCTTTTCCACTAAAAATTCTGTAAAGTGCTGTCTGTGGCCTATTTTTTTCTTGTAATCCTTTCTCCTTTTGTACTTAAACACGATGACCTTTTTGTGCCTTCCATGTCCAGTCACCTTGCCACTCACGTATGCCCCTTTCACATAGGGATTGCCGATAATTGTTTTTGTCCCATCGTTTATGGCCAGCACTTCTCTTATCTGAATATCATTGCCTTCAGGGACATCAAGCCTTTCAAGCTTTATTCTTTCACCCTCTGTGATCTTGTATTGTTTACCACCCTTTTCTATAATTGCATACATACCATACCTCTTTTTACATTGGTTTTGAAAAAAACTACTAATAATATGATAAAAATTGATGAAAAGTCAATGATAAAAACCCAAAAAAGCCTGTTATGTTAGGGTTTTGATTTGATAAGCCTTTCTAAAATCTCCCGCTCATCAACGGTTGCAAGAAGTATCATGCTCATCTCTTTTTCAAGGACTGTATCGGGTAATGGATTATAAATCCAATCTCCGTTTGATTTTCTCAGCGCCACAAGCAGAGCATTTCCCATGCTTCTAAAATCGATATCCGATACCTTTTTACCTACGAAGGGCGATTCAGGAGGGATCTGAACCTCATCGACCCGTAAATGTGATTCTTGATCCCTTAGCATCTTATCGAGAAAACTTGTTACATTGGGTCTTACCATCTCTGAGGCCATTCGCAAACCGCCTATGTAATTTAAGGCTATAATTTCCCCCAAATCTTAGACAGCCCCTTAAGTTTGGTTTCCCTCTGATG
>CAZJOP010000203.1:0-2897 GCA_964547695.1 uncultured Syntrophorhabdaceae bacterium
AATGCTGTATTTCATCCTCATGAGCTCTGCCAGCATCTCTGCCCTCTGGATAACTGGTATAAATTGCTCTTTGGCTCTGATGACTTCAGGGTTATCAGGCTTAACAGCCGAGGATATGACCACCACATCGGCCCCGGATACGTTTTCTTCTCTGTGTCCGTAACATATCTTTGCCCCGAGTCTTTCCAACCTTTCTGTTGTCTCGTTCTTCCTTATATCAGATCCAGTTACGGTAAATCCGAGATTTAATAACACCTCGGCGATACCGCTCATACCAATACCGCCTATACCTACAAAATGAATCTTTTCTATCTTATGAAATACCATTTAATATCCCCTCAATGATTAATCCTTCTGCATCATCTATGTAAATACTTCCAATATTCTCACCCATCTGCTTCAAAAGTTCAGGTTCCTCCATAAGTCTTTTTATCACATAGAATAGTCTCTCACCGTTTGCCTCCTGATTTTCTAATATGTAACCCCCTCCAATCCTTTCTACCTGCAGGGCATTTTTCCATTGATGCTGACCAGCTGAAAAAGGATACGGAATAAGTATTGCAGGTTTTTTAAAGTACGCCAGCTCGAATATGGTGCTTGCACCGCTTCTTGATATAACAAGATCAGCGTTTCTATAATAATATGCCATGTTATCTGTAAAGGGAAATACCTCATGTCTTATGTTTGAATGTTTGTATATTTCTTTCACACCATCATAATCGTCAGCCCCGGTCTGATGAAAGATAACCACCTTTTCCCTGTATTCATTCAGATAATTAAGGAGGTCTACCACGGCCTGATTTATGCTTCTTGCACCCCTGCTGCCACCAAAGACAAATATCCCGAAATAATCCTTTTCTATAGGTGGTGATGCCATCTTTAGGGAACTTCTGATAGGGTTTCCTGTCAAAATCGTGTGTGCCTTGCCGAGGTAATGCCTTGTCTCCTCAAAGCTTATAAAGATGCTTCTGGCGTATTTTGCCAGAATTTTGTTGGCAAGCCCCGGCTGGACATTCTGCTCATGGAGAAATATTGGTGTCTTATGAAGAAAACCGGCAATCACCATGGGCACCGAGGCAAAACCACCCATACCGAGAATGGCATGGGGTTGTTCTCTTTTAATGATGGCTATACAGTCATGGATACTTTTAACAAGCCCTGCGACAGTTACAAATTTATACAGGATATTTCTTCCTGAAAACTGCCTTGCCTCAACGTGTATGAGCTTATATCCAGAAGCAGGCACTACCCTGTCTTCGATGCCACCCCTTGTCCCGATGAATACCACGGTATTGTCTTTTGACATGGCAGTAAATCTATCTGCCACGGCTATACCGGGAAACACATGACCACCTGTTCCACCTGCAGCAATAAACAGCTTCATATTCACCTCTTTTTCTGCTTCATCATTATACCGGCAACAGGAGAAAGCATCAAAATCGCCATCAAAGGTTGATAGAGGATACTAAAGGAAAATCTCACACTCACTGCAATGAAAATATCCAACATTACATATAAAAGCACTACAAAGGAAATGACTTTGAGCATATCTGTATCTTTTACTAACCCCACAAAACTCCAGACAAAGAGTAAAAGGGGCGTAAGGATGAGCACGTATCTCTGAATATCGTTATTGAATGAAAATCCCGTGCCCACAAGAGGTATGTTTTTGATTATGAGTATAACGGCAATCATCAAGATATAACCTGTAATAAAAGGCACAACCCTGTTGTGACCTATTATGAAAAGAAAAAGTACTATCGGTATGCCAATGGAAAGGATTAATCCAGGCCTATTTACCATAAGGAGATTAAAAAATGCAGAAAAGAACAGGATAGAGATGGCAACTACCTCTTTGTATAGGGATCTCTCTTTTTCTTTTAACGACACGAGGTAAAAAAGGATACTGTAAAATGAGATAAAGGCAATAAGTTCGCAAAGATACTTTTTGCAGTCAAGATGGGGGAATACTAAGAATAATGCCGTCACAGTGAACTGGGCTATAATGAATGGGTATTTCATGGATAAGAGTATCTTCTCCGGAATCTTCCACATTACTAAAGATAGGGCAATACCTGTAATAATAAACAGCACAGTTATGATGTTTACATTCCAGAACATGCTATAAAAAAATGCTGCGGTTAATGTAAGGACTACAGCCTTTTTCATATGGACTCCACTATCTGTTTAAATATATTGCCCCTTTCCTTATAGTCTCTAAACATGTCAAAACTGCTGCACATGGGTGAAAAAAGCACCGTATCCCCCTTTTCAGCCATCTCGTATGCCTTTATTACCGCATCCTTTAAATCTTTTTCTTTATACACCTTGGTGTATACACCCAATTCCTTCTCTATCTTCTCTTTTGCTTCGCCAATAAGAAAAAGGGCCTTCACCTTCTTCATTTCACTGGCGATTTCTCTATAACTACCTCCTTTATCCTTGCCACCTGCAATGAGTATTACATTCCCCATTATACTTTCCAATGCCCTTTTTGTGGCGTCCACATTCGTTGCCTTTGAATCGTTTATAAATGTAATTCCGTCTATATCTCTTACAAATTCGACCCTGTGGGGCAGACCTTTAAAAGTCTTTAGCGTATCTTCCACCACAGCCTTATCCACACCAATGATGTGAGACACGATGAGGCAGGATAAAATGTTTTCCGTATTATGTGCCCCCATAAGGGGAGAGATCTCTCTGCTGTATACGTATTCTTTACCATCAAGCCTCACATACATAAACCCATCTTTGTAAAAGGCGCCTTCCCTTAAGTACTCCTTTATGGAAAAATAGAGCCTTTTTGCCCTGATGGGTCTATTCATCACAATATTTTTATTTATCACCGCCACATCTTTTTCAATTTGATTTTCAAATATCTTAAATTTTGCGTTTCT
>CAZJOP010000204.1:0-2860 GCA_964547695.1 uncultured Syntrophorhabdaceae bacterium
TAGTAAATGTCTCTGAACAGATGAAGCGTATGGCAGATGGTGATTTTTCCATTGTCTTTACAGAGAATATAAATCGTAAAGACGAGATTGGCGAGACAGTTAGGGCAATGGAAACCTTAAAGACAAATCTTAAAAACATAGTAGCCAAAGTCATAGACGGTATACATCATCTTACCTCCTCTGCCACACAGCTATCATCCATTGCAGAGGAGATGTCAAGGACCGCTGAAAACTCATCCACAAGGGCAAACTCTGTTGCCACAGCCTCTGAAGAGATGTCCCAGACCGTAATAGATGTGGCTAAAAACAGTGCAAGCATTGCAGAGAGTGCAAAAAGGGCACTTGACACAGCCCAGAACGGCAATGAAATAGTGAAAAAATCCGTTCATGAAGTAGAAGAGATTGCCTCTACTGTAAACGAATCAGCCCAATTTGTAGAATCATTGGGTGAAAGATCCAGACAGATAGGCGAGATAGTAAATACCATAAACGATATAGCAGACCAGACAAACCTCCTTGCCTTAAATGCAGCCATTGAGGCAGCAAGAGCGGGAGAACAGGGTAGGGGCTTTGCAGTGGTAGCCGATGAGGTGAGAAAACTTGCAGAGAGAACAGCCCATGCCACAGCAGAGATAGGAGACATGATAAAGGCAATCCAGACAGAGGTGAATAAGGCGGTGGATTTTATGGGTAATGCCACCAAAAAGGTAGAGGTCGGGGTTAATCTCACATCTAAGGCAGGGGATGCCTTAAAGGCAATTGTCAAGAGCTCTGAAGAACTTCAGACCATGATACAGCAGATTGCATCTGCCACAGAGGAGATGTCTGTTACAGCAGAGCAGATAAGCAAGGAGATAATAGATATATCAAATGCAGCAAAAGACACGACCCAGAGTTCCCATGAGACTGCCCAGTCTGCTGTCTCTCTCTCAAGACTTGCCACAAGTCTCAAGGATACTATAAAGTTTTTCAGGTTATGAAAAAATGAGGGGTTCTTTGCAACCCCTCATATACAAAATCTTAAACAGTTTATGGTAAAGACAAAAATTATCTTCTACTAAAAATTATCCATAGTAGATGTGCGTTTATTATAAAAATTTTCCTTTAGGCCTGTGTTGTAAAGTCTATACTAAAAACTATTGTGTGTTTTAATTTTAATCAGTAAAAACCATTTTCTGAACCTGAAGACCTTCTATCTCTTTGAGTCTATTTTCCACTTGAGTACAGGCCTCGTCTCCACCAAATAGTTCAAGGATAATAAGCCCATTGGGAGAACAAATATTTTCATTTACATCATGGAGACCAAGCCGAGTCTTTATATAACAACCAAGCTCTGTAAAAACCTTTTGCAGTTGCATTGCATTTGTAACCCTGTTGGTTACAAGGATACCAATAACACATCTTTTTGCCATGTTACACCTCTTTTAGTTTTTTTAGGGCTCTTCCGTTCAAATTACCTTTTAGATTAAAGCTTTATAGAGCCTCTTCCAATAAATATCTTTTTTATCACAGAAAGGTTATGAACAAAAGTTTTTTTTATAAAAGAGCTTTATGTATACGATAATACGTTTTTATCTATTGACATAGCCGTCTTATTTTATATAAAACTAATAAAACTTTGCAGCCCATGACATTAAAAGAAGATTCATCAAGATTTTTATCCATACCACCCGGGGCTATTATCCCTGGGAGCCTCCCCAGGTTCAAAATCTACATTAAATCATCGGAAGGCCGGTATATCCTGTGGGCGTTAGAAGGAAATATAGTGACCCAGGAACAGTTAAATAAACTTTCTGAAAACGGCCATGAAGAGGTCTATGTTGCCCTTGATGAAGAGGTGAAATATGAGGAATACCTCGAAACCCACCTCACAGAGATTGTAAACAACAAAACCATAAGCAACGAACACAAGGTTAACATCATAAGCAGGGTATCCACAAACATAGTAAGGAATTCTTTTGAGGTATCAGTTGAAACAGGTTTTGTAGACAACAGAATTGTGGAAAGGGTTAAAAAGGTGGTAGAGAATGTCCTTTTCTATATTGACCAGTATAACTCACTGCCTGCCCTATCAAAGCTATTAGGCCATGATTATCAGACATATGAGCATGCAACAAAGGTATTCTGGCTCACCATTGCCTTTTTATGCAAAAACCATGATGTGGTAGAAGAGATTAAAAAAGAGGCAGAGGATAAAACTTATGAAGAGATAATAAAACAGTGTGGCATTGCGGCCATCCTCCACGATATAGGAAAGGCATACATACCAAAGGAGATTCTAAACAAGAAAGGGCCTTTAGACGAACTTGAATGGGAAAGAATAAAAAAACATCCATTAAACGGTGTTGCCATGCTCATTGATTCTGAAATACCTACATTTGTAAAAAAGGCAGTTTTACACCACCATGAAAATTACGACGGCACAGGCTATCCCTTTAACCTTGAAAGAGAAAACATAAGCTGTCTTGCCCGTATTATGCGTATCATTGATGTATTCGATGCCATGACATCCAATAGACCATATAAAAAGGCACTTTCGCCTAAAGAGGTGGTAAAGATCATGGTAAGTCGTCCAGATTACAAAATTCACAGAGACAATGGTATGAGAAACTGCTTTGACGAAAATCTTCTCAAAAAGTTTATAATACTTTTGGGAAAGATAAAGGTAACGAGAAAATAAAAATATAAGGCCGGTCTTATTTACCCTCTGTCTTTTTAATAAATTCTTGCCTTGCCTCTTTGCTCCATTGAGAACAGTAAGGCCTTTTACCCATCATAATCATGTTTGTGCACTGAGAGCATGAAGGATTGCACGCAACAATCGGTTCGGCTACCTCGCCTTTTGCCTTTTTTGGCCATA
>CAZJOP010000205.1:0-2827 GCA_964547695.1 uncultured Syntrophorhabdaceae bacterium
AAAGGTATCTATGAAGATCGACCCACATCCTTTTATTATATTTGACATAAAGCATAATAAAAAACATGCTTGTAAGATAAAACATGTAGGATATAAAAATATTGAGGAAAACTGCAGGATTAAAACAATAATATTTCTGGCGGATAGACTTAACTGGGGTATAGACCATGCCGATTTTAAACAGGCTGTGCGGGCATATAAACAGGGATATCCAGGGGGCTATGAAAAGGCATTGAAAATTGCAGATATAATACGTAGTTTTTTGAAAACACATGATTATAAAAATTGTGAAGAATGTTTGCTTGAGATATGTGATATTCTTGAAATCTCTCTTAGTTATCATATAACATATATTATTCCATATTAAATGGGTGCCTACGCTCTAAGTAATTTATCAGTGCCTGTTTTGGTATTCTCCAGACGCCGGCTATTTTTGTCGCATCTATCTCACCGCTTACAATAAGTCTATATACTGTTAAATATGAGACGTTTAATATCTCTGCTGCACGTTCCAGCTTGTAAAACAACGGACCCTTTTCCATCTCATTCCTGATGGATTCTATTTCATATTCCACAGGCTTTTTCTCTGCCATCTGCATATTTTAGTTTATATTACCCACCGCTCATGACGGGTATGGGTCTTCTCTTGCTCTTGACAGCTAAGTCTCTTTTATATTTCCCTCGAGCATCTGATTTAATCTCCACCGTGTCATAGTGTCTATATCCACATTTCACACATCTTATTACTGAAATATTATTAATTTTATCGTCATCTCTCACGAGTGTATTGAAACTACCGCATTTAGGACACACTATATCCTCCTTTGTTGGTTAAGATGTCCACCAGCCAGAATTTATCTACCTTGCGAATATCGATAATTCCTATATTTTCAATTATGAAGCTTCTTATATCTTTAGGTTTGATATACCATTCATCACCGCCCTGGGCTTCTGTCCTTTTTGTCCCACGCCTCTGGGCTTTAAGTAACCCCTTATCTATCCATCTGGTGAGGACTTTTACATCAACTCCGAAGCATTCAGCCCATGCCCTGGCAGAGCATTTTATTTGTTGTTTTGCATATTCCATCCTTTTTCGCTTTACTTGTATTGCTACAATACTCCTTATAAACCCGGCTTTTTTAAGTTTTCTTTGTATTATTTCCGGGGTATAGAGTGCGTTTTTTTCAAGTATATGTAGTTCTTGCTCGCTCCAGGGTTTCTCTTTTATTCTTGCCTCGATAACACCGAGGAGGATCGCACGCCTGCGGATTACCCACCTGGGCATATTAAGCCTTTCGCTGAGTCTTTTCACCTCACCGTTGCCTGTAGATGTTCTATATACCTCTCTTATGAGATTATCTATCTCTGGTGTGAATTTATTTAATTTCATATCCTATCTTCTCTACCCTGTCTCTTTTTGCTCCAATCAGAAATAGCTTCTCATCTGGCCACTTTTCAACAATTGCCCTGTCTAATGATTTTGCGATCCTTATTGCCTCTATAAAACCCAATTCTTCACATTTTGATAATGCATCTCTTGGGATTGAGACCTTCTCGGACAATTCCCGGATGAGCCTGCCGTATTGGACATCAAAGACATCCTTACCATCAAAGAGAAATGATTTGTTTTTCTTTGCATATCCGAGCATCTCTTTTTCTATTTTTGTGTATTTTTCCTTTAGACCTTTTATAGTTGGTGCATACTTTACCTCAAGTGCCGTTAATTCTTTTTCAAACTCTGTATCAATAACAGATAGCTCTGTTGCAATGGATTTGAGCCAGCTAAAATATTCATTTATGTTTTTTTCAATTTCTGATTCACGTTTTACGGCTTTACGCTGCATCTGGTGCCTCCTTGACCTCTTTTTCCACCATACGCAATCTCATCTGCCCTAACAGTTCAGGGAGGCTTACCTTTTTAATTTTTGAGATTCTCCAGAGGATTTTTAACGCTCTTCTTTCAAGTCTACGGAGATAATCGTTTACTTCGCTGCCAGCAGAGGCAAGATAATACCCGCCGTGTTCCTGGTCTGTGGTTGAGCATATGGCAACGCCTTCGCTCCTCATTCTATTAATGAGAAGCCTCACCTTTCTTGTATCGTTTATTTTGTTGTGCCATTTTTCTTCAAATACACGTTCATAGAGTTCTGACATGGGTATTGCATTTGTTTCACCAACGTGCATGGTGAGCACTGTGAGAAGTTTTGCTCTTGTCTCAGGGGTATCGATTTTTTTCTCATTCCTTTTTTTATTTTCCGTATTCTGTGTTTTCATGCATACCTCCTGATTTCTGCATGTTTTTTTATTATTTCTTCTATGATTCTGGCATCTCCACTCATGGCATGATAGTTTTCCACAATGATATCTTTGAGTTCATATTCATCAACCTTCTCTCCATCATCTGTATAGATTTGAAACACATTCCTGTCATTATAGATAATTATATGCCCTCTCATTTTACCTCCTTACCTCTATAAGCCACCTGCCAGTCGGTGATGTCTTTGTTTTCGAGGAGTGCCTTATATTGAAGTTGTCTTTTTAGTTTAATCTCGTCATATTCACACTTCATCTCTATCTGTGCTATTGCAACAAAGAATGAAAGTATTAAGATTATTATTATGACTGTCTTTTCGAATCTATCTATCTCCATCATCCCTCCTCCCTACCTCCATAAAACGACCCATAAGTGATGACACTCCCAGGGCTACAAGTAGCCACACAACAAAGACTATAATAGTGAACCACCACATAGAGGACCCCCCTTATAGATTCGCCGGACAGCCTGAGCATCTGTCTGGATATACAACACTTCTGCCTATGCAGGCAT
>CAZJOP010000206.1:0-2810 GCA_964547695.1 uncultured Syntrophorhabdaceae bacterium
GTCCCGGGGTATCTATGATATTTATCCTGTGGTCTCTCCAGAAACAGGTTGTAGACGCTGCCGTGATTGTAATACCCCTTTCCTTTTCTTCCTCCATCCAGTCCATAGTAGCGGCACCGTCGTCTACCTCGCCTATCCTGTTATTCACGCCTGTATAAAAAAGGATACGCTCCGTTGCAGTGGTCTTCCCTGCATCGATATGAGCCATTATCCCCACATTTCTTATCGTATTTATCATCTTTTTCCTTTAATCCTTACCATCTGTAATGGGCAAATGCCTTATTTGCTTCAGCCATTTTATGGGTATCTTCCCTCTTTTTAACAGCACCGCCCTTATTGTTGTATGCATCTAATATCTCACCAGCCAGCCTCTCCATCATCGTCTTTTCCGACCTTTCACGGGCATACCTTATGAGCCATCTAATAGAAAGGGAAAGCTTTCTATTGGGTCTAACCTCAACAGGCACCTGGTAGGTGGCACCACCTACCCTTCTCGGCTTAACCTCGAGTTCTGGTTTTATGTTGTCCATTGCCTTGTGAAAAATCTTTAACGGGTCTTCTTTCTGTCTCTTTTCAATAATATCAAAGGCACCGTATACAATCTTTCTTGCAATGCTCTTTTTACCATCCCACATGATACAATTTATTAAACGGGCAACGATGAGGTCATTATACTTAGTATCAGGTGCTATTTCACGTTTTGGTATATGTCCTTTCCTCGGCATCTTTTAATGCTCCTTATTGTTTTGGTCTCTTTGCACCGTATTTTGATCTACTCTTCTTTCTGTTTGCCACACCGCTTGCATCCAGTGAGCCCCTGATTATATGATATCTCACACCTGGTAAGTCTTTTACCCTTCCACCCCTTATTAAAACCACAGAGTGTTCCTGAAGGTTATGACCAATCCCTGGAACGTATGTTGTCACCTCTATCCCGTTTGTCAACCTTACACGGGCAACCTTACGTAAGGCTGAATTCGGTTTTTTTGGTGTTGTTGTATATACCCTTACGCAAACCCCTCTCTTTTGAGGGCATCCCATAAGGGCAGGAGATGAACTCTTCTTTTTTGCGATTTCTCTCCCTTGCCTTACCAGTTGGTTAATAGTAGGCATTAAAAACCTCCAAAAAAAATAATCCCTTAATATTTTTAAAGGGATATGTTATAGCCAACAATATCGGCGAAAAACTTTGGTATATTAAACGATTTACGTCTCCATGTCAAGTAATTTTTAATATTCAAAAGGGCTAAAAAATATGAAATTTATGGAGTGTGCATGCCCCAATGGGAAAGATTTTTATCAAGGTCAATCAGTATACAGAAAATGCTTGACAACAACTTACATATATAATAATTTTCACAAATCCGGCATGCGTTAGTTTCATCAGGTTTACTCAAAAAATTGTAAGGAGGTATTTGTATGTCCAATGATACCAAAGTATTTGGTATGTCTGCTGAAGCAGGCAGGTGGATTTTTGTTGTCCTCGGCATGATAATCAATATGTGTCTTGGTGCTGTTTACGCTTACAGTGTATTTAAAAAACCCCTTGAGGAACTCTTCAAGATCAGCGCAACCCAGGGTAATCTGCCTTATATGATCTTTCTTGCTGTGTTTTCCATTTTTGTCTTTCTTTCCGGCAAATTTTTAGATAAATTCGGACCCAAAATAGTAATGATTATAGGCGGCATTGTCGTGGGCATTGGATGGATGATTACATACTTCGCCACAAGCATTTCCATGGTTGTCGTTACATACGGCATAATAGGTGGGGCAGGTGTTGGTATTGTCTATGGTGGACCCGTCTCTGTTGCAACGAGATGGTTTCCTGACAAAAAAGGACTTGCTGTAGGATTGTCTCTACTCGGTTTCGGTGCCTCTGCATTTGTCACCGCTCCTCTGGCAAAATCTCTAATCGTTTCCTACGGCCCGTTAAAGGCCTTCGGCATCATGGGTATTGCATTTTTGATTGTTACTGTAATACTTTCAATGCTTATGAAATTCCCCCCTGCAGGATATAAACCAAAGGGCTGGACACCGCCAGCAACAACTGCAGGCACAAAATCCCTAACAACCGGCGATATGCTAAAAACAGCAAGCTTCTACGGCCTCTGGATATGTTATACCCTTGGTTCAACGGCAGGACTTATGGCAATAGGTATCTCAGCGCCTGTGGGTCGTGAGATCATAGGGCTTGATATGGGTACCGCAGCCACACTTGTTATGGTATTTGCTGTGTTCAATGGCATAGGAAGGCCGATATTCGGTGCCCTTGCAGATAAAATCACCCCGAGATGGGCTGCTGTTATATCGTTTATTATTATACTTTTAGCATCTCTTATGATGCTTGTAGCCGGTAAAGGCTCTATAGGATTATATGCTGTTGCCTTCTGCGGTTTCTGGCTATGTCTTGGTGGCTGGCTCGCAATAGGCCCCGCAGGCACTGCAAGCTTTTTTGGCATTGAAGGCTATGCACAAAAATACGGTGTAATGTTTAGCGCCTACGGTCTTGGAGCAATAATAGGTGGGATTATATCAGGTAGTGCTAAAGATACATTTGGAAGCTATACAATGGCATTTTATCCCACAGCAGCAATGGCAATTATGGGAATTATCATTGCCATACTGATGGTTAAACCACCTAAAAGGACATAAATCTTTTATTTTTTAAACCAGAAGAGGGCTTAGTTCAGCCCTCTTTTTTATTATCTTGCCTTTTCAACAAAGGTTAAATATGTTATTATGAAAATCACGATTAAGCGCCCATAGCTCAACTGGACAGAGCGTTGGACTACGAATCCAAAGGTTGCAGG
>CAZJOP010000207.1:0-2750 GCA_964547695.1 uncultured Syntrophorhabdaceae bacterium
AACAGGTGAGTTTTACCTTATGACTGTACATATCCGGCTCATAATGAACCGGCGGTCCATAACCAAATGGTGTCCACTCTATTACACACTCCGCATCCGCTATATTAAGACACTGACGGTATCTCGCAGGAAGTGACGGACCAAATAATTCCACCCTTAACATACCTCCCGGCTTACCCGTGATAACCGGCTTCTGCCTGTGCGCCTCTGCCTGTCGCTCCCGCGCCTCTATAAATGCTTTATAGTCATTATTTTTTATTATCTCACGAAGCCGCTCTATGCTCACCGGTGGACACATACCCTCCCCATAATCACGGTAGTCCCAAAGGTCTGTCTTACCTAAAGCAAAATGTATCGCCTCGGGTGCCCCGTAAACAAGTGCACCCATATCTCCATTACCTAAAGGACACCCCTTCGTCCATAACGCCTGCGGCTCATCATAAAAAACACCATAGTTGCGACTCCTTAAATATTCAACCACATCCATACGAAAACGATTGTACTCAGATGATAAAACCTGCTCCACAGGCACTGAAAATATATCCGATGTATCTCTCCGTTCAAGAATATCTTTTTTCTTCATAGCATCCCCCTTAATTGGTAATGACAATTTTCAATTCAACCTATTTTACTATATCAATTTTTTATTGCAAATAAAACGGGAGGGATTTTGATTTTGCTCCTTATCTATATCACTTATTCTACAGAAACAGTTTTCTGCCATCCGATACCACTGGCAATATCCTTTACATAGATGGTATATTTTCCTGTCTTTTCATTTAATGCCCAGTTGATTGTATACTTCCCTGTGCCGGCCTCTGCCTTTATATTTGAAGCATAATGGGCCAACTTCTTACCATCAGGGCCCACAACTTCAACTCTGAACACGTGTAATGATGGGGTTATACTGCTGCCGGTTTTTACAGAGATACCAAACTCGCTTTTTTTACCTCTCACTACACTTTCAGGACCTGTTATCTTTAATGATGTAACACGGTAAGGCAGCATCGCATATAACTGTGCCTTATATGATATCTCTGTATCTATACTATCTGTAAAACCGAGATATTCACCTGTCCGCATATTATAAAGATGGCTCTTCTTTGGGAACTTTATACTTACAGGATATGTGTTGTTGTCGTATAAGAAATACTCACGTAAAAGCCCGATATATTCGGCATTTCCTATTTTCCTTCTGAATACCTCTGTGGGCGGTATCTCCCCTTTGCCTTTATCCGTAATAACTATTGCTGGTTTTATTCCTGCTTCCTTTTCAATCAATTCCGCAAGTATCCTGTGTCTTCCATCCAGCTTTTTCCATCCCTGCATATTGTTGAAAGAAAGGTATCCATATCCCTTCAGTTTATCGCCAATAAGAACTGTCTTCCCATTACCTACTCTGTTAACCACCCAGGGCTCTGTGGAAGGAAACAGGTCTGCCAGCATACTCTTCTCCTGTTTTGTCCCATGTCCATTAAGAATCCCTGGAATTATATCCGCTATAAGAAGTCCTCCATTATAAACAAATCTCCTTATGGCTTCTGATTCTTTCTCAGAGACCGCATAACTGTGAGGCATAATGAATACTTTATATCCGCGTTCAATAAGGGCGTTTGCCTCAATCTCTTCATATGCAACATATTTGTATTGTAATCCACTGTGTTCCAGTGCCTTGTTAAAGTCAGCAAGGGTATTCTTCCAGACCGTGGTCACCGGTTTTTTCATATCTATTGTTATGCCACCCTCAAGTTTGTCATCTTTAATACCACTCATTATGCTATCCATTATATGGGATGCTTCTGAGTAGTGTATTGCTATACCATCATCCTGCAGTTTACCTGAAAGGAGAAGTTTCCCTATGCCTGTTCTTATCTCAGAGAGTGCATCCCTGCTCGCCTGCATAAAAGGCATATTGGTGAAATCAGGTGCGTAGCCGGAATAGCGCCCGGGTGCACCCATTGTCCAGAACCAGGTACTGTTAAGCCCGTGGAATAAACTGTACCACGGAAAGAAGTGATGGTATGCCACCGTATTCGGCCCTATCTGCCAGGTAGGTCCATATGTGCCGTACCACATACCTGCTATGTGCTGTGGGCCGATAAAGGAGCGAAAAATTTCCATCTCTTCACTGTTGCCTATATAAGAATGAAGGATATTGATATAGTCCTTCAATACCCACCAGTTGATACCACCATTGGGCAGATTGAACCCAAGGTTTCCATCAAAACCAACCTTTGCTCCGGGGTCATTAACCGAAAGCGCCTTGCCTGTATAGTTATATAAGCGCGCAAATACATATTGCTGTGCAAGTCGGTGTTCCAGCCAGGGTGCGTAGTTCCCTGTATTGACTGCATCTTCAAACGTTATGGGCATTACCTCATCCCAGTTTTTGTAATTTGTCTTCCACTCTTTATTCAAAGAAGCAATATCAGGATATCTGCCTTTAAGATATTCCCTGAATGCGGTAAGACAGGTCTCAGACCAGCAACTGTCAGGGTTGAAGGCATAACAGGACTCATCTCCGTGTGTCCATACAAGTGGTCCATAAGGACCAAAAATTTCACTCTGTAATCTACCCCAATCATCTATTGCCTTAAATGTTGCAGATGCTGTCATACACCCATTCATCTGTCCTGTTACAGGAACTACCTTGCTTCCGAACTGGCCAAATCCGGCTGTATAAGGGACTACAGAAAGATTTGCAAGTGCCACATCGGCATTCCTCAAAAATAATCTCTATGAAGTTGTAT
>CAZJOP010000208.1:0-2739 GCA_964547695.1 uncultured Syntrophorhabdaceae bacterium
TTCATGACCTTCTCTGATAAGACGGGAGGTCAATTCCCTCCCCACAAAACCTGTCCCCCCTGTGATTAGAATCTTCACTATACCCCCCTTTTTTTTAATTTTTTAAAGATATGATATAAAACCAATCTGAAAAAAACAAGCATATTAATTGTATTGATGCTTTAGAAAGACCTTACACTAATCGATTGTGAAGGTCATGGTTGCCACTTTGGGGTTTGAATAGCCGATATTAAAATCATAAGTAAACTCAACCATATATGTGCCCTTTACAGAGGCAGAATTAAAATCTAAAATCTCAGTAATACCCCCTGGTGGTATGGCAAGGTTAAGGTTAAATGCATAAGGAATTTGAGCTGGTGTTAAAGAACCAGAAGGGCAACCAGCACCACCAGATGTGGGGATGCATATACCTTCATTTGCTCCATGTCCGTCTTTATTTGGGTTTGATGAATCATCCTGGGGTATTTTATTTTTAAAATCGTATACAGTAGAGCCTCCAATAGAAATAGTCTTGACACGGTTGCTGCCCCCTGTTGTAGGGTTAAGGGTCAATCTAATATATTTTATATATATGGTCTGGTCATAGAGGTTGGTCAAAGGCAAGGAGACATTGGAACTATGCGATGACGGACTATAACTTGCATCTATTATCCCGGTTAAAACAAATCCTTCTCCTGTACTATAGCTGGGAAATTTATTGAGCCTTACCTCTCTTGTGGCATTACCACTTATACCTACTGACTTTAATGTATAGCCACTGCCACCTATATATTGTATTGTAAAACTACCGTTGCCAAAATTAACTGTAACTGGCAAACCAAGACAATCCTGGATAGATTGACCTGCCTGGTATTTATCGTATGCATATCTTATGGCAAACTCAATCCCTGCATTGGCAAGGCCAAGTGCCTGATGGGACTTGACATGGATGGGATAGGACTTTTGCTTTGCACCCATAAAAGAGACAATGCCAGCACCTAAAAAACCAATAACCGTTATGATCACGATCAAAATAACAAGGGACATCCCCCTGTCAGTTAATCTTATCTTCATAACAGCCTCCAAAACTCCTTCCTGTAAATGTGCATGTCCCTGAATCAGAGTAATTTTTCGGGCAAATCCTTATAGAGTATGACTGTGTCTCACCTCTTGTAATGCTTATAGAGATGTCAATAATCGTATCTGAGGCAAGGGGTGCTCCATCAGGTGACACTGTAAAGGAAGAGACATTTCTGGCAATAACATTATGGGTAGTATTTGTGGTAAAGCCACTATCGCTTGCCGAATCCCTGTATAGGTCTGTGCCACTTTTATAAAACTTTACAAATTTATTGCTATCCTGACCTGTAGGATTTGCCCTTTCAAATTGCAATACATTACTGTTTATAATAACTTCCTTGGCATCCCTTAACTCCCTTGATATCCTCTCTAAGGCGTAGACAGCCTCCTGATGGACTGTCCTTTTTGATTCCATCATCGTATATGTCCTTGTTAAATAGCCAAAAAATGAAAAAGAAAATACCCCTATGATCCCCAGTATGACAATGGTTATGATTATCTCGATAAGTGTAAAACCTCTGTTTTTCATCTTAACTTCCAGGCCTTTTTGTTACAATAGTGTAAACCACATATTCATATCCCTCGGGCTCTCTTACATAGACAATGATTTTAAGATAGTTGGTGGGTGAGGCTGAATCAGAGATAACAGGCGGGCTACCGCTATACGTTATATAGCCTATTGTCCACTTCCATTGATAACCACTATTGTTAGGGATATCCACATAGGATGTGCTTGTGGGTGGTGGATAGTTTGTAACAATTCTGTCAAAATCATCCTTTGTAATCTCCTCGAGTTTCTGTTCTGCAAGAAATCTCGCCTTTGTAATGGATTCAGGTGTGGTTGCACTCTTTAGGACAGATGTGAAGGCTATGTATGCCAGAGGCACAAAAAGTCCGGCAATAACAATAAAGATAATTAGCTCAATTAAAGTAAAACCCTTTTTTAGTTTACGATTAAAAGCCTCTTTACCTAAATTTACTGGATGCGTGGCCTTGAAAAATTTGCATACATTAAGGCCTTTCATAGTGCCTCTACCTTTCCTGTTATTGCCCAGACCTTTATCTGTCTGCCACTGATTGAGACTGTCTGGCCTGCCCCTGAAATGGGCTCTCCAAGGGAATTAAATGTAAATGTTATGGTATTTTCTGCTGTAACACCGCCTGGCATATTCTTTGTCTCGCCTGCCACATTGTAAGTATTTGAACCGCTTGTAAAGGTGATGCTTTTCTGCCCTGCCTGAGACATGGCAAGCATCTGGGTATACTGTATATCCGCTATCACCTGGTCTACTGCAGTAATACCACCCGCCTCTGATTTAAAAGAGCCAATCTTATATAAAACAGCTACAGCAAGTATACCTAATACCACAATAATAATGACAAGCTCTATAATGGTAAATCCCTTAGATTTAAACATAAGCTACCCTAATAACCCATGCAAAAAACGCAAAAAAACGCAAAAAACGCCCATCAACTAAACAGATTATATCTCAATATGGTAAAAACCGCCTTAATCCCATCCTTCCAGGTGATCTTTTTACCTTCATGGTAGCTTCTACCGTAATATGAAATAGGCACCTCGTAGACCCTCAAACCTTTTTTTGCAATCTTTGCCGTAATCTCCGGCTCAAAACCAAATCTATTGGATTTTATCTCTATATCTTTTATCGCCTCTTTTCG
>CAZJOP010000209.1:0-2724 GCA_964547695.1 uncultured Syntrophorhabdaceae bacterium
TAAAGAGATTTACAGTGAAATGTCCTCTTTAAGATATTATGCCCCCTTTAAGTTTTTGATGGTTAATTGAAACCTGTGAAGAAAGCGAGGTGTCTTTCTTTATAAGAACTTATCAGGGATCTTTTTGAGGTTCTTTTCCTGTTCTATGAAGAATGCGGCATTTAGTATCCTTGCCTCGTCAAGGGGTCTACCGATAATCTGAAGCCCTATGGGCAAACCGAGCTTGTCAAAACCGCAGGGTATGGATATGGCTGGAAGTCCTGCGAGGTTTACCGGTATTGTAAAAATATCCGATAGATACATATTTAAGGGATCCTCTGACTTTTCTCCAATCTTAAAGGCTGTTGTAGGAGAAACAGGGGTTACAATAAGGTCACACGCCTTAAATGCCTCTTCGAAGTCTTTTCTTATAAGGGTTCTTACCTGACTTGCCTTTCTGTAATATGCGTCGTAATATCCTGAAGATAGAACATAGGTGCCCAGGATAATACGCCTTTTTACCTCTTTTCCAAACCCTTTAAACCTCGTTTTTTTATACATTTCTATAATATCTTTTCCCGCAACCCTTAATCCGTATTTTACACCGTCATAACGGGCGAGGTTTGAAGATGCCTCTGCTGTGCATATTATGTAGTATGTAGCCACTGCATATTCTGTGTGGGGTAGTGAAATCTCTTCAATGTGTGCACCGTTTTTTTCAAATAAAGAGACGGATTCCATTACACTTTTTTTTACATCAGGCTCTATGCCTTCTATAAAATATTCTTTTGGTATCCCTATTTTTAATCCCTTTATGTCGTTGCCGAGCTCACGGGTGTAATCAAAAACCGGTTGGGGTATGGATGTGGAATCCATTGGGTCATGACCGCAGATAACATTCAAGACTATGGCACAATCCATCACATTTCTTGTGATCGGGCCTATCTGGTCAAGAGAGGATGCAAAGGCAATAAGACCGTATCTTGACACCCTGCCGTATGTGGGCTTCATACCAACGACACCACAGAGGGATGCCGGTTGCCTGATGGAGCCCCCTGTATCTGTTCCAAGGGAGGCAACACACAATCCTGCTGCCACCGCACTTGCCGAACCGCCACTTGAACCTCCAGGTATCCTGTCTAATGCCCAAGGATTTTTTGTAATATGGAAAGAGGAATTTTCCGTGGAAGAGCCCATGGCAAATTCATCCATGTTCAGCCTTCCAAGATGCACAAACCCTTCACTTTTTAGCTTTTTTATAACCGTGGCATCATAGGGTGGTATAAACCCTTTTAAAATCTGAGATGCACAGGTGGTCTCTATGCCTTCTGTGCACAGTATGTCCTTAATGCCCAACGGAATCCCTTCAAGTATCCCTCCTTCTTGTTTTTGTATCTTTTTATCCGCCTCCCGGGCCATCTCATAGGCTACATCTTCTGTGAGTTTTAAATATGAATTTATCAGGGGGTCAAATGTTTTTATCCTTTTGATATAGAATTCTGTTAATTCGAGGGAGGTAATCTCTCTCTTTTTAAGTAAACGGGATATCTCTTTTATGTTAAGATTTAAGGTCTCTTTCATCTTACTCCTCTATCTCGATAATAGGCGGCACCCTGAAAAACGACCCGATTCTCTCCGGTGCGTTTTGCGTGGATTTTTCCACTGAGAACGATGCCTTTACCTCATCTTCTCTTAATGCACACTCAAGGGGCATGGGATGGCTTGTAGGCTCAATGTTTGAGGTATCGAGCGTATTGAGTTTTTCCATGTAATCGAGGATGCTGTTTAATTGATTCGTATACAGCCCTATCTCGTCTTCGTCGAGCTCGAGCCTTGCAAGATGGGCCACATATTTTATTGTTTCGTCCGTTATCTTCATATTATCCTCTTTTATAACATAAACTTTAAAGCATTCACAATCATTCTTTAACGCATAGTGCTTGATACGGTCTTACACTTTTACTTTCCGTTTACTTTCCGTCTATCTTTAGCTTAAAGGCAGGCTCTTTCTTTTCTACCTCTTCCTTTGAAATGCCGG
Source organism: uncultured Syntrophorhabdaceae bacterium (assembly GCA_964547695.1). Lineage (GTDB taxonomy): Bacteria > Desulfobacterota > Syntrophorhabdia > Syntrophorhabdales > Syntrophorhabdaceae > JAKORG01. The sequence continues at coordinate 2,018 of CAZJOP010000209.1, forward strand.
ACATCTTTATCTTAAGCCTCAAATCATTGGGACTATCTGCATTTGCTATGGCGTGGTTGTAGTCTATAATGCCCTGTTTGTATAATTCAAAGATATGCTGGTCAAAGGTCTGCATACCCTCATTGTATGATGCAGCCATGGTTTCCTTTAAAAGACCCACCTCTCCCTTCAATATGAGGTCTTTTACCCTGGGGCTGTCAAGGAGGATCTCGATGGCAGCAACCCTTTTACCATCTACTGTAGGTATAAGGCGCTGGGAAATGATTGCCCTTAAGTTCAGGGATAACTGCATGTAAATCTGGAGGTGCTTTTCAATGGGAAAGAAGTTCAATATCCTCTCTATTGCCTGATTTGCATTGTTTGCGTGGAGTGTGCCGAGACAAAGATGGCCTGTTTCTGCGAATGTTATGGCATCTTCCATGGTCTCGGTGTCTCTTATCTCACCTATCAATATTACGTCAGGCGCCTGTCTCAAGGTGTTTTTTAAGGCATTGAAAAATGAATGGGTATCAAAGCCCACCTCTCTCTGGGTTACAACGCTCATCTTATGCTGATGGACGTATTCAACGGGGTCTTCTATGGTTATGATGTGACCCCTTTCGTGGGAGTTCCTGTAATCGATCATCGATGCAAGGGTAGTGGATTTTCCACTGCCCGTTGCCCCCACAACAAGGACGAGCCCCCTTTTGCTCATGACAATGTCTTTC
>CAZJOP010000210.1:0-2626 GCA_964547695.1 uncultured Syntrophorhabdaceae bacterium
AACCCTCGACCCCCTCGTTGCGAACGAGGTGCTCTCCCTCTGAGCTACACCCCCAAAAGGTGTTTATGCAATGCTATTGGCATAGCCGTAAATATCCACCTGCCAGCCTTCCTCCGGCATCTCCACACCGTCGATATAGACCTTTCTGCCATCAAGAGAAACCCTGCCCTTTCCAATAAGATTATGAACGGCAAAGGGGTAAATCATCCAGTCCCCTTCTTCCTTTAAAACATCCTGGATCTCTTTTGAAACAGCCTCCAACACAAGGTCTAAATTATTTCCATCCTTTTTTGCCTCTTCTATAAATTCAGATAGGGTCCTGATTTCCCTTTTTTCTATGAACTTTTTTACATCGTATAGCTTTTCATCCCATCTTGAAAGGGCAATTGACCTTGACTGGATTAATATGGGGCCTCCATCGTCGCTCTCATCCACAAAAAACACCGTTGATTTTACACTCTTTTCTCCTGCAATGATTGCCTTTGCAGTAGGTCTCCAGCCAAGACCTGTAAATTTTTTTGAATCCCCCGGGTGCACATTTAAAATCCTGGGAAAATACCTTTTTGCCATCCAGTCGCCAATCCAGAGGTCATAACCTGCAAGACAGATTAAATCCGGTTCACCTTTTAAGCCCTGCTCCACAAGGGTCATAAGGGCCATATCATAGCTATTTCTCTCTACACCGTATCTTGGAACCCTCTCAATGCCCCACATCTTTTTAAAGTATATCCTGGCATCCAAAATAGCTACAGGGGCATTTCTTTCCTTTGCCTTTTTTACACCTAAACAATCAGGGGCATTGCTGAACACAATATGCGGTTTCTCTTTGTCTGCCTCGTAGATTTTATCGTAATTTGTACCAGAACCCGAGACACCGCAGGCATATCTCAACGGTCTACTGGAAGGCACATAGACAGGTTTTCCTTTCAATATCGTTTATCCTCTCTCTCTTTTTTTTAAAAACTCTAACAGAAAGAAAAAGGCATGTCAAACATTACCTTTTAACCCTATCACACCAGAGCCTTGCATTTTGAAACATCTTAAGCCACGGCGATACCTTTAGTTTTTTATTCATCTCCTCCGGCATATACGGCCATTGCCATTTTAAAAATGCCCTTTCAGGATGAGGCATAATCGCTAAGTGCCTACCATCTTCTGTGCATAGTCCTGTTATACCGTAAGGGGATCCGTTGGGATTAAAGGGATAGCTAAAGGGATGGATATCAGATTCAAAGCCATCTTCCTTTCCATAATCGTCTACAAAGGCAAGGGGAACGAGACGCTTTCTTAACACCTCTTCCAGTATCATGGGGTCAGGGAAATAGACCCTTCCTTCACCATGGGCAATCCACACGCCCAGTATTGAACCTTCCATGCCTTCAAACATAATTGCCGGGCTCTTTTTGATCTTTACGGTAACCCATCTTGATTCAAACCTGCCTGATAGGTTTTGAACAAACCTCGGCTGCCTATTATCTTCTATACCCTGCCAGGGCACCCATCCCAGCAAGGCGAATAGCTGACAGCCGTTACATACGCCCAGTGAAAATGTATCGGGTCTTCTGTAAAACTCATGGAACATCTCTTTGAGCCTGCCATTGAACCTTATAACCGAGGCCCAGCCCTTTGCGCTCTCAGGCACATCGGCATAGGAAAAACCACCAACTGCCACAAGCCCCCTGAATCTTTCCAGGGTTATCCTGTTATTTATGAGGTCTGTCATGGTGACATCCCAGGGTGAAAATCCTGCATGATAAAAGGCAGAGGTCATTTCCCTGTCGCCATTACTGCCTTCCTCTCTTAAGATTGCCACATTTGGTTTATCATTTACCTCTATTAATGACCTGGGCGTCTCCTCTGGCTCGAAGGTTATTACATATGTGGGCCCTTTCCTATCGTAGATGTTCTTTTTTTCCTGATCTGCACACTTTGGATTTGCCTGTAACCTCTCTATCTGATATGATGTCTCCTCCCAGAGGGATCTCAATTCCCGCATATCTCGAAAAAGGACAACATCATCGTTATATTCAATGAAAATCTCCTTTTCTACCCTCGTTTCTCCTATGTTAAAAAACTCAACGCCGTATTCTTTCAGTATATCTTCCACCTTGTGGATATCTTCTTTTCCGCATTCTATTACTGCACCCAGCTCCTCAGCAAAAAAGCGTTCTATGGCCGTTGAACTCCCTTTCATCCTTACATGGACGCCGCAGTTGCCTGAAAATGCCATCTCAAGGATTGTAACAATAAGCCCCCCATCGCTTATGTCATGACCTGAAAGTATAAGATCCTCTGAAATAAGTCTCTGTATCGCCTCAAATGTCCTCTTCAAAAGATAAGGGTCATCTACATCTGGAGATTCATTGCCCATTTGCTTGAATACACATCCAAGGATGGAACCGCCGAGCCTTGTCTTGCCTTTTGCTATGTCGATAAATATAAGATCCGTTTTACCCGGTCTTTTAATATCCGGGGTTATCTTTTTTGTTATATCAGGCATCGTTGCGTATGCTGATACAACAAGCTCTCTCGGTGACTTAACGATCTCGTCGCCCACCTTTGTGGCCATAGAGAGGCTATCTTTTCCGCCATCCACTGCAATGCCGAGCTTGATCATCACATCGCT
>CAZJOP010000211.1:0-2548 GCA_964547695.1 uncultured Syntrophorhabdaceae bacterium
AAAAGCGAGTTGTCAACAAAATTTTGTTAATATTTTCACAATTTATATAATTTTTTGCAATAACCTGTGTTATTAAAAAAAACCTTTAACAGCCCAATGGTTATAAAAAAATTAAAAAAGCTTGAGTGTTGTCTACAAATCTTCTAATATATCTTGAGGTATATTAAAATTGTTAATAAGGAGATAAAAAATGGATAAGAAAAACAATGACCCCTTAGAGCTTTTAATGGAAGGAAACAAAAGATTTGTCTCAGAAAAATTAACCCATCCCCATCAAGACTTGAAACAGAGAAAAGAGGTCTCTTCAGGTCAAAAACCATTTGCAGTGATTGTGGGTTGCTCTGATTCCCGAGTGCCCCCGGAGATAATATTCGACCAGGGTATAGGGGATTTGTTTATAATAAGGGTTGCCGGGAATATTGTAGATGACGTGGCTTTAGGAAGTATTGAATATGCCGTTGAACATCTGGGTACAAATCTTGTTGTGGTGTTAGGCCACTCAAAATGCGGGGCAGTCACTGCCACGGCAAAAGGCACTGAGGCCCATGGTCATATAGAAAGCATTGTTAGGATTATTATGCCTGCAGTAGAGATGGCGAGAGGCCAAAAAGGTGATATTGTGGAAAATGCAATCAAAAATAATATGGAGATGGTAAAAAAGAAAATTACATCTTCAGAGCCAATAATAACAAAGGCAATTAGAGAAGGAAGGCTAAAGGTAATAGGCGCTTACTATGATATAGATTCTGGTATCGTTGAGTTTGAAAAATAAAAAATTATTGGCACATTAAAATATGGGCACCCATAGATTCAATGCATGGCAGATAGAGCTTACTACAAGGTGCCCCCTGCAATGCAGTATGTGTATAAAGGATACATACAGAGATTGGCATCGCAGGGATATGGAAGTAAAGGATTTTTTAAAAATTCTACCTTATCTTAAATATGTCCGTTCTGTGGTGCTCGAGGGATGGGGTGAATCACTTATGCATCCCCATCTCATAGAGATTGTAAGTTTAGTTAAAAAACAGGGGTGCGAGGTAGGGTTTGTTACAAGCGGATATGGGCTCAATGAAACATATGTAGATAGACTTATACGGGCAGGGATTGATTTTATTGGCTTTTCTTTCTCAGGGGGTACACAAAAGACACACAACTCCATCAGGATAAACTCAGATTTTGAAGACCTTTTAAAAACAGTTAAATATTTCACTGAAAAAAATCTAAAAAAACCAAGGCTCCATGTGGTATATCTCATCCTTAAAGAGAATATCCACGAAATGCCGGAAATTGTAAAAGTGGCCAAAGAGGCTGGGATAAAAGATATAGTATTTATAAATATCACCCATGTGACAAATAAATGGCAGGATAATGAAAGGGCATTTGTCTGCAGAAAAGATGATAAGTCATACGAAAATTTAATAAACAGCATAACTAAAGAAACGATAAGAACTGCAAAAAAACATAATGTAAGGATAAATCTGCCTAATTTTATTGCATCAGATGTGGCATTGTGTTCTGAAAATCCCCTTGAAAATCTTTATATTTCCGTTGAAGGAGAGGTCTCTCCCTGCGTGTATCTTTATCCACCTTTGGATAACGATTTTAAAAGGATTTTCTGCGGTGAAGAATTTAAAACCAGTAAATTGAGCTTTGGTAACATATTTTACGAAGATATAGAGACCATATGGAATAAACAGGAGTATCTTGCATTCAGAAAAAGGTTTTATGAGAGGAAAAAAAAGGCACAAAATCTATACAATCTCCTTTTTGAGCAGAAAAGACCAATGGACTTCACATTTCCTGAACCGCCTGAGCCGTGTAAGACATGCCATAAGATACTCGGGGTGTAAATGTAAAACAGGCAAAAATTAAAGAAGGTTAAAGAAAGGCATGTAAGACTTGGATTAGTTTAAATTATTTTAAACCTAAAAGGGCAGGCTTTTTGATAAGCCTGCCCTTTTTATTTAATTTTAAAACTTTGGAACAGGGAATATAACCCCACCGAATATAAGCCATGCAAAAAGAAGAGTCCATAGAATGTTAAATAACTGGGCAATTAAAAAGGCTGCTGCCGGTTTTCCACCACCCATGGACACAAGCTCTTTAAACTGTGTGTCAAGTCCAATGCACAAAAATGCAAGGGTAAACCACCAGCCCCTCAACCCTGATGTTACAGAGGTCACTGCCTTTGCTGATGCCTCAGGCATAAAGAAGGAAAACACAATGGATGCAATGATAAAACCCACAACAAACTTTGGAAATCTGAACCATATCTCCATGGCACTGGGTTTTTCTCCAGCTACCTGACCTTTGAATGTAAACCAGATGGCAAGTATAAAGGCAACAACGCCTATTAGCACATTCTGCGCCATCTTAACAACCACTGCCACGGCCATTGCTGCCTCACCGGCAATAGCGCCTGCTGCCACAACAGCGCCTGTTGTATCGATTGTGCCTCCTATCCATGCCCCTGCAACTGCCGGGGCCATACCCACTGCCTTTGCAATAAGGGGCTGGAATATGAGCATGGGTATGGCACATAAAA
>CAZJOP010000212.1:0-2523 GCA_964547695.1 uncultured Syntrophorhabdaceae bacterium
TCTCTCTATCTGGGATATAAAACCCTTTGTAAGTCCAGCCCTTATGGCAAGCTCTTCCTGTGTCAGGGATTTAGCCTGCCTCAACATTTTAATCCTTTCACCTATGCTTGCACCGTCAATTTTCATAATAACACTTTAAGCTTACCAAAAGTTTACGTTATTAAACAAATAAAACGTATATTTGTCAAGTAAAATTTTATTTAACTTTCAGGCTTAGTATGCTAAACTCAAACCAATGAAGAAAATGCTTTTTAAAGATATAATAGTTGAGTTCTTAAAAGAAAAAAAACTAAATGATATCTTTTATTTACCAGGGATACATACCGTTTCCCTAAACGAATCGTTTATAAAACACAGCATCCATGTCTATACAGGAAGACACGAATCAGACCTCATTTATATGGCCGATGGCTACACAAGAAGGACAAATAAACCGGGCGTTATTTTTGTGACCCCTGGACCCGGACTTGGAAATATCGTATCTGGATGCATGGAGGCATATGGAGACAACTCATCAATTATCATATTTCATATAGACACAAAAAGACAGGAACACGGGAGGGGCATCCTCCACGAACTAAAAGAGCCGGAGCAGATATTTAAGCACTTTATAAAAAAGGCATTCTATATCTCAAAGATAGATGAGATATTGCCGAAATTGAATGCCGCCTATTACGAGGTAACTACAGATAGAAAAGGACCTGTATTGATATCCATCCCCTTTGTGCTTCTCGATAAAGAAGTTTTGTTAGAAAAAGATTTATTTACACAACAAATCACTGATAGGGATAAAAGAAATCAAACCTTTTCCCCCGATGATGCCATAGAAAGGATAGAGGATATATTAAGGCACAAAAACACACCAGTTATTATTGCCGGTAAATCACTGATGTTTAAGGAGGCAGGCCGTATTATTCACGATATTTGCACACATTCTTCCATACCTTTTTTAACCACTACAGGCGGTAAGGGAATTGTGGACGAAAGGTCTTACTATGCCTTTGGAAACATCATGAAAAAAGGTCTGATAAACAACATGGTAAAAGATGCAGATATTGTTGTGGCCATAGGGACAAGGCTCAGGGATGTGGATGCAAAAAGAAGGGGTGTTAAGATAAAAGAACTCATTCACGTTGATATAGACGACACATGGTTTGGTAAAAATTACGATACCCTTATTGCAATGTCTGGGGATCTATTAGATTTTTTAAAAACTTTAAAGGAAATGGTTAAAAAAAGAAGGTTCCAGTGGGATCTCAATCTTTTAAAACACAGGCAGGAAAAAGAGGAAAATGCTTTAATAAAAATGGCTTTAGGGTATAAGACCATAAAGGTTATAAGGGATTCCATACCTTATGAAACAGTAACCTTTTGGGACCTAAACCTGATCTCCTACTGGGCAGAATATTATTTTCCTGTTTATGAACAAAAGACCTTTTTTATGCCAAGAGGCATTTCACCTATTTTTTACGGGCTTCCAGCAGGGATTGGCGCAAAGATAGGTACACCTGCCACACCATGCCTTATAATATGCGGTGACGGTGGAATATTACCTACAATAGGTGAGCTTTCTGTTATGAAAAGATATAATATCCCTGTTGTTATCCTTGTTTACAATAACAGTGGTTTTGGTATTCTTGAAGATGTGGCGCAAAAAAGATATAACTTAAAAGATTCTATGACCCTTACAAATCCTGATTTTGTAAAATTGGCACATGCATTCGGGATAAAGGGAAAGAAAACAAAAAACCTGGAGGGATTGAAAAAGACCTTTTTAAATATAAACTGGGATGAGCCGTATCTCATAGAGTTTTCTAACCCAGTTTTTCCAGCACCATGGGATTTTTAGTTTATGAGGTGAAGGATGGAAAAGATAAAGACGCTGAGAGGATTCAGAGATATATACGGAGATGAGGTCAAAAGACTAAGACACATTGAGACAGTATCCCGTAAATATTTCGAGTTATTTGGATACAGGGAGATTATTACCCCTGTCCTCGAAAATACAGGTTTATTCATTAGAAGTATCGGTGACACCACAGACATTGTGGAAAAGGAGATGTTTACGTTTAAAGATTTAGGTGGTGAATCAATAACATTGAGACCTGAGGCCACGGCAGGGATTGTAAGGGCCTATCTCGAAACAGGTATGTTTGCAAAGGAAAGGATAAGTAAACTTTTCTCCATTGGCCCCATGTTCAGACACGAAAGACCGCAAAAAGGCAGATTCAGGGAATTCAGACAAATAGATGTTGAGGTCTTTGGAATAGAGGATGCGATAATAGATGCAGAACTCATTTGGATGGCCTCTTTAATCTTAAAAGATATAGGGTTAGAGAAATACGTCATAGAAGTTAACAGCGTTGGCTGCCCTGAATGCAGAAGAAATTTTAAAAATATCGTGGTAGACTACTTTGAGGCAAAAGAAGAAGGGCTATGCGATGATTGCAAAAGAAGGCTGCACAGAAACCCATTAAGAATATTCGATTGTAAAAATGCACACTGTAAAGAGATAGCTGCTTC
>CAZJOP010000213.1:0-2514 GCA_964547695.1 uncultured Syntrophorhabdaceae bacterium
CTCTAATACCACTGAAAACCACCCTGTTATAGGCTCCATGATAAAAAACGAGGTAATAAATAAAGGCAAGAAGCTCATAGTTGTTGACCCAAGACGCATTGAGCTTGCAAGGTATGCAGATTATTATTTCCAGATAAAACCCGGGACAAACATAGCCATTCTAAACGGCTTTATGCATGTATTGATAAAGGAGGGCACATACGACAAAGAATATGTGAAAAATAGATGTGAGGGCTTTGAGGAGATGGCAAAGATTCTTGAGAAATACACGCCAGATTATGTGGCTGAAATCTGTGGCATTGACAATCCTGAAGACATTGTATCTGCCGCAAGGCTCATGGCGTCCATTAAACCCATGGCACTTTATTATTCCATGGGTATAACCCAGTTTGTTTCCGGTGTAAATGGTGTAAAATCCACGGCAAATCTACAGATGCTTCTTGGCAATGTTGGCATTGCAGGGGGTGGTGTTAATCCCCTGCGGGGACAGAACAATGTCCAGGGTGCTTGTGATATGGGCGCATTACCCAATGTGTATCCTGCCTATCAGCCTGTAACATCAGAGGAAAATAGGGCTAAATTTGAGGCTGCCTGGGGGGTTACAAACTTATCCACAAAGCCAGGCTTTACGATCCTTGAGATGTTTAACCACGCCATAGAAGGAAACATTAAGGCCATATATGCCATGGGTGAAAACCCTGTTATGTCTGACCCCAAGCATCATGTTATAGAGGCATTGAAATCCCTTGAATTTTTTGTGGTTCAGGATATCTTTCTCACAGAGACCGCACAATTTGCCCATGTTGTGTTGCCTGCCAGGTCATTTCTTGAAAAAGAGGGCACTGTTACAAACACAGAAAGAAGGGTGCAATTGATGCATAAGGTGCTGCCACCGGTGGGAGAGGCAAAAGATGACTGGTGGATGGTTCAGGAGGTTGCAAAAAGGATGGGCGCAAAATGGGACTATAAAAAGGCAGAGGATATTTTTGAAGAGATTAGGAAGGTTACCCCATCCTATGGGGGCATAACTTACGAGAGGGCCGATAATAGCCTTATCCAGTGGCCATGCCCATCTATAGACCACCCGGGGACCCAGTTTCTGCACAAGGATAAGTTCTCAAGGGGTCTTGGACTTTTTACACCCATTGAATATACACCCCCTGCAGAGGAGGCTGATTTTGAATATCCCATGGTTCTTACAACAGGACGCATCCTTGACCATTTCCACACAGGAACCATGACGAGAAAATCAAAGGTGCTCGATGAGAACGTCCATGAAGGTTTCGTGGAAATTAACCCCAACGACGCACAGAACTACAACATAGAAAACAATGAGATCGTCTCTATTTCCACAAGGAGGGGTAGCATCAGGATTAAGGCAAAGGTAACGGATAGGATTAAACCCAACACTGTATTTATACCATTTCACTTCTTTGAGGCCTGTGCCAATGTATTGACCAACGATGCCGTAGATCCCATTTGCAAGATACCTGAATATAAGGTATGTGCATGCAGGGTTGAAAAAATTTATGCATGAGCACATTGAATATTTTTAAAAATTAAAAACAGTTAGAATTTTCTATTCTTCATCAAGCCCCTCTTCCTCACGTTCAGGCGAAATTGGTTTTCCAAGGCCAAGCATCTCTAATTCCTCAGTAGGTTCCTTAGGTATTAAATGTCGGGGCAGAAAAAAAGCATTTGCAATAATTGTGGGAATAACAGCGCTTGCAATTACAGTAATAACGAGAAAGGAGTATTGCTCCTGTGTAATTATACCCTTTGAAAGACCAAACATTGCAGATATTGTGCCAAAGGTAAGCCCTGTTGACATAAGAAGTGTATAATACCATTGTTCCTTAAAATTTTTTCTAAAAAACCTTATAAATGGAAAAAGACCAAAAATTTTTGAGAAGACTTTACCTCCAAAAAAGACAATCACTGGAAATACATTTATAAGGGATTTTAAATTCACAAGGGTTCCTGCCCTTATAAAATAAAAAGGGGTTAGAAATCCTACAGTTAGTGTGCGAAGCCTTCTGACCCATAAAGCATCACTTGCAGAGGCCTCGGCAAGTGCCATACCTGCTATATAAGCTGGTAAAACAGGTTCTGTTTCTGCCCATAGTGCAAGGGCACCTAAACCGAAAAGGACCAGCAATACCCATTTGGTTCTCACTGCAGCTGTCTTATATGCATAAAGGCGTGTTATGAACCGGGTTATAAAGGGAAGAAGTATTATAAAGGTCGAACATCCAATCACAAATATTAGTGTTTTATATGTAAAAGGTGCAAATAAAAGGCCAAGGGCTAAAACAGTCCCTAGGTCATTAACAAAACATGCACCTAAAATACCTTTTCCAAATTCTGTTTTATTAAGGCCTGTCTCTACCATAACCGCATAGACAACGGCCATTGAGGTTGTAGAGAGGGCTATACCACCGAGAAGACTTGGTCTTACCTCCCATCCCAAGACATAATGGGCCAGTAAGGCGCATCCTATAAAAGGTGCAAAGA
>CAZJOP010000214.1:0-2507 GCA_964547695.1 uncultured Syntrophorhabdaceae bacterium
TATTTCATCGGGAATGCCTATCTTTCCCAGATCATGGATAGGGCCTACCACCTTTAATATATCCTTTTCTAAACTCTTGAGGCCAAGGGTGTCAGCAAGGCCAAGACACATCTCTGTCACCCTTTTACAGTGGTTTTCTGTATAGGAATCCCTTTTATTTATGGCAGTTATAAGGGACATGTGGGTCTTTAACACATTTTCAAAAAGACTTTCGTAAAGGATTCTATTTTCAATCTGGGATGATGCCTGTTCCCCTATGATCTTGAGAAAAAACACATCCTTTTCTATCTGATAGGGATCAAGTTCTATACTGTTTTTTTTCTTTTTAACAGACAGGAACCCTATTGTTTCCCCTTTAATGACTATGGGCAACGTGAGGGTGTCGTCTTTTATATAGCACCTCTTAACCGTATTTAAAATAGCAGGGATTTCATCTGTATTTAAAACAAATTCTTCATCCAGCTCCTGTGCCTTTTTTTCCTTAAACAAGATGACCTCTTTACTTACTGCATCGTATAGATAGAACCTACACAGGCTTGCCCCTACCACATCAAAAGCAATATTGACCATTTTTTCGTATACATCGTCGTAGATATTCAATGTATTAAACTGGGTTGAAATACTATACATTGTAGTGAGTTCTTGTATTTTGCCCTGAAGTTCCCTGTTTAATATCTCAATCTTTTTCTTGTCCTCCAGGCTTTTTGAATACTTTTCTTTATCCAGCATGAGGGACCTCTCCCTCAATGCCCTGATCATGACCATTATGAGGTTATCGTATTCAAAGGGTTTAAGTAAAAAGTCTGACGCACCCTTTTTCATGGCATCTATTATATCCTTATGGGTGCTGTAGCCTGTCATCATTATAACGGCAATGGTAGGATTCTCTTTTTTTAAAACATCAAGGAGGTTAACACCGTTTATGTCAGGGAGCCTCACATCAAGGAGTACTACCTCTATATCTTGGTGTTTAACAACATCTATTGCCTCCTTACCGGTTGTGGCCGTAAAAATCTTACAACCGTTTAGCTCGAGGAAATCAGAAAGGGCGCCGATAATATCGGGATTGTCGTCTACTACAAGAACCCTTTTATTTTCAAGCATTTTCACTACCCTTTCTTTATTCAATCATGAGGCGGGTCTTTATAAGTCTCTCAAGTCTTTTTATCTCCTCCACAATCTTTTCTGTTCCAAAATCTTGCTCCCCGCTTTTTTGTTCATCTGTTTTCTTTTCTATCTGCCTGTATCTTTCCAGCTCAGAATAGAAACTCTTTAGTTTATCAAGGAGTTCTTGATTTGTCTTTTTCAGGGCAATCTTTTCCTTTGCATTTTTTGTTGCTACCTTAAGCTCTTCAATCCTGAATGGTTTTACAATATAATCGAATGCGCCTAATTTTATGGCCTCCATGGCCGTGTCAAGGGATGCATATCCTGTAATAATAATAAATTCCGTTACATCGTTTAATTGTTTTATGTGTTTGATTAAATCGATGCCTGACATTTCAGGCATCTTAAGGTCGGTGATGATTATGTCAAAAGGGTTTTTGAGATATTTTTCTAATGCATTTTTACCGTTATCTGCACCGTCTATGATACAATCGTCTTCGGTTAAATACTCCTTAACGATCTCCCTGATCTCTGCGTTATCATCTACTACTAATATCCGAAACATGTCCTTCTTTGTCATGCCTTCTCAACCTATCTGCCATGTTTTCTCCAATTCTTTCAAGTAGCATTCTTTTACCATCTTCAGATATTAATACACGGTCTTCGTTGTTAATATTATTTAATAATTGGTCTTTTTCCGCTATCTTCACCTTAAACTTCATGTGTTTTGTATAGCTTTTAATTACGCTGTTTATTTGAAAATCCGATATAGTCATATCTCACCTGTTAACTTTATCGGATATATTTTTTAAAACTTAAGTATTTTTTAACCTTTTTTTTCAAAAAAGGCGGGCATTGGCGGAAATGGAAATTTAGGGGTATATCTTTTTATGGCCCTCTTTTTCTCACCTATTTCACCCATACCTTCAATGACATTTTTCCTTTCAGCCTCAAGCCTTTCTATTACCCTCTCCTCAAGGCCGAAAAGAAAATCTACTTCCCCTGTATCGAGCTCTATATTTTCGTTGATAATCTTTTTGATTAACCCATCCCTTTTTATAAGGGTCTCGATAAAACCATCTGTATCGGTTTTTTCAAGGGCAGCCAATGTTAATGCCTTGAATTCCTCTAACAACCTTTGATGTTCTTCTTTCCTCTTCTTCATGTTAAAGACGCATTCCCTTTAGCACAAAATCATCCCCTGTCAATGGTTTATGCCTTATTAAAATAGTTAAGTTCTTTAAGAAGGCTCTTTCTTATTTTTCCCGAGGCGGTTTTAGGCAGTCTGTCTACAAATACGATGTATTTTGGGATCTTATAGCGGGCAAGTCTTTCGTTCAGGAATCTATAGATATCTTCTTCTTTTGTTTCCTTGCCTGATTTTAAGACAATAAATGCCT